>DFDK01000060.1:718-15297 GCA_002367695.1 Acidimicrobium sp. UBA3029 | reverse complement strand
TCATTAGCGATTCAGCTCGTTCAAAACTGAATCGCCAAATTGTGGCCATGCGTCAAGCGCCCAATCACCAAACTCGCGGTTGGAGAGCGCAAAGCATGCAACGTTTGCGACGGGGTCAATCCAAATAAAAGTTCCGCTACCGCCAAAGTGTCCAAAGGTCGAAGCACTATTGCGTGTTGCCATCCAGTGAGGTGACTTGGCGCCGTGGATTTCTGGGCCGAGGCCCCATAGGCATGGGTCAAACCTGCCAACGCCTGGCACTACGCCTTCGAGCTCGCCGAATTGCGGTGTTGTTGCTTCGATATAGGTGCTTCGCGCGAGAAGTTTTGGTGTGCGCAGCTCGGCCGCAAAAAATGCAAGATCAGAGATCGTTGAGTGAATGTCTGCAGCGGGGGAGCCAAGTAGTTCACTTGATGACATGCCCAGTGGTGCAAAAACTGCTTCGAACAAGTATTCGTCAAAGCTCATTTCAACTTGTGTCGCAATATGTGCGGCGAGCATTTCGTATGCAGTGTTCGAATACACGCGTTTGCGACCAGGGCTAATGATTGGTGCGCCATTGTCAAACCCGTAGCCTCCGGCGTGACAAAGGAGATGTCGAAGTGTGCATCCTTCTTGACCAACTTGATCGTCGAGCGAAACGGAGCCGTCTTCTACCGAGATAAGCGCGGCCCAGGCTGTTATAAGTTTGCTGATCGATGCAAGTCGAAACCTGTATTCGGTGTCACCAGTTATATGCGGCGTACCAGTTTGGTCAATCACGCCGGCAGCAGTATTGGACGCGCCCCATGTATCAGTGAGCGCAAATGTTTGCGCAAGTTTTATGCCCATGGGCACTAATTCTTGTCGCGGATCAGTTCTGCAACGCGGAATGCAAGGTCAAGTGATTGACGAGCGTTTAGACGTGGGTCGCACACGGTTTCGTAACGCGTGTCGAGATCTTCATTGCTTACGGCCTCTGCACCGCCAAGACACTCTGTGACATTGTCGCCTGTGAGCTCGATGTGGATGCCGCCTGGCCATGTGCCTTCTGCACGGTGGGCCGAGACAAAGCCAGTGATCTCACGAATGATGTCGTCAAAGTGGCGGGTCTTGCGACCATTTGGAGCGGTAAACGTGTTGGCATGCATTGGGTCGCATGCCCACACAACCGGATGTCCAGTGTCGCGTACAGCACGTAGCAGGGGACGCAATGCTTCTTCAACGTTGTCTGCACCCATGCGAGTGATCAACGTGAGTCTGCCTGGAATGCGTGATGGGTTGAGCGTTTCGCACAAGTTGAGCACGAAGTCGACGCTTGTTTCTTTGCCTATTTTGCAACCGATTGGGTTGCCCACTCCACGAAGAAACTCAATGTGTGCGCCGTCGAGTTGACGCGTGCGTTCGCCGATCCACAGCATGTGAGCGCTGCAGTCGTACCAACCACCAGTTAATGAGTCTTGGCGAGTGAGTGCCTCTTCGTAGCCCAAAATGAGTGCTTCATGACTTGTGTAGACGTCAACTTGATGCAGAGCGCTGTTGGTCTCGGTGTCAACACCGCATGCTCGCATAAACGCGAGCGCGCGCTCGATCTCGGCAGCAACTTGCTCGTAGCGCTGGCCTTCTGTGCTCGTTGCCACAAACTCTTGGTTCCAAGCGTGCACTCGGTTGAGATCTGCAAAGCCGCCCTTGGTGAAGGCACGCAACAAGTTGAGCGTGCTCGCCGACTGGTGATAGGCCTGAATTAAACGATCTGGGTTTGGTCGTCGAGCATCTTCGTGGGGGCTCGGGTCGTTGACCATGTGCCCACGAAAAACTGGCAGTTCGATGTTGCCAACTTTCTCGGTGTTGGCCGAACGAGGCTTTGCAAACTGACCAGCGATGCGACCAACTTTGACAACAGGAACGCCCATCGAATAGGTGAGCATGACCGCCATCTGCAAAATAACGCGAAGCTTTTCACGAATATTGACAGCAGTGAACTCTTCAAAACTTTCTGCACAGTCGCCAGCCTGTAACAAAAATGCGTTGCCACTTGCTACTTGACCAAGGGCTGCTTGAAGTGATCTTGCTTCACCCGCAAAAACGAGTGGAGGAAACGTGGAGATCTGCTTCAGTGCGCGCTCGAGGTCGCCCGTGTCTGGCCATTGAGGCTGTTGCACAGCAGGCATGCTCTGCCAAGATGAAGGTGTCCAGTTGCGTGTCATAGGGCTCAGTACTTTCAGTGTACGAACCTGTCGTGGTCAAACCCAGCGGGTTTTAGACGGTCAGGAAATCGCCAGAATCTTCGCGCAACGAGTCAACAGCACGGCTCACAAGTCGGCGTGCTGCTTCGGCAGTAACGCCGAGTTCTTCGCCAACTTGACGGAAGCTTTTGCGCTCGCCATCGTGCATGCCGAAGCGTGCCTCGACTGCGTAACGGGCGCGCTCGTCAAGTGTGTTGAGCAAGTTGTCAAGCAGATCGGTGTCAACCATCGACATCACTGCCTCTTCTGGGCTGATGTCGTCGTTTGGCACCAAGTCGCCAAGAGTCGCATCGCCGTCGTCACCGATGGTCTTGTCAAGCGAGACCGGGGTGGTGAGGCGGTGCAATTCGGCATTCATTGCATCGAGACCTTCTGCATCACCAGAACCCTGACGAAGAGCAGCGCGCAATGTTGCTGAGCGATCGCCAGGAATACGAATGAGGCTGGCCTTCTGGTCAAGCGCGCGGCCGATGGCCTGACGGATCCAGAATGTTGCGTAGGTTGAGAACTTGAAACCACGGCGCCAGTCAAACTTGTCGACGGCGTGCTCGAGGCCCAAGTTGCCCTCTTGGATCAAGTCCAACAAGTCCATGCCCTGTGGCAATGGGTAACGACGGGCGATCGAGACGACCAGTCGGAGGTTTGAGCGGATGAAGTGGTCTTTCGCCTTGGCTGCGCCGCGAAGGTCGGCGCGCAATGCTGCACCGCGCTCACCCTTTTTCAAAGCTGTGGCCGCATCGCGACCCTTTTCGATGGCTTTAGAGAGGTTGCGCTCGTCCTCGGCGTTGAGGAGGGCAACTTTGCCGATTTCGTTGAGATAGAGGCCGATTGCGTCAGACATGGTGGGGGACCGTTTCGATTCTGTGGGGGGTTTATGGGGGGATCTATGACATTAGTTCATCGGCAGGTTTTGCGCTAGGGGTAAATGAATATTTTTTAAAATTCCTAAAGGCTTATATTTATTGGGTTTGGGACATATTGGAAATGCTTACGACCATGTTGAGTGTGGCAAAACTGCACGACCGAGGTAGAAGCAGATCTTTCTAGACTGAAAGGTGTGTCGCAACCTCAGCATCAGAGAATCGGATTGTTTGGCGGCACCTTTGACCCACCCCACGTGGGGCATCTCGTTACTGCGATCAATGTACGCCATGCCCTGAATCTCGATGTTGTGATCTTGATGGTCTCACACGATCCATGGCAGAAGTCTGGTGTACGCGATGTTTCGCCGGCAGCAGACCGGTTTGCGTTGGTAGAAGCCGCTGTGCGCAATGTTGAAGGGTTGATGGCTGGGAGTGACGAGATCGATCGCGGTGGAAAGAGTTTTACTGCCGACACTCTGCAAGGTCTTACACACAAGTGTCCAGGTGTTCAGTTGTTCACCATTGTTGGTGATGATGCGGCTGCGGGTTTGCCAAGTTGGGAGCGAGCTGATCAAGTCGTCGCACAGTCGCAACTTGTTGTTGTCGATCGACCAGGAGTGAGTGTTGACTTGCCAAAACAGTTTGAATGGCTTCGAGTTGAGTCTCCGCGACTTGAAGTGAGCAGCACCGACCTCAGGTCGCGATTTGCCGACGGCCGACCCACCGACTATTTAGTGACTGCTGAAGTGTTGAACGAAATTCAGATTCGTGGCATGTACGGATCAGGTGAGAGAATTAATCGCTCATGACCGCAATTCCTTCACGGCAACGCAACAGAATGCTCGCGGCGCTGGCCTGCGGCGTCGCATCTGCATGCTTGTTGCCCATCGGTGGCGTGATAGCAGCACGCTCGTTATTGCATTCATCTGGTGGCACCCGTGTAGACGACAGTGGGGCATTGCTGATACCAGCAACTCCTGCAGCATTGTTAGCCACTATTAATGAAGTCAATCAAGTCACTTCGCTTACCGCATTTGTGCTCGATCCAAGTGGCGTCGGTGGCACGATTATTTCGCTTCCAGTTGGCACACGCGCAGAATCCATTGGTGGACAATCGCCTCATCGCATTGCCGATACGTTTGCTCAAGCAGGGGTGGAAGCAATGCTGCTTGAAGCCGAGGGTGCACTCGACGTCACATTCAGTGTTGTCGGTGCGGTAGGGCGTAATGACTTGGCAGGAGTGCTCAATGTGCTGCCACAGATTCCTGTCACATTTGAAACTCCAGTAGTTAATACGGCAATGGTGATGCAAGACCCTGCAACAACCACAACAATTAAGTCGAGAAACTCACGATCTACACAAACAACTTTGCCACCACAACCTGTCGCAGTCGATAGCGAATTTTTCCCTGCAGGTGAGCAAATGTTGACCGGGGATCAGGCTGCGTTAGTGCTTTACACGCAGAGAGCCGGCGAGCCAGAATTCGATCGACTCGCGCATATCAAGGCAATGTGGAACGGTGTTGCTGCAGCAGTCGGCACGGGGCTTGCACCTGAAGTTGCCCAATTTGAACCTGCGCTTGTAGGCGCAGAATTACCCAATGAAATCGGTGCCTTTATGCGCAGGGTGCTTGGTGGCCCAATCCAAGTTTGGCAGTTGAGCGCGCAGCCTCTCGTGGATGCGGATAACCCGTTGGGGATTGACATCTATGCACTGGACCCTTTTGAAGTATTGATGATCATGGCCAGCGTGGCGCCAAGCAGTCTGACGATTGCAAATGACACGCTCGCTGCACAGGTGGATAATCCATTCAATGATGCGAACATCACTCACGCGATTGTCGAACGATTGAGTTATCTCAATGTGACGGTGGCGTTGATTAGAAATTTAACCATAAGTCCGCAACAAAAAACTGAGATTAAAACAACAACAGTGATTGCAGAGGAATTGAAGAAAATAGGTCTCGATGGCGTTATCGGACCGATCTCTTACGGCGAATGGAAAGATCCGGTGCAGGGAATTGGCGCACAAATCATTTTGGGCCAGGACTTTGTTGATTTCTTGGCATCTGCGCCAGTACTGCCACCAACGACCGTGGCTACCGATGGCTGAGAAAAAACCAGTAGCCAAGAGACCAGTAGCCAAGAAACCAGTAGCAAAGCCAAAAGTTTCGGCAGCGTTACAACTCGCCCAAGTAGCGGCACGTGCGGCAGACGAGAAACAGGGCACGAACATTACGGTGCTCAATGTTGGCGATGTATTAGCAATCACCGAATTGTTTGTGGTTGCGACTGCAAGTAACTCGCGTCAAGTGGGTGCAATCCAAAGCGAGGTCAGCCACAAAGTGCGCGAAAAACTTGGTCGGTCCCCATTGCGCAGCGAAGGCACGGTTGAGCAGCAGTGGGTGCTCATTGACTACGGCGATGTGGTGATCCATATTTTTGCCCAAGAGGCACGCGATTTCTATGAGATCGAGCGCTTGTATTTCGATGTGCCTGTGATGACTTGGGGCCTTGGCGACTAAGTTCGTGAGTATGAACGCATCAACAAACGCATCGATCAACATCGCTAATTTTGGCTTAACTGGTCTGCGTGCATTGGTCACTGGTGGTGGTTCTGGTATCGGTAAAGCGATTGCCGACGGAATGAGAAATGCTGGCGCAACCGTGGTGGTGTGCGATGTTAATGATTCAACAAAGCCCAACTACATCTGTGATGTCTCAAAAACGAGCGATGTCGAAGCAATGTTTGTGGCAATCGAACGCGACCTTGGCGGTCTCGACATCTTGGTCAACAATGTTGGAGTGCCTGGCCCAACAGCACGAGTAGATGAAATGGATCCAGATGCCTACGACGAATGTGTGCGTATCAACCTTGGCGGCACATTTCGTTGTACTCATGTCGCTGTGCCGATGCTGCTGAAATCAAAAGGCTCGATCATTAACATTTCTACGAGCGCAGGAATATTTGGATACCCATTGCGTTCGCCATATGTTGCTGCAAAGTGGGGGATCATTGGGCTGACTAAATCGTGGGCAATGGAACTCGGCGAGTTTGGTGTGCGAGTGAACGCGATATGCCCCGGGTCGGTGAGTGGTCCGCGCATGGATGGAGTGATTGAGCGGGAGGCGTTGGCAACTGGTGCGACAGCGAGCGACATTCGCACCGGTTATGAGAAACAAGTTTCATTGCAGACATTCGTTGATGCAAGCGATATTGCTGCCTCGGCAGTCTTTTTGAGTTCTTCAGCAGCGAGATTTATTACGGGTCAGGTGCTTCCGGTCGATGGCAATATTGAAACTATGAGGGCCTAGCCACGGTAGATTGACGGCGTCAAACCGTGAGTAGCACGGGGCTATAGCTCAATTGGTAGAGCGCTTGCATGGCATGCAAGAGGTCAGGGGTTCAATTCCCCTTAGCTCCACAAAAAAAGGGGGAAAGATGACACCGCAGGTTTTAGATGGTTCTGTCACGCTTCGGGGGCTCAACAAGTCATACGGCGATCGCGTCGTTGTGAATAACGTGTCTCTTGATATTCATGCTGGAGAGTTTTTTTCGTTATTAGGACCATCGGGATGCGGCAAGACCACGACGCTGCGAATGATCGGTGGTTTTGAGATTCCAGACTCTGGTCAAGTTTTCATTGATGACAGAGACGTCACCGATGATGAGCCAGAGGCACGACCACTCAATACCGTTTTCCAAAACTATGCACTGTTTCCGCATCTCAATGTGTATGACAACGTTGCGTTCGGATTACGGTTTGAGAAAGTGGGAAGCGTTTCGGCGCAGCCTGAAAAAGAACGTGTCATGCAGGCGCTCGACTTGGTGGCTCTTGGATCATTTAGTGGTCGCAGGGTGCACCAACTTTCTGGTGGCGAGCAACAACGAGTCGCTCTTGCGCGAGCCCTTGTGCTTGAGCCGAGCGTATTGCTGCTCGACGAGCCACTTGGTGCGTTAGACGCACAGTTGCGTGCACGTTTGCAAATAGAACTTGCGACCTTGCAACGGCAAATAGGCATCACATTTATTTATGTAACGCACGATCAACATGAAGCGTTTACCATGAGCGATCGCATCGGTGTGATGCGCGATGGAAGCCTTATTCAAGTTGGCAGTCCACGAGAAATTTATGAGATGCCAGCCTCAATTAACGTTGCTCGCTTTATCGGTGCTGCCAACTTGGTTCCAGGGACTGTTGTTGAACGCGGTGTTGTCGTTGTTGCGGGCGAGAGGTTTAGCGCACCAGATCACTCACCGCTAGGTGATGGAACAGTCTTGATCAGACCGGAGCGCATCAGGGTTGGCACGGGTGCGCATGCTGCGAGGATTGAGCACGTCACCTTTGCGGGTTCTACCTTGCGTGTGGCCTTGAGTATCGGCGGAGTCACGCTTGTGGCCGAAGTGCCCAACGACGAAACGTCAATTGGGCTTCGCGATGGGGACCAAACAATGATCGACGTGTTACCAGATGCTGTGCGAGTGCTACCTGCTGCTCAGTAGTAAATAGTTTTGCTAGGCGTCAGCCTGAGTAATGTCCGAAAGCGCGGCTCGCAGTCCGCCAGGCTCACCATGACGTTTGCGCCAAAATGACAAGCCAAAGAGCCCAAGAATCAAAACGGAAAACGAAGTGAATACGAGCAGGGTTGCCAGCGCATTAAGGGCTGGCGTTGCACCACCCTTAACAGATGAATAAATCCGCAACGGTACGGTTTCGGATCCGACTCCGGATGAAAGAAAACTTGTGATCACAAAATCGTCGATGACGATTGCAAAAACTACGACAAGGCTGGCCATCACCGCGGGCCAGAGCATCGGCATGAGGACATATCGGAGCGCTTGAAATCGAGTAGCACCCAGATCGCGCGCGGCTTCCTCGAAAGAAGATCCAATCGAAACCAATCGAGCGCGCACGATGACTACGACACTGGACAATGAAAAGGTGACGTTGCCGAGCAACTGGGCGGCATACCCCAACGGGACCATGGTGAATAGTCGAGTGAAGGTAAGCAACAGCGCCGCACCCACGACGATCTCTGGGGTAATGAGAGGTGCCGCAGTGAGGCTTTGTACGACTTTGGACTTGCGTCCAATGATGCGCTGAGCACCGATAGCAAGTGTGATGCCGAGAGGGGTGACAATCAACATTGTAGAGAAGGAGAGGATAAGTGAATTGGAAATTGTGTTCCGAAGCGAATCGTCGTGCCACAATGATGCGTTTGGGTCACCAAACCACCACCGAAACGAAAATCCTTGCCAGACTGTGCGGCTGCGACCGTCGTTGAAAGAATAGGCAATGGCGATGATGACTGGAACGAGGCTCCAGATGATGTAACCCCAGATAATCAAATGCAGTGTTGAGAACTTGCGCCGTGTTTTATGAGATTGCAAAGTTGTTGTCATCGGAGCGTTTGCTTCGCATACCGAGTTGTACTGCGTAAATAAAATGACATCGCTACTGCAAGAAATGCAGACATTACGAGAACCAAAAGCGCCCCACGCTGTGGTTGCGTGCTCGAATTGAGAAAGAAGTCGATTTGGTTGCCGAGCATCTCGGTACTTGGAGAGCGCGAAAGTAGATCGTTCGTGTAATAGTCGCCAAACATGGGTAAAGCAATTAGCACTCCCGCCGCGACCAAGCCAGCTCGTGCCAGTGGCACTGTCACGAGTCGAAATGCATCGCGCGATGATGCGCCAAGGTCGCGTGCGGCTTCAATGAGTCGCCAGTCAAGTCGGTCGAGGGTTGCATAGAGCGGAAGAATGAGGAACGGCACATATCCATAGACAAGTCCGAGGATCACGGTGATTGGCGAGCCGTCCAGCCAGTTGTAGTTGATTCCAAAAAAACTCATAAATCGACTGAAGAGTCCGCTTGGGCTGAGCAGGTTGACCCAAGCGAGCATGCGCATCAGGTAGTTGACCCAGAATGGAACGATGATCAACACAAGCATTAGTAGTTTGCGCTTTCCAGCATGCCGTGCCAAAAAGTAGGCAATGGGAAAGCCAATCATGAAACTGATAGACATTGCGCTCACGACATAGATGATCGTGCGCACGATCACGCCTCGAAGTGGTCCACTAGTGAGACTCTGCAAGATTTCTTGAGCCTGCACAAAATTCCAGTTGAAGGGGTTCCATTGCGGAACCGCATCTCGAAAGATTGGATCAATCGCACCGAATGCGACGCATGCGACCGCATAGAAAGGCACTGCGAATAATGCAATCAACCAGACTGAGCCTGGAAGTGCAAGGCCAGTCCACAATCGTGGTTGTTTAATCACCTGCTAGCCAGCAGTAAAGGCAGTCCATTGATCAAGCCATAGTTGATCAACAGCAGGGTCAAGAGCGATGAGTCGTTGGCCTGATGCATAGCGTTCCGGGGTAATCAGTGCGTCAACAAGCGATTCGATTACTGCGCCAGTCGAGAGCAGTGTCTCTGCGGTAATCGATTCGAGTGCCGGTTGGTATCCGACATACGAGAAATTGACAAGTGCATTGTCGGTATCGCTCATGTAGTCAATAAAGCGGTGCGCAAGCACTGGTGCTTTGCTCTTTTTGGTGATGCAGAAAAAGTCATTTGCTGTAATCGTATTTTCCGGATACCAAAAGCCAAGTACATCAGCCGGAGTGTCTTCCGGAAGGTACATCAGCGCTGAGAGGATGTCGCCGCTCCACATCGGCCCGGCAATATCGCGATTGCCCGCCGGAATTTCTTGGTACGAAAGAATGTCAACCTTTGGATTTAATGTCTCACGTAATGCAATTAAGTCTGCACCAGCCTGTGCAAGCACATCGGCATCGCCTGTATTGACATCGTTCTTGCCAGCCCTAAACATGGCCATCGATATTGAGTCGCGATACGAGTCGAGGACGGCGGCCTTGCCACTGTATTTGGCGTCCCACATCACGTCATAGCCGTTACCCGATGTAAAGATTTCTGGATCAATCCGATCTCTTCGATAGCCAATTCCATTTCCATACACAACATATGGAACGGTGTATCGCGACTCTTGGTCATAGTACGGGTTTTGTAATCCAGTTATCACGTTGCCAAAGTTGGGGATGTACGACTTATTGAGAGGTTGCAGCAAGTCTGCTGCTACCAGTCTTGCCAGCGCGGTGTCTGTCATCCCGAGGATGAGGTCTGGGTTGAATGTGCCATTGCGCAACTTGACAATCGCGGCTTCCTCACTGTCGTAAATGCTGATCGAAACTTTGACGCCAAACTTGGATTCAAATGCCGCGATGCTCTCGGGGTTCTGGTAGTCGGCCCAACTGAGAATTTCGAGCGTGCCCGTCTCCTCGGCGAGCCCGTCAGCAATCGCATCAGTTGTGATGGGAAGTTTGACGGGTTTGTCTGGTGTGCCGATTATCAAGCCGCCCGAAGAGGAGGTTGATGAATCCCCGCCGCACGAAGCAAGAAATGATGCGCCGAGTGTCACGCCTCCAGTCGTGATTACTAGATTGCGAAGAAAGTCTCGTCTGTGTATTTGCCTGTTGGGATTGGAAAATGTCATAAAGGTGACCCTAGTCTCTCGGGATGGGTCATACTAAAAAATGGAGGCAATGGTGTACCAGATAGTGCGCAAGGGCGAAAAGGTTCTTCCCGACCTTGAAAACCATGGGGGAGTCGGAACAATCGCGATACAGCGCTATTTTGGGGAGCAGCTGCCATGGCCCATAGACGTGGAGATCTGGGACATTCCGCCTGGTTGTAGCGAGGGCATGCATGTGCATGATGAATCAGATCCCAAATATGGCTCAATGACTGAGGTCTATCTGATTCTGGAAGGCTCGGCAGAAATGACGATTGATGGTCATCTTGAAGTATTTGCCAGAGGCGATGCGGTTATGTGCCCAGGTGGATCTCAACACAATTTTGTCAATACCGGTCCCGACAATTTGAAAGTTTTATTTTTGAGTAACGCCGATCGCGAATAACTTGACGCATTTGGCTCGTGTAAGTTGAGTGCATGAGCGCACTTGACAACGAGATCAGAAACCAAGAGTCATTATTTTTGAGTCGGGTTTCGCAGTCACAAGCTCTGCATGAACGCGCCTCGCTGAGTATTCCTGGCGGGGTGCCGTCCAGTTGGGCGAGTTCGCGTCCAGTTCCAGTGTGGGTGAGTCATGGCGAAGGCGCCCATGTGTGGGACGTGGATGGCAACAAGTACATCGACTTCCATGCCGGATACGGCGCCAACATCGTGGGGCACGCCAACCCAGCCATCGTGAGGGCTGTACAAGACCGGGTCACTAAAGGCACACACTTTGCCCAGCCAACACCAGACTCGATCGTGGTTGCCGAAGAATTGGCGCGCAGGTTTGGACTACCTCAGTGGCGTTTTTGCAACTCTGGCACGGAAGCAACGATGGACGCAGTGCATCTCATGCGCACAGTCACCGGTCGCGACCTGATCGTTAAAGTTGAGGGCTCATACAACGGGCATCACGATTCAGTTGCTATTTCAATATTCCGCTCAGCGAAAGAACTCGGTCCTGCTGAGAATCCTTGGCGTACTCCCGGCGCGGGCATACCCCAAGCAATTGCAGATTGCGTCCGCATCGTGCCTATCAATGATCTGGATGCACTTGAGAGAGTGTTCACCGAAAATCCTGGGCAAATTGCCGGAATGATATTGGAGCCGATCCTGATGGGAGCTGGCATCATCGTGCCCCAGCCGGGTTACCTCGAAGGCATCAAGACCATCGTGCATCGACACGGTGCATTGCTTGCGTTTGACGAAGTCAAAACGGGGTTGGTGGTTCACCCTGGTGGAGTAACGGCGATGTATGGCGTTACGCCCGACATCATTTGTCTTGCCAAGGCGCTGGGTGGTGGACTGCCGTGCGGGGCAGTGGGCGGAACCACCGAAGTCATGTCGGCGATAACCGATGGTCGATATAGCCAAGTCGGCACATTTAACGGCAACCCTCTAACGATGGCTGCAGCACGCGCAGTGCTCACCGAAGTATTAACAGACGACGCCTACGCAAAAGCCAACGATGTTGGTGCTTACATACTTGAGCATTCGCTGGCAACGTTGCATGGATGCGGACAAGAAGCTCACGGATATCAGTTTGGATTCAAGGTTTCTGTCGTCTACAGCAATGAGCCGGCGAAAAACTATCGCGACTTTCTCGAAGTCAATACCGGCGCAATGCATCTGCACTACTTGATGCAGTTTAACGGTGGAGTATTTTTGGCACCGTGGGGCAAGAGCGAATCATTGACACTCTCGGTAGCCCACACTCACGATCATGGCGATGTGTTTCTCGAAAACCTTGCTCGGCTCGGAAAAGCTGTCGCGTCGATGGTCGATCAGCAATCTGCCGAATTCGAGGTCGGCAGTTTTAATTAAACTGTGGTCAGTTTTGACTAAACATTCGTGATGTCTTGACGGTATTGCTTTACAAACTGCTGCGCATATTTTTCCATCTCGGAGTGATACGCACGCTTAAATGACTTTGAAGCAACACCACGCTGCACACGCTCGGATACACCAATGTCTTGATGGTTGACAAGGTCGTTGAACTCGACTGTCGGCATGATGTCCATCGCAGGATTACCGATCACTTCAGCGGGGAAGAGGTAATTGGTGATGATGGTGGTGTGGGTGGGTGAGCGTGGAATATACGTGGTAATTGCAACCACCGTTGGGTTGACGTCGATAAGCATGTTGGGATAGATGTAGGCACCAAACACCGAGTAGGTTTCGAGATCTTCCATAGATGCAATGAGTGGAAGGCCTTCATTTTGCTTGAACGACACCGCGGTCATGCCGGGGGCAAGACTCACACCGTTGTCAAAGCGGTCATTTTGGTAGTTAAAACCTTTTCCATAGATAGGTACAAGCTCGCAAAACTCAGGATGCACCACAGAGCAATGCAAGCACTCACAATAGTTTTCGATGAGTACCTTCCAGTTGGCTTGAGCCTCGTCAACTGTGGTGTATGCGGTTTTGAGATTGCCCATTTCGAATCTGTCTAAGTCAAAAGGCTCGCTATATAAATCTTTGAGCCAATCATGCAACGACTCTTCATCATCGTTGAGGCAGACGAACATATTGCCCTGCCACTCATCGATGCGCACTTGGGTGAGCGAGATACTGTCTCGATCAAATGACTCTTTGTCGTGGTGAATTGCACTGACGAGTTTGCCTTCAAGCGAATAACTCCACGAATGGTATGGGCATGTGATGGCCGCACCAAAACCACTACCACTTTTGTCGCACAACTGTGAACCGCGATGCTGACAGACGTTGTAGTAGGCGCGGAGTTCGCCTTCGCGATTGCGCACAATCAGGATGCTCTCATTTCCTATTTCAACAACCAAGCGGTCACCAACGTGGACAAGTTGATCTGCTCTACCAACAAGGTTCCAGCGCTTCGCAAAGATCTCGTTCATTTCGTGAGCAAAAACCGCTGGCGACACGTATTCATCACGCGTGAAGCTTTGGCGCAAACCCTGAATGTTGTTGTTGATACTGACACTATTGTTTGTCATGATGCGTACTGCTTTCGTATTCGTTGTTTTGCACAATTACCAGTTGAGGCCGACAGGAACATCTTCGTAATCAACAGTCCAGAGGCGACCTCCATTGAGATCTGAAGCGTCATAGCAGCGGTATCCAAGAAGCTGCTGCTGTTGCTTCGTAAATGTTTTAGCACGATCTTCGGTGACGCCAAGACATCCAGCCTCTTCTGGCGTGAGCCATCCCAACACGTATGACAGATGCATGCCGTAGCGCGCGTCATTTACAGTCTTGTTTGCGCCAGCACTGTGCAGCGTCTTTCCCAGATAGATCATTCCACTACCGGCTGGCATCACTGCTTGGGTAATTTCGTCGTCGGTGGCTTGACGTGAAAAGTCGCTCCATAAGTGGCTTCCCGGTGCAACGCGTGTGGCACCATTTTCGGCAGTGAAGTCGGAGAGCGCAAACATGCAACTGATTTGGCAAGAGGGTGACGCTGGGCTGCACATTGCTGGCCAATCATCGGAGTCACGGTGCATGTACTGCGGTGCACCACCAGGCATGACGATCATCATTTGTCCAGTGTTCATCCAATAGGACGCGCACGATGGTTTGAGTAGTACGTCGGCAACACCGGTCAAGGTCGGGTGCACTAGTACTTCGTCGGCAAATGTTTGTGAGCGTTGGGCAAGGCGGGTGAAGCGCTTGGTTTGTTGACCCCAAAAATGATTGACGTTTTCGTTATCTGATTTTGGTCCTACATGAGATGCCTCGCTCTGTGGGGCGAGTTCATTGAGTAAGTTGGCCACAACTTGAGGTGTGAGCATGTTGTGCACAATTACTCCACCGTCTTGGGCGAGCACTGCAAGGATTTCGGTGAGCGAATTGTGCTTGGTGTCAAGAACCTGCAATACCGGAGCATGCACTGTGTTCATGTGTTAATTCTACCCATGTGATGTAATACTCAATTCACTGTGAAAGACGAAATAATAATTGATTTGCAAGTCAACCAAGG
>DFDK01000060.1:0-444 GCA_002367695.1 Acidimicrobium sp. UBA3029 | reverse complement strand
AACATTGTGGGTTGCCGATCATTTGTCGGGTCAAGTCATGAATGCCCCATCGATGCCAGAGTGCTTTACTTTGCTCGGCGCATTGGCTGCAATCACTTCAACGATCAACATCGGACCTCTTGTTGCCAATGTTGGCAATAGACACCCCGGCATACTTGCAAGTGCTGCGGCTACAGTGCAAAATATTTCTGGTGGACGATTGATACTTGGTCTCGGTGCAGGTGCTTCGCCAACGAGCACGTTTGCCGCAGAACAACGAGCACTTGGTATCGACATCCCTCGCACGGTTCACGAGCGTCATGCGAAGCTTGTGCGCACGCTTGATGCGCTAGACGAAATATGGTCGCCAACTCGTGACGAAAAATTTGCGACATTTGAGATGCCATGCAAGTTGCCACCAAGAATTATTGGAGTGAACAGCACGGCGCTTGCAAAAGTTGCGGG
>DFDK01000097.1:3429-3771 GCA_002367695.1 Acidimicrobium sp. UBA3029 | reverse complement strand
CGATTAAAACGGTCGTCATACCCTTGCAACACTGTGCGCATCACGGCTGCGGGCAAACGATCGTGAAACAACACGTGCAACAGCGTGATGCCAGTGGTGAGCGAGCCCTTTGTTTCGGGGACAAAGATCACGGTGCGGCCGTCGCGTCTTCCACGCGCCACCAACACATTACGATCGCTCGCCACACGGTGCTTGGTGCCTACCAAGTTGCTGCTGTGATCCACTCGCGATGTAAGTTCTCGTGAAATTCCTCCACGATCCACCACACTGATCGCTGCATCATTGCCATCAACATCACCTTCAATGCTGTAACGAGTAAAACCGACGACACTTGCAACTGCG
>DFDK01000097.1:1024-3246 GCA_002367695.1 Acidimicrobium sp. UBA3029 | reverse complement strand
AACCGACGACACTTGCAACTGCGGCATCCAAGTCGGCAATGACCTTAAGGGTCTTATATGACAATCTGTCACGTGCTGCACCGGCATTAAGTACTGCCTGCACAAGAGCTCGATCGAGCAATCCTTCATCGCTACGCGAAATACCAACAGTGACGGTTTTTGCTTGATGCTTAATCGCATCTACTGGTCGAGTGAGTTCGTCTATCGAACGAGTGAGCGAACTAGTTAGATCGTCGAGCAATGCCTCGGGAGAACTGATCTTGCCAGAGTTGTTTTGAAATGATTGCAGCGGGTCGCTTGCCATCACATCACGCAGTATCGTCACTACTCGTACCGCCGTTGACGGCTCAAGGTTTCCGTCGTAATTACCGGTCGTGAGTGAATCAAAAAATCGGGTTGCTGGCACGCTGATCCCAGCACGCACTTTGATCAAGAGTTCGCTACCAATCCCACCACGCTCTACCGCATGCTCCACTACTTCGCGACAAGCTCGCAGAGGCCGTGCAAGGGCGTCAATGGCAAGGGCTGCTTCGTAACCAAATATGTGTCCAACCATCACGCTCAAAATAAATGCGACGTTTGGGTCTACTTGTGGTACCGAAATCACTGCAGCTGCAGCATCAAAACGTTGTTCGCCTTGTGTTGCCACCACAATCGGCAATGCCTTATGCGCGCGGAAGATAGCGATCTCTTTCGCAACATCGGCGGCAGTGCCATCTGACAAACCCGCAGCGCAAACAAAAATCATCGGCTCGCACGACAAGTCAATGTGCTTCTTATCTTCAGTAATGTCGCAGGCAATTGACTTATACGACAACTCCGACAACTTGATACGCACTTCCTCGGCAGCTACCGCGTTAAAGCCGTTACCCACAACTGTCCAATATCGACGCGCAGGTGCAAACTGTTGTGCGGCCTGAGCTATTTGTGGTCGCATCTCAAGTACGCGGTTCATTGCATCTGGCACAGTGCGCAATGCAGTCAGAAGTTGATGCCGAGCAGCGTCGGTGCCCGATCCAAGCGCACTCGACAACGCACACGACAGCAAAGCGCCAGCCGAAACTTGCGAATAAAATGCCTTTGTACTCGCAACACTCATCTCTACGTCACGTCCGTCAGAGGTGTACAACACGCCATCGGCTTTGGCTGCCAGTTCGCTACCCCGACGATTAACTATGGCCAGCACCGAAGCTCCGCGCGAACGCGCTAAATCGACAGTGCGGTTGGTGTCGGTCGTCGTACCACTTTGGCTAATTGCAATCACCAGCGTGTCCGACATGTCGAGTTGCAATTGGAACCCAGACAGCTCTGTTGCTGGTAACGCATCTACTTGCACTCGACGATCAACGAGTGTGTGCAATAACTGCACCAAACTACGTCCGGCAATTGCTGCCGTACCCTGCCCGATTACTCGGATGCGTGCAATCTTGCCAGCCGACAACGCATCAATCACGTGCTGTGGCACTACAGAAGTATCGAGCGAAGCAAAAAGATTTCCATCTCGTTCGCCGATCTTGCCGCGCAATGTCTTGCGGAAACTTGCTGGGGCTTCGCCTATTTCTTTTGCCAAGAAATGCTTGTGCTCGCCGCGATCAATGTCGCGCGTTGTTACCTCGGCTATTGCAAGATTAGATTCGTTCAACGCCAAATCGGTTCCGTCGTAGGCAAGCATCGACATGCCCTCAACTGTTCCTGCAAGGTCGCCGTCGAGAACGATCACTTGACCGCGACTAGACGGATTACTTGGGTCACTGAGCGCCTCGCCGTCCATTCGCACGTAGCTCAGGGTTTCTTCAACGACGCCATACGGTTCACTCGCAACAATAAAACGGTCTTCGGCAATGCCGACATACAAACCTTGTCCGCTTCCGCGAAGCGCAAGCAATACCTTGTTTGGTTCGTCTGCACTGGCCGTCGCAATTGCTACTGACCCATCAAACTCGCCGACTGTTTGTCTAAATGCGCTCACCAAGTCGGCTCCAGCCGCATTCTTGTGAGCAACAACAGTTGGAATCACTTTCGCATCGGTCGTAATTGGCTCGGCAATCTTGAGCCCATTGCGCACCTTTATATCGGCATGGTTATCAACATCACCGTTGAGCGCAGAAACCAAATATGGCATCGCAACGTCTCCATCAATTTCTTCGCTGTTGACTGGATGCGCGTTTGCTTCGGAAATAATGCCGACACTTGCCCATCTTGTGTGCCCCAATACCGACAAC
>DFDK01000097.1:644-789 GCA_002367695.1 Acidimicrobium sp. UBA3029 | reverse complement strand
CTGCCCATCTTGTGTGGCCCAAAACAGACAACCTCGCGCCTGGTTGACTCACTAGCAAACGTAGAAGTGCGTCACCAGTAACTGTCTGACGCATCGCGCGTGTGTTGTCACCGAGCTCGCCAATTTCGGCAGCTGCTTTGTACAC
>DFDK01000097.1:0-383 GCA_002367695.1 Acidimicrobium sp. UBA3029 | reverse complement strand
AACGACCAAGCCCTCGCACCTGCACCAACGCGCACCGAACCAGATGTAAACAAATCGTCATCAGTTCGGCCCTTGAGCAGCGGCTTGACCCGAGCATCATTGGCGTCGAGTCCGTGTCCCCACACCAACAAGTTGATACCGGCAGAATCACGTCCTCGCACTTCCATGCGGTCGAGTGCCGAAAAGGACTGCTGAATCGAGAGATACGCATTTCGAGCACTATCGCTCGCGCTCTTACCAGCCAGTTCGCCCACAAGTTTTGCTGTGCGCAAACGATCATTGCGCAGCGACCATGTTGCATCGCGAAGCGCAATCAATTCGTTGCTCCGACGCTCAACTTCTTGGGTCGTCAATCCACTTGCTGTCTCCAACGCTTGCTCTGC
>DFDK01000011.1 GCA_002367695.1 Acidimicrobium sp. UBA3029 | reverse complement strand
GACGTCGGGCATCTAATGCCAACAATGCCTGGTGAGTTTGCGCCTCACGAACGCACCGTTATTGCATGGCCTACCCGTGACGACGTATACGGCCAGTATCTCGACGAAGCACGGGAAGCTCATGCTGCGTTAGCGCGCACAATCTCGGGTTACGAGCCCGTAACCATGATTGCAAATCAACAAGAAGCTGAGAACGCAGTCGAGCTGTGTGGCTCGACAGTCGACGTGGTTGCACTCCCGATTGACGACTCGTGGTTTAGGGACTCAGGCCCCATCTATGTTTTTGATGGCATTGAACGTGTTGCAGGCAACTGGATATTTAATGGCTGGGGCCAAAAGTTTGTGCCATTCGACAAAGATGCTGCTGTAGCAAGTGCGTGGGCCAAACATGCCGGTCACTCGGTGCGCAACATCGACATGGTGCTTGAAGGTGGATCAATCACGTCCGACGGTGCTGGCTTGTTGGCTACAACTGAGCAATGTTTGTTGCATCCAAATCGCAATCCTCAACTGAGCAAAGATCAGATTGAACAACGATTGCGCAGTGAGTTTGACTTAAACGAAGTGATGTGGCTTCCACACGGATTGTCGATGGACGCCGACACCGACGGACACGTAGATAATGTTGCGATATTTGTTGCTCCTCGCACAATGGTTTTTCAAACATGTGACAACAAATCATTGAGCGACCACTTGCGTCTTGAAGAAAACCGTAAGGTTGCTCAATCTTTTGGCGTGACGATGCACGAAATTCCTGTGTTGCCAGTGATCGAGTATCACGGTGAGCGCATGCAAGTTCCGTATCTCAATTTTTATATGATCAATGGTGCAGTAATTGTGCCTGTCTGCGGTCACGCGGCAGACGACGACATGCTTGGACTCATCGGCGAATACATTCCCGATCGCGACATCATTGGTCTCGACATCGGTGGCATTCTTGCTTACGGTGGTGGTGGCATTCACTGCATCACGCAGCAAATACCTGCTCTGCTCTAACAGTTTTTAAACAGGTGCATCCATTGAGCGCAGTGGCAGGTGCTGTGACGGCAGGTTGTCCCACATGTCGGCAAGCAAATCTTCGCGCAAAGCTCGCACGCTTGGGTCGTCCCAGCGATTGACGTGTTGCAGCGGGTCGTGAGTGAGGTCGTAGAGCTCACCATCACCAGCCTTGTTCATTGTGCCGTCAAGTGCGGCTGTGCACACCCAGTTATCGCGACAGATGGTTCGCAGGTGCACGATCTTTCCAAACAGCACAGAATCCCATTCGGTGAGCACACGCTCGTGACCAAGTTGTTCGGCTTCGGCTTGATGCATTGGTAGTCGCGGTGCTTCTACGTAGCTCGGTTGAGCAATGCCTGCGATGTGTGCAAATGTTGCAGCAAGTGAAACGTGGCCAACTGGAGCAGAAACTCGAGCAGGAGAAATGTTGGCGCTTGGTGCTGGGCGCCAGATGAGAGGAAGCCGCATCAATGAGTCGACGTGATACGGACCCTTGAAGAGCAGACCGAAGTCGCCTTGAAACTCGCCGTGATCGGTGGTGTACAACACGTCGAGATCGTTTCCCCAACCGCGTGACTCGATCGCGCCCATGACTTTGGCAATCGCTTCGTCGATCAGTTCATTTTCAACATGGGTGTACGCATTGACTTCACGCACTTGGTCTTGCGTCAGCGTCGCAGGCACCCAGCGAGCCGGTGCTTCGTAGTTTGAAACAAAGGTGCCGTCGTACCAACCGCGCCAGTGGCGCAACTTGTCGTCGAGCACTGCTTCGCGAGTTGTCGAATTTGCAATGTATCCCTCTGGAAGATCGAGGTCCTGCCAACGAACGCGGTGCATCTCTGATGCCGGCGGATCCCACGGGTGATGTGGATCTGGAAAACTCATCCAACAAAACCAGTCGCGATCTGCAGGCAACGACTCGAGCCATGCAATCGTTCGTTGAGCCACCCATTCGGTGTGATACCACTCGGTGGGAATCGGATTGACATGTACTTGTGGCGCTTTGGTATCGCCACCACCCTCGGCGTTGACTTGCAATTCATTGTCGAGCACTCGGTAATAACTAAAAACTGATTCTGGGTGGTTGTCGCGAATCCATTGCGAGTAATGCAGTGCGCCTGCAGCACCATGAGTGGCAAGCTCCATATGGTCAAACCCACGGTGCGGGTCATTTGGGTTTTCACTAGTGACACGATTATTGCCCATGCGGTTTTCGGTGAAGCGCAAAAATGGATCGAGCAATGGTTCGAAGTGGGCCTTGCCGATGAGTGCGGTTGCGTAACCGGTCGCTCGCAAGTCGGCTGCAATGCTCGGGGCATCTTCTGGCAGCGGTACACCGTTCATCCACACGCCGTGAGTAGCAACGTGCTGGCCGGTGAGCATGGTGCTGCGCGACGGCATGCACACAACATTTTGTGGATGCGCACGATCAAATGTGATGCCGTGCTTGCTCAAAGCATCAATCGTTGGCGTGCGAGCAATCATTCCGCCGTTGCAACCAAGTGCGTCGTAGCGCTGCTGGTCGGTGGTGATAAACAGAATCTTGCGACCCATTTATTTCCGATCAAACATTTCTTTTACTTTGGCAATACCAACGCCAGCTGCACCACCGATTGGAAGCGCCAACACTTCTGGTTCCATGTCGGTCGAATACATCAGCAGGCATCGATTGGGTCCGTCGGGAATCACGTCAACTGTTCCGAGATGGAATGTGATCAGTGGGTTATTAACAATCTTGTATTGAAAGCGACGCAAGTCGTGGTCGAGGGTAACGATGTCTTCTTCAAACGTGATACCAGCAGCAAGCACAATCCAACGTTTATTTCCCTCTACGCGACACGAAGTGATTGGAAACCATTCATGCAGTCGTTCTGGTGCACCAACAAAAGCCCACACGGTGTCGGCGTCACACTCGATAAAGCCAAAGCGACGCACGGTTCCCATGGTCCAAATCTAATCTTTTCGCACTCAAACTGCACAAAGCCAACGAGCTATTGGTTGGGTATATGCCAGTCGATGGGGTCTGAACCGTTTGCTCGAAGCGCTTGATTGATTTGAGAAAATGGTTTGGAGCGAAAGAAACCATTGTGTGCCGACAGCGGACTTGGGTGAGCCGACTCGATAATTGTGTGTTGCAATTGCGTGATCAATGATTTCTTGTTACGCGCAAATGCGCCCCACAACACAAACACAATGGGTGACTTCAGTGATCCGAGTGTGTGTACGACGGCATCAGTAAAAACTTCCCAGCCATGACCCTGGTGTGTACCGGCACCGTCTTGTCGCACGGTAAGTGTTGCATTAAGCAACAACACGCCTTGACGCGCCCATGAAGTCAAATCTCCACTTGATGAAGGCTCAATCCCGCAATCAGCCTGTAACTCTTTGTAGATGTTGCGTAGCGATGGAGGGATCTTGACGCCGTTTGTTACCGAGAAACACAAACCATTTGCTTGGTTTTGCGAGTGATACGGGTCTTGCCCAAGTATCACTACTCGCACATCCAGGGGTGCAGTGAGTGTAAAAGCGCGAAACGTTGCGCCTAAAGGCGGGTAGACGTTTGCTACTTGTCGTTCAGCAGCAACAAAATCTTGCAAACTCGACCAATAAGGCTTCGATATTTCGTGGGCGAGCAAGTCGTGCCACGACGGCGGTAGCTGATCCGACATGGTGCATTGACCTCTGGTCATCCGCCAAATGTTCTGTAGGCACGTTCTGCTGGTCCGAGCCCAAAGTGTTTATTCCACCCACTTGCGAGCATCAGTGCCACAACGTAAAATAACAGCGACAACACAAGTGCGGTGTCAAGACCAGTACCACCCACCCAGTGCAACCGATGCACGAGCAGATTAAAAAATACGACATGCAGTAAATACACCGAAAGTGTCATGCGTCCGGCACGCGCAAGAAACCGCACAAGAACCCCCAAAATAATAAATCGTGGTGCGCGCTCAACTACTAGCGAAACTAAACAGAGTGCAACAACGGCGGTTGCGAGCGTGCCGAGTGAAAACAACATGCTGCGATCGAGTGGCTGGGTCGACAACAGCTTCGCCAGGACGAAGTCACGATCGACAATCTGAGAAGATGGTGTAAATAGAAAATTGGCGGCGTGCGTGGCGAGCATCAGGAGGATCGCTGCGAACAGGAGCCGTAGACGTATCTCGGACAATCGATGGATGTGGCGTCCTAGCACGATGCCCACGATAAAAAATGCGATCCATGGAAAGACTGGGTGGGTGTAGTCAACAAATGTGCGAATGAGCAGATTTCGTGGCGAATTAGGTGAGGGTGAGAGCCAGTTCGTCAAGTTGCCATCAAGTAACTGGTTTGCTCGCCACCATGAAATGCCTGCTGCGGTGGCAATACTTATGACACAAAGGCCAATGAGTTGTCGAGATGACCACGCAAACACGGCCGCTGCAATGATGAAATAAGCGCCGTAATAAAAGAGGATCGTTCCGGGCCAGAACCACTGCACGAAGTAACCCAAGAAATACAGCAATGTTCCGCGACGCAGTAGAACGATGCGAGCATGTTGAATATCGGCGCGGTTGTTCGACGCTCGTGCACGTTGCGTAAACAAGCTCACACCGATGCCGGCAATCAATACAAATGTTGCAGCGAATCTTGTGGTGAGTGGGCCTGTGAGTGGGTTGAACATGCGTTCCCACACCGATGGGTGAGTGGGGTACATGGACTGAGCGCCGTTGAGATATGCGTGGTAGTTCATCGCAACGACTCCGAAGAGGGCAATGGCTCGGGTGACGTCCAAACTCTCGATCCGAGATGACGGCGTCACGAATTGATCTATTTCCAGGAGATGGTGTCGACAAATACTCGAGAGAGTGGTTGTTGCACGTCAACAAAGTCATTCATGGTTGGACAAGCAACTCCGTCTTGTACGAACAGCATCGTTGAGTGCATGTGTGATGGCTCGAGCATTGTGAGGCGTTGTTTTGCAAAATGGAATGGGCTGAGATCGCCAGCATTTGTAACGACACCGTGGCTTGATCCGCAACCAACTACAACTAGTAATCCACTGCCAGAAATTGGAGTGTTGCGATAGCCAGCTGTTCCACCATCGACGTGGTTCACATCCAAAACATCGGTTTCCAGTGTGAGCATTGACTTGTCACCAAGCCACAAAGAAGTACCAGAGCGGGCGATGATATTGCGTTGTTGGTGAGCGGCGCGCAATGCATTGAGTGAGTCGGCATCGACGTGGCTGACATACATCGGCAAATTATTTGGCACGATGCTCAGCCATTGTGCAATCTCTTGCATGTGATCAGTAGCCGTGCCATCGAGCGGTGGGTGCACCGACCAACCATGTTGCTCAAAGCCAGCACCGTTAACAGCACTGACTACCGAAGCGACGTCGGAACCAGCAACACCAAAACGTTGCACGCTCGATCGGAGTTTGATGATCACGCGGCCGCTCCAGCCATGTGAAACAAGTGTGTTGACGTGTTGGATCGATCCGACAACGAGCACCGCATTGCGCGGCAACGATGTGGGCAACTCATTGCCAACAGGCGTGAGCACGATTGGCGTGTGCGATGCCGGAATGTCGTGGGCCTCGAAGACTGTGCCAACCGCAATTTCGGTGGAGAATTGTGTTGCTTGTTCAATCAAGATTGGTCGGCCAAACCCATAACCGTTGCCTTTGACAACCGGCACAAGGTGTTGACTATTCCCAAGTAGTACGGCCTGGGTGTGCACATGGTCGAGCCATGCTTGGCGGTTAACAGTCAGGCGCAAAGTCATATGTCATCACGGTATCTGAAGGGTTTGGGTGAGCCATTTAAACCCGACTTGTTAAGTCAACAATTGCCCTTTATGCTGACTCAATGGCTAAATTGTTCAGCTTCCCCAACCCTGTCAACGAAACGTCAGCCCGCATTGTTGCTGGTGGTGCTGCTCTCATGGGCACCCTATTTGCCGTAACGGGCAGTGGCTGGATTCTGGGGGTGTTGACCTATGGCTTCATCGCACGAGTGCTCACTGGACCAACATTGAGCCCGCTCGGTCGGCTCTCGACGCAAGTGATCACACCGTTGCTCACGCCATTGATAAAAAGTGAACATCGAATGGTGCCTGGCCCACCAAAAAGATTTGCCCAAGGTGTTGGCGCAACGTTTGGCATCGTTGCAAGCGCACTGTTCATGAGCGGAGCAGTAACCGAAGCACGATTTGTGATCGCGGCGTTAGTCGGCGCTGCATTTCTTGAATCAGCATTTGCGTTGTGCCTCGGCTGCATCATGTTTGGATGGTTGATGAAAGCCGGAGTAATTCCTGAAGAAGTTTGCGAAGAGTGCAATAACTTCAGTTTGCGTTCTTTGGCCACGACGTCAAGTCAGGCTTAAGCGCGTCAAGGTTTTGTTCCAGGACAACGCCTTTCCACACACCAACTCCATACGCGGCATCGTCCAGCACGCGCAATGCAGTAAACCGAATCGGATCGAGCTTTGGTCGGCCCTTCCACCATTCGTACATTGATGGAACTACTGCAGCAGTAATTAATACCCAGCGCATTCGTTTTGAGAACAGTGCAAGCACAACTGCAATTGGCCACCACACTCGAGTGATGGCTGAAGCAATCGTGCGACCAGCATGCAAGTTGCCGAGGCCAGCCAAACGCGCCGACTCTTCGACGGCGTTGGGAACATCGCGCAATTTGCGAGCAAGTGCAGCGATGGTTCCTGCACCAACAAGTGCGCCAAAGATTGGGTAGCCGAGCACAATAAGTGCCCACATGCCAGCCGAATAGCCGCTCACTCGCACAGGTGCAAGCGCACCCTTGTGCCTCTGCGCAAGAGCAGCGGCCGAAGTGCCGTAACCAATTCGCTGCGCAACAAAATCGCTGACAGTAGATCGTGGTAGGTGAGTGCACACTGCTGTGGGCTGATAGCGACAGCGCCAGCCCGCGGCGTCGAGACGCCACAATGCGTCTACATCTTCGCCAACTTGCAATGTTTCGTCGAAGCCATCGATTTGGTGCATTGCTTCGGTTCGACAAAGCCACATGGCCGACGGTGTGTAACTGATACGCGTACCCTTGCGAATACGGCCTTCAAGTGGACCGAGGTCGAGCGGTGAGCGCACAGCTTCGTAAGCACCTAGCGCGCCTTTTGTATCCGCACTAACAATGCGCGGCGCAACAAGACCAACGCGCTCGTCGGCAAAGAACGAGAGCAGTTCAATCAACGTGTTGTTTTCGAGCGTCACATCCACATCGATAAACGCAACAAATGGCGTGGTCACAAACTGCAATCCGTAGTTGCGCGCAGCGCCCGGTCCTTTGTTTTGGTCGAGCGAAACAACTCGTGCACCTGCAATGTCAGAAATTGTGTGAGGAGATGCATCATTCACGACGATGATGGTGGCTGCAGTTGTAGAGAGGTTCGTCAGTGTGTCAACAAGTGTGTTGAGCAAGCGCGCATCTTTGGCATTACGCACATGCGCAGGAATCACGATGCTCACATCGGCGAGCGTGAAAGGTTGCTCGCTACCAACGATGTGTGTCGGATGAATCGCACCGGCATCGAGTAGGCGGTTGGTGAGTGTTTCGTGACCCGCAGGAAGCGGTAATCCGATCTCGAGCAACTCTGCAACGCGACGACCCTCTTCGTTCAGGGTAAACATCTTGAGTGGAGAACCTGCGAACACCATGAGACCGCGCACTGGACGGCGCCAAGATGGGTCAACAATGAAGTGCGGTTGATTGATGAGGTCGGTCAAGATTGTGCCTAATGGGTTCTGTGTTTGTCAGTTCGAGTGTTCGTTAATAAAGGTAACGAGGTCGCGGGTTAATTGCGAGAGCAAATTTTGACCGTGTTCAACGGTTGCGGTAGTCGGGTTGCCCAACACGCCATTTAAGGAAACCGCGCGCACTCCGCCGCTGCGTAATTGTGTTTCCAGTTGACTTAATGGTTGGGTGGCGCCAGCCTCGGCTACTGCCATATTGACTTGCTCTGGGTTGATAGCAAGCATCATTGACGTCTCGCTCGCACCAGCATGTGCGTCACCGTGCTCGATACGCGGCCACCACGAAACAACATTGCGTTGTTCGTTGGTCAACGTGTGAATCGCGGCAGCGACGGCATCGGCATTGCCGCCATGACCATTGACGAATACAACACCACTGCACCAGTCGGCTGATCTAACGATCTCAATTAAGACCTGAGTGAGAGCATCAGTGCCAATCGACAATGTGCCAGGAAAGCCAGCATGTTCGCCACTTGCCGAAATTGTCAGACTCGGAGCAATCAGGATGCGATCGTTGTGTAGTGCAGCCTGGGCGCACAAGTACTGTGCAATTTGGGTGTCGGTGTCAAGCGGCAAGTGTGGGCCGTGCTGTTCGCATGATCCGAGTGGCAATAACAACAGGATCGATTGTCGACTCGCAACCTGTGACCAAGTGTTGCTAGAGATTTTATTGGCCACGCCAAAGACTAAGGGCGAAGACGTTTGCGCACAAAGCGCACTACTTCGATCAGCGCAGTTGCGCTAACTGCACCACCGAAGGCGACCAAGAATGCCTTCGTGTGGTCATCCTGGAAAGCTTTGCCGCCGATAAAGCCAAGCAGCGATGCATAGAGCGCCCAGATAGACGCAGCAGCGACTATCCAGCCGACGAACCAGCGATGATCGCGACGCGTGATGCCACACGTGAGGGTCAAAAGAGTGCGTCCACCGGGTATGAATCGTGCAGTGATCAGCAACATTCCGCCACGTCGTTCTATTTGGTGAATAACCATCTCTAATCTCCGCTGGCTTTTTTCGTTGCGGGTATATCGCTTGAGAATTCGTTCGCTTGCTTCACGGCCAATGATGTACGACATGTTGTCGCCAATAAAGGCACCAGCAGCAGCCACCAGTATCACGAGCGCAATTGATAAGTGCCCCGAACCTGCACTTACGCCACCAATGATGACAAGTGTTTCGCTTGGCACGATTGGTATCACCGAATCGGCGATTGCAATCGTAAAAATAATTAAGTAAAACCAAGGCGATGACGAAAAGTGCTCAAGCCATGCAAAAAAGTCGTTGAGTTGATTCAATGTATTCAACGCAAAAACTTTATGCGTTTTCCTCGTGAGACTTGAGACGACGAATGTTTGGAAGGTGTCGAATAATGATCATGCCAACGAGTCCTACCGATGCGGCCAACTCCCACATGTTGTCGTTGCGCCAGATGGCGACGTACACAGGAACAGCAATCGTGATAATGAGAGAAGCGACCGACGACTTGCCTGTGGACTTACGTAGTACGAACCACGATGTGCACAAGATCAAACTCATGATGGGGTACAACACGTACATCACTCCACCACCAGTGGCGACGCCCTTACCACCCACAAACTTCCGAGTGACGGGAAACGTGTGGCCGATTACTGTGGCGTACCCGCAGGCATATGCAAGGTACGAGACACGAAGTGCATCTGGTTGTGTGTTCATCACAAGCCACGCAAGTCCCACCGAAGCAGAACCCTTGAGCACATCGGCGACAAATACAACGAGTCCATATTTCCAACCAAGTAAGCGCACAACATTGGATGTGCCAGGATTGCCAGACCCTGCAGCAGTGACATCGACGCCACCGCGCTTGGCAATGATAAGTGCACTTGGGAACGTGCCAATAAAATACGAAACAATAATGGCGCCGACAATCAGCAGTGGATTGACGTCGTTCATACTCGTTCCAATCGTTGCGGGGTGTCTCTTGAAGTAGCTAGCCGCGGCGTATTGATTTTGACAGATCTTGAGTGGTCCATTGACGGTTTTGGGATGAGGTTGATTGATGCTGCCTTGACAAGTTCTTCGCCGTGTCCGGTGACGCACTCTGGGTCTGGTCCATTGAGTGGTATACCGGTAAAGAACTTGGCGGCCATGCAACCGCCTTGGCAGGCGTCGTAACTACCACATGCCGAACATGCGCCTTCTGATTCTGGTTCGCGTAGCGACAAGAAGAGGTCGCTTTCTTTCCACACTTTGGTGAAGCCGCCATCGCTCAATAGTGATCCGGCTTTAAATTGATCATGAATAACGAACGGGCATGCGTACACGTCACCGATTGGGTCGATCAAGCACACCACACGGCCGGCACCGCATAGGTTGAGACCGGGGAGCGACTCACCAAATGCATTTAAGTGAAAAAATGAATCACCAGTGAGGACATTGTCGCCATGCTTCATCAGCCAGTCATAAATCTGGCGCTGCTGTTGTTGGGTGGGGTGTAACTCATCCCACGTGTCGGCACCTCTGCCAGACGGACGCAGGCGAGTGATGCGCAACTGTGCGCCATACGAATCGGCGAGTGCTTTAAATGCATCAAGTTGGTCGACGTTGTGGCGTGTCACAACAACAGAAATTTTGAATTGACCAAAATTTGCATCGCGCAAATGATTCATTGCTGCAATAGCCGTTGCGTATGATCCCTTGCCGCGCACCGCATCGTTGGTTGCAGCATCCACGCCGTCGAGACTGATTTGGATGTCGAGATAATTCATTGAAGCCAATCGACGTGCATTGTCGGCGGTGATGTAGGTGCCGTTCGTTGAAAACTTGACACCGATGTTGTTGGTCTCTGCGTGTTCGAGAATCTCAAAAAAATCCTTGCGAATCATTGGTTCGCCGCCACCGATGTTGATGTAAAACACTTGCAAGTTGCGCAACTCGTCGAGCACTGCTTTTGCCTGAGCGGTTGAAAGTTCGCGTGGGTCTCTTGTGCCACTGCTCGACAAACAGTGCACGCACTGCAAGTTGCACGCGTACGTGATTTCCCATGTCAAGCAAATTGGTGCGTCAAGACCAGACTTGAGTTGGCTCGAGAGTGCTTTACCTGACACGAATGATGTCCGATGCTGCGAGTGAGTCAATGGCTTCTACAAAACTCGGCCATCGCGATGGCTGTATGTTGTGTGCTCCGAGCGCATCTTGCAACGTTGCGTAGTCGGCGACGTCGCGTACTACAGCAACAACGTCTGGGTGTTTTAGGAAAACAAGTTTGCGGTTGCCGTAGTGATATGCAAGCGCACCAAATGATTCAGGGCGCAGTGCTACTTGCGGGTTGAGCTCGCATGCTGTTTCCAGCGTAATTGACATGATGTTCGAGGTTAAAAACGGGACTTAGTAGACGCCGCACATGCCGTCAATTGAAATTTCTTCGACGAGCAGTTCGGTGACATCTTGGTGGGCGGTCTGTTTGACCGAATCCGTATCTTGCACAATTTCGCTCATTGGGGCATTTGTTGTGGGTTCCATTACCTGCCAACAATACTCAACTGGCGCCTCTCGGGCTATTGTCAGCAGTAGGAAGTGCGGCTATCAGAGCCATACACAAGGGGGACATCGTGAAGACTAAAGCAGCAGTGTTGTGGGAATTGAATGCTCCGTGGAGCATCGAGGATATTGAATTGGATGCGCCTGGCCCGAACGAAGTGCTGGTCAAGTTGGCCGCTTCCGGGCTTTGTCACTCAGACGAGCATCTTGTTACTGGCGACTTGCCATTTGAACTTCCAATTATTGGCGGCCATGAAGGTGCTGGAGTTGTGCAACAAGTTGGCGCAAATGTGAGTTGGCTTGCACCTGGTGATCACGTTGTATTTGGTTTCATTCCATCATGTGGTCGTTGTGTGAGTTGCTCGACTGGTCACCAAAACTTGTGCGACCTCGGTGCGTACATGGCAACTGGTAAGCAGATCAGCGATCAAACTTCTCGTCATCATGTTGGAGGCAAAGACTTGGGCGTGATGTGCTTGCTTGGAACTTTTGCGCAACACACTGTGGTCCACGAAGCAAGTTGCATCAAGATCGAACAAGATGTTCCACTCGACCGCGCGTGCTTGCTCGGTTGCGGTGTTGTAACTGGTTGGGGTTCTAGCGTCTATGCAGCCGAAGTGAAGCCCGGCGACACAGTTGTTGTCGTGGGTGTTGGTGGCATTGGAGCCAACGCAATCCAAGGTGCGCGCATTGCTGGCGCAAAACAAATCATTGCGATTGACCCAATTGAGTTCAAGCGCGAGAAGGCAATGGAGTTTGGTGCAACACATAGCGCCAACTCAATGGCCGAAGCAGTCCCACTATTGCAAGAACTCACTCGTGGCACCATGGCTAACAAAGTGATCATGACAATGGGCGTCGGTAGTGGCGCAGTGATTCATGAAGCAATGGCACTGACCGCAAAGCGTGGTCGTGTTGTTGTGACCAACATTCACCCAGCAATGGAGTTTGGCGCATCGATCAGTCTGCTTGACATGACGTTGATGGAGAAGCAACTTGTCGGTTCGCTGTTTGGTTCGGGAAATCCACGCTCTGATATTCCTAAGTTGTTGGGCTTGTATCGCGAAGGTCAACTCGATCTTGATGGTCTTGTCACGCGCACCTACACGTTGAACGACATCAACGAGGGTTACCGCGCGATGCGTGACGGAGAAAATATCCGTGGCGTCATCAAATATGACTGATCCCCAAACATCAGCTCAGATCATTGGTGCTGTTGGCAACGATGTTGTAGGGCGTCAGCGCGAAATTGAGCTGGTAGTTGCGGCACTTGTCGCTGGTCGACATATGTTGCTTGAGGGGCCGCCCGGCACAGGTAAAAGCACACTATTGCGAGCAGTTGCGCAAAGCATGTCGGTTGGGTTTTCGTTTGTTGAGGGCAACGCCGAGCTCACACCAGCACGATTAATTGGTCACTTTGACCCAGCTCGCGTCTTGAGCGATGGATACACGCCAGACGTTTTCGTGGATGGTCCACTTGTTACTGCATTACGTGAAGGCTCATTGTTGTATGTAGAAGAGATCAACCGCATTCCAGAAGAGACGCTCAACGTATTGATCACGGTGATGAGCGAAGGTGAAATTACGGTGCCACGCCTCGGCAAAGTAGTTGGCGCAGAGGGTTTTCGACTGGTTGCAGCAATGAACCCATTTGATGCCGTCGGAACAGCCCGTATTTCAAGTGCTGTTTACGACCGTGTGTGTCGTGTTGCGATGACATATCAGTCCTCAGAAGACGAATGCGCGATCGTTGATCGCAATCTGAAGGCGAATAACCAAAAAAACAGCGCTGGTGTGCAACCAGATGCTGTTTGGGTTACAAAAGTTGTTGAAGTTGTCCGTCGCACACGCAATCATCCTGATTTGAGAGTTGGGTCGTCGGTTCGTGGAGCGATTGATACAGCGTTGGTGGCGTCGAGTTTGGCCGAGGTGCGGTCTTCAAAGAACATTTCTCCGTCGATCGGTCTCGATAGTGCACTGGTTGCCATCAGTGGCAGAGTGCGTATTCGTGAAGGAAGCGTGCGCAACGCAGAAGATGTTGTTGCCGAAATCTGGAACGACGTTTTTGGTGTGAGTGCCGGAGACGAGTCAGCGGGAAAAGCTGGCGCCCCGATTGGGGCCACGACCTCGAACTAGCAAATCCGGCAGTTAAAGAGGGCGCACTCGCGGAGCAAGCAGAGAGTCAAGCAAACAAGAAAACTGTTTCGCGCAGTGATCTTGCCCGGCATGATCGATTTGAACAAATCTCTCCCGAAGTTGGAGAGCTCGATGAGGCTGCTATTGACGAAGCACTCAACGAAGCGCCTGATGAAATACTTGGCATGCTCGCTGACTTGACTGCAGCAACCGACCCAAAGTTGCGCGAACTTGCACGTCAACTCGCTGGTCGAGTGATGCTCGAGATTGCGCGCTCAGGAAAGCCGCGTCCTCGTGGCATTGGCAAGATGACTTTGGTGAACTACCAGCCCGATGCAGGCGATATCGACATCGATGCGAGCCTTGATGGATTGAACGAAATTCGAGTGCATGGTGCTGTTGATGTAGATGCCCTGAAGGTGCGCGGCTGGACAAAACCAGGGACAGCATTCAGTTTGGTGGTTGACCGCAGTGGCTCGATGGGCGGCAAGCCACTTGCCAATTCGGCAATGGCGGCTGCGGCTGTAGCCAGTCGCGAGCCAAGCGATTACAGCGTGCTGGTATTCGGCAATGATGTTGTGGTTGCAAAGTCGCAGGATATTTCGCGGTCAAGCGAGCAGGTTGTAAATGCCGTGCTTTCGTTGCGTGGGTTTGGCACAACCAACCTTGCTCAAGCATTAACGACTGCAGGCAACCAACTAGCGCGTTCTCGTGCGGGTAGGCGGGTAACGATTCTGTTTTCCGATTGTCGCTCGACTGTAGAGGGCGATGCGGTGCTTGCTGGTTGTTCACTTGAAGAACTTGTGGTCATCGCGCCAGTCGATGATGCTGCTGAAGCCCGTGTGTTTGCACAACAAGTAGGTGCAAGGTTTACAACGGTGAGTGGGCCTAGCGACGTACCCGATGCACTACGACGAGTGCTCGACTAGCGACAACTCGGATCATTTGGCGGAGCAACACCGAGCGTTGCTTGTTCTGGTGCGACAACTGGAAGTGTTGTTGGTGGTGCAGATGATGAGGCATTGCTCGTGTACTTCACGAAACCCACCGGCACTATGTCTCCACTAGTAACACCGCCGAGTGCGCCTTCGGTTGTTGTCATGTCGGATGTGGGTGGTGCGTCGGTGGCCGAGCCAGGTGTAGCAAAACTTGCTTTGCCTTGAAACAGCGCAAGCACTTCTCGCATCGTGTCGTTTTGAATACGGGGAACAAGGACGGCTTGATCGCCGACCATTTTGCTAGTTGTAGAAATCGTGTAGGTGGGAATTTTGCTCGTATTGAGGTCGCGCATTGCTTGTGCTAGTTGGAGCATAGAAATTGGTGTGAGTTGATCATCGGTAATCACATTTTTGAGTGCGGCATTGAGCAGTTTGTTGGCAACAGTTGGGCTACTTGATCCCTTATCAAGTGCTCGTTGCATAGCGCGGCGAATGAAGTCCTGTTGACGACTGATGCGTCCGAGGTCTCCTGTACCGTCTTTGATCCATTCATTTTTTGCAGGGTCAAAGTATGAATAACCCGATCGAGATCGAACGTAGGCGAGCGCGTGATCACCTGAAAACTCGAAGCAACTTGGTGCCGGCACATACAGACCTGTTTTTTTGTCACGAGTCTCATACAAAAACGGAATGCTGACACCACCAACGGCATTGACGATTTCTTTAAATGCACAAAAGTCGATGTCGACGTAGTGATCGATACTGATTCCAAAGTTTTGGTAAATTGTGTCGACTAGCTTGTTGGGGTTTTTGCGATCAAAAGCAGTGTTGATGCGGTTGGTTCGTGTTGAGCCTGCGATCTTGACCCACAAGTCGCGCGGGAAAGACAGGAAAGCCGCATGATTGTCTTTTGGATCGACGCGGATAATCATGATCGTGTCACTGCGCTCGCCAAAGCTTGTTCGGTCGCCAAATGCTCCGGCATAAGGAGATTTTGGGTCAACGCAACTGCCGTTGTCTGAGCCAGTGAGTAAAAAGTTTTTAGCGGCAAGGTCACCCTCGGTCAGATTCCAACTATCAGATGGTGTGATTTCGGCGTCGGTACTTGGTTTGGCAATTGGGTCACGATTGAGTGAAACGACTTGTCGCGTATTGAGACGATTGTTTGCCCACAACATGCCAACTCCGGCAATGAGCAATGAAAAAACAACAACGATGTTGAGGGTCAGTACCAAGTAGTGGGAACGTGGTCTGGCGTAGCGTCGTACGAGGCGTTTGTTGCGACTCATTTTGCGTCCACGACCGGAGCCAGTCGAACGGTTGTTGCAATATGTGCCACAGAGTCGCCGGCCACATGTGCAACAAACTCGATGGCAGGTACGACGCCAGCGTTTTGTAAGTCTCCAATGCACTCTTTGAGCAAAGCGATTTGCGCGTCTGTTGCGCTCACTGATGTGTACTCAACTTCGGCACGTTGCGAGAGTTTTGCTTCAGTCTTGGTACGGCGAATCACGCCGATTACATTGCATGCGCTATCTAGCATCATCTCGGAGGCATCAACATGTTTGGTGTCTCCGGTGATTTCCGTAATTGTTGGCCATTGGGCCAAGTGGATTGAGTCCTGTTGCCACCAACTCCATACCTCTTCGGTGGCGAATGGAATATGTGGTGCGAACAAGCGCTGCATAACACTGAGCGCGCGTTGTAGTGCAGCCCGAGCAGACGCCGAGATGTCGGTGATGCCGTACGCACGCATCTTGACGAGTTCTAGATAATCATCGCAGAACCACCAAAAGAATGATTCGGTGCGTTCGAGCGCACGCGCGTAGTCAAATGATTCGAACGCGGAGGTTGCATCGTTGATGACAACACTGAGTCGCTGCAGCATTGCAATGTCAAGTGGCTCGGTTGGCACGACTTCAGCACTTACATCTCCAGCACCCAACACAAACTTTGTTGCATTGAGCAACTTGGTTGCCAATTTGCGACCAACCTTCATTTGGTCTTCGCTAAATGCAGTATCGACACCCGGTCGGGCAGAAGCAGCCCAGTAACGAACGGCGTCGCTGCCGTATTGCTCGAACAAATCGATTGGCGTAACAACATTGCCCTTCGACTTCGACATCTTTTTGCGATCTGGGTCCAAGATCCATCCCGACAATGCCGCATTGCGCCACGGTGCAACACTGTGTTCGAAGTGTGAACGAACAGTTGTTGCAAACAACCATGTGCGAATGATGTCATGACCTTGAGGGCGCACGTCCATTGGAAACACGTTGTTAAACATTGTGGGGTCGTCGAGCCAGCGGCCAGCAATTTGTGGCGTCAATGAAGATGTGGCCCACGTGTCGAGCACATCAGCGTCACCAACAAACCCGCCCGGTACACCGCGCTGTGCTTCGGTGTATTCATTTGGTACGTCTGTGCTTGGATCAATTGGCAATCGTGAAGCATCCGGTACAAGTGGGTTTGAATAGTCAGGTTCGCTGGCTGTATTGAGTCGATACCACAACGGCACTGGCACACCGAAGTAACGCTGACGACTGACAAGCCAGTCGCCGTTAAGTCCATCAACCCAGTTGCTGTAGCGATGTTGCATGAATTCGGGATGCCAAGCCAATTGATTGCCACGTGTAAGCAATGCTGCACGTAAATCGGCATCGCGACCGCCGTTGCGGATGTACCACTGACGACTTGTCACTATCTCGAGTGGTCGATCGCCCTTTTCGTAAAACTTGACTGGATGCATGAGTGGTTTTGGCTCTCCACGTAAGTCACCACTTGTGCGCAACATTTCGACGATTGCGGTCTGAGCCTGTTTCACCGACTTGCCAGCAAGTACGGCGTACTGCTCGAGACCAGCAGTACTTGTCATGCCATCTGGCGCTTGGGTCAATATGCGACCATCGCGGCCAATAATTGGTCGTGTTGGCAAATTGAGTTCTCGCCACCACACAACATCGGTGAGGTCGCCAAACGTACAGACCATCGCAATGCCCGTACCTTTGTCAATCTGTGCAAGTTCGTGTGCGAGCACAGGCACTGCTACATCAAATAAGGGCGTGCGCACCATGGTGCCAAAAAATGGTTTGTATCGGTCATCGTCCGGGTGAGCAACGAGCGCAACACAAGCAGGAATGAGTTCTGGTCGCGTAGTCGCAATCAGTATTTCGCCACCAGATTCGTGTTGAAAAGAAATATCGTGAAACGCGCCAGGGCGCTCGCGATCTTCTAATTCGGCTTGGGCAACAGCTGTTCCAAAATCGACGTCCCATAACGTTGGTGCTTCTTGGGCGTAAGCCTCGCCGCGCGACAAGTTACGCAAAAATGCATCTTGGCTTGTACGTCGCGCGTGATCACTAATAGTGGTGTAGAGCAATGACCAGTCAACAGACAGCCCAAGTCGACGAAACAGGTCTTCAAATACCTTTTCATCTTGATGTGTGAGTTCTTCGCACAACGCAATGAAGTTGGGGCGCGAGATGGCGACCGCTCGGTGATCTTTTGGTACGTCGCCGCGAAATGGTGGCACAAAGTTGTGATCATGCGCGACGCTTGGATCGCATGACACACCAAAATAATTTTGTACACGACGTTCGGTCGGCAGTCCGTTGTCGTCCCAACCCATCGGATAAAAAACTGATTTTCCACGCATCCGCCAAAACCTGGCAACTGCATCGGTGTGGGTATAACTAAACACGTGGCCCATGTGTAGCGAGCCGCTCACGGTGGGCGGAGGGGTATCGATGGCAAAGACGTTGTCGCGAGTGGCCTTGCGATCAAATGCGTAGGTGCCCAAGGCGTCCCACTGTGCAATCAACTTGCTTTCGACGTTGTCGAGGGAGGGCTTATCTGGCACGGTCATCGCGCATTAACTGTATTGGGTCGGGCCACTGCTTGGCCTACAACTACGCCTCTAGGCTGTGTGCGTGCTGCATTTATATGACACCGTGACACGCGATGTGCGCGAACTTAAAATGCGCGAGCCCGGCAAGTTGGGCATCTATTTGTGTGGCCCAACCGTCTACGGCCCGCCGCATTTGGGCCATGGTCGCGCCACGTTGGTCTACGACATTCTGCGTAGATATATGGAGTGGTGTGGTGTTCGGGTGCGATTGGTGTCCAATATCACCGATATCGACGACAAGATTATCGATCGCGCAAATCGCGAAAATCGTCCGTGGACAGAGATCACTCACAAATGCGAAACCGTGTGGTTCGAGGCAATGAATGCGCTGGGTGTGTTGCGACCAACCGATGTGCCGCACGCAACTGAATATGTAGAACAGATGGTGCAAATGATTGGCGAGTTGATGGCTGGCGATAGTGCCTATGCCACCGACGACGGTGTGTATCTCGACATTTCATCAGTGCCAGATTACGGATTGCTCGCGCATCAAAATTTGGATGACATGCTGTCTGGTGGCGGTGATCGCGAAGTGCTGGGTGCTGCACAAAAGCGACACCCAGCAGACTTTGCACTGTGGAAGTTTTCGAAACCCGGTGAACCAAGTTGGCCTTCACCATGGGGCGAGGGTCGACCAGGGTGGCACAGCGAATGTGTAGTGATGAGTCTGCAACTACTTGGTGAGGGTTTTGATCTGCATTGCGGTGGCGCTGACTTGCGCTTTCCTCACCACGAAAACGAGCGCGCACAGGCAGTGGCTCTTGGTAAGACATTTGCCCAGCACTGGATGCATAACGGATTTGTCGTTGATATCGAAGGCGAAAAAATGTCGAAGAGTCTTGGTAACGTCACCAATCTTGTCGATCTCGTGCAGCACTACGACCCGCGCGCATACCGCATGTTGTTGTTGCAAACTCACTACCGCTCACCGGTCAAGGTGGGTCAAGACAACATTGATTCGTCGGTCAAGTCACTTGCCAATCTGGACGGCTTTGCAGACCGCATGGCTAAAGCCGCTTTGCCAACAAAGTCTGCCGACACCGAAGTACTTGCCAAGTTTCGCGAAGTCATGGACAACGACATCGATACACCAAATGCGATGGCAATTATTTTTGACACCGTACGACGCGCAAATATCGCAATCGAATCTGGCGACACCGAAGTATGTGCCGAGCTAGCAACTGCAGTGCATGAAATGTGCAATGCACTTGGTCTTGTGTTGCGCAGCGGCGACGATGTTGATTCGGCGATAGTTGAGCGCGCGCAACAACTCGATGCTGCTCGCGTGGCAAAAGATTTTGCAACGGCTGACGCCATACGTATTGAATTGCAAGCAGCCGGCTACGTGGTCGAGACCACCAAGGCTGGCACTCGCGTGCGTCGCGCATGACCGAGACTCAAAAAATACCTCGCGAGCCATTGCCGCGCGGTTTTTGGATCATCTGGTCCACGGTCGCGCTCGACATGATCGGGTTTGGCATGGTCGCGCCAATTCTCGGTCGTTACGCAGATCGATTTGGGGCAAATGGTTTTCAGGTAGGCATGTTGTTTGCGTCGTTTTCACTTGCTCAAATGATCTTTGCACCAATACTTGGTCGGTGGTCTGATCGAGTTGGTCGCAAACCAGTCATAGTTATCTCGCTACTTGGCACAGCAGTTGGCAGTTTTATTACTGGTGCGGCCGGCGCACTGTGGGTGTTGTTTGCAGGCAGGCTTATCGACGGTGCATCGGGTGCAAGCGTTTCGGTAGCACAAAGTGCCGTGACCGATATTGGGTCCAAAGAGCAACGCGCACGCATGCTCGGTTTGCTTGGTATGGCGTTTGGTGTTGGCTTTGTATTTGGCCCTGCATTTGGTGGCCTTGCGGCTCTTGGTGGTGCGCACGTGCCGTTTTATCTTGCTGGTTGCTTGGCATTAGTCAATGCAGTTGCAGCGATGATTCGTTTACCAGAGACTCGTGATTTCGCACGCTCAAGTGAAGTGCGTACAACGACAATCCCATTTCGCAAGCGCAAATATGGTGCACTTGCAGCCGTCGGGTTTTTCTCGATGTTTGCTTTCTCGGGCTTCGAAGCAACATTCTCCTTGTTTGGTGGCGCACGATTTAATCTCGACGAAGCATCAACAGCAGCAGTTTTTCTTGGCATCGGCATGCTGATGTCGGGTGTGCAAGGCGCACTGATCGCACCGCTCACTGCAAAATTCGGTTCGCTGCGTATGATGCGCAGTGGGCAAGTGTTGGTTGCAGTTGGCTTGCTACTACTCAGTGCGGCAGTGATTTGGCCAACACTGATTATTGCATTGGTCATCATGGTGATCGGTGCAGGTGTGGCAAGCCCATCTCTGAGTGCGCTCGTTGCAAACTCGGCCGACGACGACCGTCGTGGTGAAGCGCTCGGCGTTCAGCAGTCGGCATC
>DFDK01000013.1:19817-27424 GCA_002367695.1 Acidimicrobium sp. UBA3029 | reverse complement strand
GCTTCGGTGTTAGTGCCATTCGTTGCGGTTGAGATGGCTACTTGACGCGCAACGTCCCATTGCAGGGGGCCTTGACCAGCCATTGCCTTCGCAAGGTCGCCAAAAAGAGGAATTCCAGAAAATGGTTGTTCGTCGGGGTTGTTGCTCACTGATCTCAAGCCTATTAAAACTTTAAACTAAAAGACCATCCGTAACCTCGGGTACGCTGAAAGTGATGTCACACCGCGAATTCTCTGTCGATAGCAATGTGTGGCTGGAAATCACTGCTTCCAAACTTGATATCGGTGCGGTGTATGACTGGGCGGTCACCGATTCATGTGGTGCAGTGGTGTTGTTTTCTGGAACTGTGCGTAATCATTCAGAGGGACGTATCGGGGTGCACACCCTAAGTTATGAAGCATTTGAAGAAGAAGTCATTCCGAAGTGTCGTGAAATTGTTTCCGAGATGAAAAATCAGTGGAGCGACTTGGGCAGAATTGCACTTATTCATCGAGTTGGCGACCTCAAGTTAGGCGAGTCGTCTGTGCTTGTTGTCGTTTCTGCTCCTCATCGACCCGAAGCATTCGAAGCAGCAAGATTTGGTATTGACGCGTTGAAAGCGACAGTGCCTATTTGGAAACGTGAAGCATGGGAGACCGGAAGTGACTGGGCGCTCGGAGCGCAACATGTGACAACCGTTGATCAAGTTGAGACAACGTCACAACCCAAAACGAGCGCGCACTAGTGATTGCAATCTCAAGTTTTTCACTGTTGTTTGCCGCGATCTCTGTGGTGTCTGCGTTAACACTCGTCGTGATGATGATGCAAGAGTCCCGACACGCAACGCAAAACAATGGAATGGTCGCATTCCGTCGTCACTTAGACGCTCTTTCTGACGACTCGCGTGCTCACGTGCGCCAACAGTTACAAGATCATTCCGACAAAAAAGGCAGAAGGTAATTCAAAGTGGCACGCGACTTAGCAATTGACCTTGGTACCGCAAACACCCTTGTGTATATGGAGGGGCGCGGCATTGTTATCAACGAACCTTCTGTGATTGCCGTCAATAAACGCACAGGAGAGGTTCTCGCTACCGGCCAAGAAGCGTGGAGCATGATTGGTCGTACCCCTGGGTACATCGTTGCAGTACGGCCACTGCGTGGCGGCGCAATTACCGACTTTGAGATCACCGAAAAGATGATCAGATTGCTGCTCCAACGCGCAGGTGTCTCACGATTTTCGCGACCCAAGGTACTGATTTGTGTGCCGTCGGCCATTACCGAAGTAGAGCGACGTGCAGTAACTGATGCAACTCGTCGCGCAGGCGCTGCCGACGCACAGTTGCTCGAACAACCAATGGCTGCAGCCATTGGCGCAGACTTGCCAATCAACGAACCTGTTGGCAACCTCGTTATTGACATCGGTGGCGGCACTACAGAGACTGCTGTGATCAGCCTCGGTGGAATTGTTGCACTCGAAGCGGTTCGTGTTGGCAGTTTTGATATTGATGCTGCGATTCAGTCGTATGTGCGACGCGAACATGGTCTTGCAATTGGCGAGCGCACTGCAGAAGAGATCAAGATTTCGATCGGTAGCGCTATGGCGACACCGGAGGACCGTGACGCCGAGGTGCGTGGTCGCGATCTTGTTTCTGGATTGCCAAAAACTGTAGTGCTGACATCGAGTGAAATTCGCGTAGCGATTGATGATGTTGTGACACAGATGGTCAACTCGGTCATTCGATGTCTCGCCTCGGCGCCGCCTGAACTGTCGCAAGACTTTCTTACTCGCGGAATGTATTTGGTTGGTGGTGGCTCGATGCTGCGCGGTCTCGCCAGGCGTATTGAGCGTGACACGCAGGTACCTGTCAATATGTCGACTGAACCGCTCGAAGCAGTAGTGCTTGGCGCTGGTCACTGCGTCGAAAATTTTGCAGCCCTTCGCGGGTTGTTCATGGATTCACGTCGCTAGGCGAGACGCACTACAAGTTTGTTTGTAGTTGTTATTTGTTTACTAGGCGCGCAAGACCTTCTTGCACGACCGTGACTACAAGTTTTCCATCCTGGGTAAAGATGTGTCCCTCTGCCATGCCACGTGAATTGGATGTCGAGATGGAGGACTGCTGGTAGAGCAGCCAGTCATCGGCGCGAAACTCGCGATGAAACCACATTGCATGATCGAGGCTGGCGAGTTGTAGCGAACCATCTGCGAGTGATCGACCATGGGGTAATAGTGCAGAGTCGAGCAATGTCATGTCACTTGCGTAAGTAACGATGCAGGCGTGCAATACATTGTCATCCGGAAGTTTTCCATCGGTGCGAAACCAAACTCGCTGGCCAGGCTGCGGATTACCTCTGCGCGTAAACGGGTTGCCATCGACGTAACGCATGTCGATCGGACGTGGCCTGTCGTACCAGTCGCCAAGTTTTTCTTTGTACGGCTCCATCAACGACTTGAAATCGGGAAGCGAGTCTGGATCAGGGACATCGGCGGGCATCGCAATCTGATGTTCAAGCCCAGGTTCTGGTTTTTGAAAACTTGCCTGCACGTTAAAAATCGCTTTCCCATGCTGAATCGCGACAACTCGACGTGTGGAAAAGCTCTTGCCGTCACGAATGCGGTCGACTTCATACAAAATCGGCACACCCGGGTCGCCTGAGCGCAGAAAGTATGCATGTAATGAGTGAACCATGCGGCCTGGCTCGTCGATGGTTCGAGCCGCAGCTACAAGAGCCTGCCCAGCAACTTGACCACCAAAGACTCGTTGACGATTTTCGTCGGGTGACTGACCGCGAAAGATGTTGACTTCTATGGTTTCGAGGTCGAGCAAAGTGATCAGGTCTTGGAGGGGTTTACTCACCCTTTCATAATGCCAGCAATAGGTCGGGTGTGTGCGCCCGACTAGCGTTAATTTCATGACAAGTGCGAATACCGCTTCAACATCATCAAATCCCCGTTCGTTTCCTGCCGGATTTACTTGGGGCACTGCAACTGCAGCCCATCAAGTGGAGGGCAACAACTGGAATAACGATTGGTGGGAATGGGAACATCGTGTTGGTACGAGTGTTAAAGAGCCAAGCGGAGACACCTGCGATCACTACAACCTGTACCCGCAGGACATTGCGATGCTCGCCAAATTGGGTTTTGACAACTACCGATTCAGTGTTGAATGGAGTCGCATCGAGCCAGAGGACGGAGAGTTCTCTCAGGCAGAAATCAATCACTACCGAAAAGTTTTGGAAGCATGCCACGAACACAACATCACACCTGTTGTTACGCTGCATCACTTCACTACTCCGCGTTGGGTCGCAGCACAGGGTGGTTGGGTGAATGATACGACGGCGGATTTATTTGCGAGATTTTCAGAGAAAGTTGCCAAGTCGCTTGGCGATGGTGTTGGCAAGTGGTGCACCATTAACGAACCAAACATGGTCTCGACGATTGGATATTTGCTCGGTGAGTTTCCCCCTGGTACAAAGTCTCGTGAATCTCGCGCTAAAGCAAACGAAGTGTTTTGTCAGGCCCACATCAAGGCTCGCGATGCAGTGAAGTCAATTTCGAGCGCCCCTCTTGGAATAACGCTCGCGATGCAGGAGTACACCATCAACGTGGATGATGAATCTCACCGCGAGGCAGCCGAAGGCAAACGCGACATGGCGTGGGACGGCCTTGAAGACTGCTTTTTGGAAGCGGCCAAAGGCGACGACTATTTCGGTGTGCAGACGTATACGCGCGAGCGTTTCAACCAAGACGGTCGCATTCAACCAGACCAAGACATGCGCACGACAATCATGGGATATGAGTTCAGGCCTCAAGCGCTAGAGGCGTGTATTCGTCGCGCCTGGGATAAGACGGGCCATGTGCCAATCATTGTTACCGAGAACGGAATTGCTACGAGTGACGATGCCGAACGGATCGAGTACGTGCACGGCGCACTTGACGGAGTGCTTAATTGCATTCAGGATGGAATTGATATTCGCGGCTATACGTATTGGAGTTTGATGGACAATTTTGAGTGGATGTATGGATACGGACCAACATTCGGAATCGTCGCAGTCGATTGGAAAACACAGGTACGTACGCCACGACCAAGTGCATCCTGGCTTGGTCGCATTGCTCGCGGCAACGCGTTGCTTCCGCGTAATGCGTAGCGAGTAATTTTTGACGTGACCAAATTGAGCGGCGAACGACGCATGGTTGCGATTAGTGCAACCGGATTTATGCCGGAGATTGAAGGCGATGCTCTTTTCGCTGCAGCGCTAGCCGCCGGGAAAGCTTGTCCTGGTTTGCCAATGGTTGAAATAGGTTCGTACTGTGGGCGAAGCACCGTGTGGTTTGGTGCAGCAGCAGAATCCTGCGAGACATTACTGTTTGCAGTTGATCACCATGGTGGGTCAGAAGAAAATCAAATTGGTTGGGAGTGGCACGACCCAACATTGGTTGACGCGTCAACGGGACGGCTCAATACGTTGCCGCATTTTGAAAAAACAATGAGCCGCGCACTGCTCACCGACACTGTGCGAACTGTTGTTGGCGACTCACCAACAATTGCAAGCACCTGGATGCAACAAATTGCGATGTGTTTTATTGACGGAGGCCACGCGCGTGATGTCGCAGCAAATGATTATGCGGCGTGGAACGGGCATATTGCCCTGGGTGGCATCTTGGCTATCCATGATGTGTTTACTGATTCGGCACTTGGGGGTCAGGCTCCATATGAGGAGATTTATCTGGCGGCAATAAACAGCGGCAAGTTCGTAGATGTGAGCACGACTGGTTCGTTGCGTGTGCTCACGCGGGTGAAATAAAAAACACTTAAAAACTGTTTAGTCGAGCACGGTTGATGCGCCAAAGAGTTGGCTTGCTGCCGTATTGCCACTAATTGCGCTGGCGGCCAAGATCACTGCGGCGCCGGTATACGCACTGCATTCGTCGGCAGGAAACACAATCCGATCAGGGTAAACAATGCCGGTGAGGTATGCGCCACTTTCGGTACGGTGGGCATTTGTCCATGTCAACAATTGCTTGGCGGTGTCGATGTCGCCAATAGCAGAGTGGGCTAGCGAGCATTCTGCTGTTTCGGCTGCAGTTACCCAGTCTTCGTCATTGACGCAGCGCACACCGCGAGATGGGATCACAAATTCTTCCCATTGCATGGCAATGCGTGTCTTTGCTTCAGTGCCGGTCAGTGCTCCAGTGAGCACGGGGTAATACCAGTCCATTGCCCAGCGAAGTTTTGGTTCGAAAGCATCGAGATTGGTGTTGATGATCTCGTCGATTGCATCGGCGGCGGCGCGCCACTCGGGTTGTGAGTCACCAACAATTGCCCCAATGTTTGCTGCGCAATGCAAGGCGTGGCGAACTGATGAACAGCCAGTCAGTAAGGCATAGTCCCAAGGGTTTGCGTTCACTTCGCGAGCCCACAAGATGGTGCCGTCTGGACGGCGCATCGCTAATACCCACTCCATTGCACGCTTGACCGCTGGCCACATGCGCGCGACAAATTGTTTGTCGTTGGTACTCATCCAGTGATGCCACACTCCAGTGCCGATGTACGCGCACACATTGGTGTCGAGTTTGGTTTCTTCAACTGATCCGTCTGGTAAGTAATAGTTAAACCAACTACCGTCTTCGCGTTGCACCGAGGTGAGCCATTCGTACGCAAGTTGAGCCTGATCATGCAAACCCATTACGTCGAGTGCCATTGCAGTCTCAACGTGGTTCCATGGGTCGCAGTGTCCGCCGACAAACCACGGGATCATGCCGCTCGAAAGTTGTAATGCCGCAATCGATTGAGCGGTTGCACGCAACTCTTCCTGAGTGATCACATCGTCAAGATTATTGCCGAGATTGTTACCGGGAAGTTCGTTAGTTGGCATTCTCTACCGGCTTCATTGAGTACACCACATAACTTTTGCCAAGAACAGGTGCAAGCACTCGTTCGGCTACTTGCGTGACTTTTGGTTTAGAGATGATGTCCCATTCCAAAAACTTTTTGTAGACGTTAACCATCCGGTTGTCTTCGCGTGCAGGGCCAACAGCGCAGCGCAGCCACCAATATGGTGAGTGCAATCCGTGGGCACGATGCTGACCAACAACGCGCAAACCTGCTGCGCGCAGCTTTGCTTTGAGTTCGGTACCGCTGTAAATGCGCACGTGGCCACCGACCACAAATGGTGCGTGGTATTCGTCCGACAACATCCAGTTGATCTTTTCGGGAAACCATGACGGCACGGTGGCGCCAAGTGTGCCGCCCGGCTTGAGCACGCGAGCGAGTTCGCTCAATGCAGCCACGTCGTTTTGGATGTGCTCGAGCACTTCAGAGGTCACAATGCAATCAAATGAGTTGTCGGCAAATGGCAAGCATGTGGCATCGCCGCGCAACACACCCACAAGGTTTTCGGCTTTGATCTCGCCGGCTTCGTACATGGCACTAAAGGTCGCGCGCATGGCAATTACTTCGTCTTGGGCATAGTCGAGTGCAACAACTTGCGCACCAAGTCGTGCGGCCTCAAATGCGTGGCGACCAAAGCCTGCACCAGCATCAAGAAATAGCGTGCCAGGGCCAATGGAAAGTTCGCTAAAGCGCACGGTCAGCATTGCTATTTGCCGTCTCTTTTTTGAAGTTTTTTGACGTTGTGTGGCATCGAAAGAACTTCCTTGTATTGATCAACGGTGAGTGCCGCACAATGGCGCCAGCTCCAGCGCTCGACAACGCGGACTCTGCCTGCAGCACCAATGCGATCTCGCAACTCTTTGTCGTCAAGACCACGACGAATAGTCGCGGCTAATGCTTCTGCATCGCCTGCTGGGCATGACAGCACTGTGTCGTTGTCGACACCAGTAACTTCGGGGAGTGCACCACCCGTAGTGGCAACCAAGCACGTGCCGGTCGCCATTGCTTCGATCGCAGGAAGACTAAAGCCCTCGTACAAACTTGGCACCACCGCGAGCTCGGCTTGCGCATACAACTCAACAATGCGTTCGTCTGTAACTCCCGAAACGTGTGAGATGCAATCTTCGAGACCAAGTGAACGGATGAGGTCGGCGTTTGCGCCTTCGCGTGGCTTGCCAATGATGGTCAGGTGCACCTCGCGCTCGGTGCGCAATTTTGCAAGAGCTTCGAGTAAGTATGAAAGACCTTTGAGGGCAACATCGGCTGACGCAGTGGTAATCATGTGTCCTGGCTTGCGCTGCACCGACGGTTTAGGGGAGAACAACTCGTGATCAACGCCAACCGGCACTAGCCGCATGCGATCGAGCGGCACTTTCATGTCGGTGTGAATGTCGTCAATCGAGTTTTTGCTGACCACCACAACGCGCGGCATCTTGCTCGCTACTTTGCCTTGCATCTCGACAAATGAATACCAGCGACCAATGGCCTTGCGTTTCCACCAAGTTGGTGTGTGTTCCATCTCGAGCTTGCGATCTTTGGTGATGGGGTGGTGCAATGTCACGATTGTCGGAATGATTTTTTCAATTTTGAGGATGCCGTATCCGAGGCATTGATTGTCGTGCACAATGTCAAAATCGTTGATTCGTGTTTTGAGGGCGCGGTGTGCTCGGATGCTGAACGAGCGAGGTTCACCGAATGTGCCTTTAAGAAACTGGGCTGACTCAACAAAGTT
>DFDK01000013.1:17354-19555 GCA_002367695.1 Acidimicrobium sp. UBA3029 | reverse complement strand
AGGCTAGGCAGTTGATGCAGTTGCACTCGCGGATCAAGAATCGGGTACGGCTGTCCGCCAAAAACTTCGACATGGTGACCGAGATCGACAAGAGCCTTGGTGAGGTGTCGCGTATACACACCCTGGCCACCGACGTGCGGCTTGCCACGGTATGTCAAATAGGCAATTCGCAAGGGGCCGTTGGGGTCGAACGGCGTTGACATATCGATATCACTCTACCTAGCGGTAACCAAGTGCAGTCAGACGGAAATAACGAGTCAGTGGATGGTTGGTGGAAACAGTGAACGGTTCTGAATTAAGTCCATTTGGTGGCCCGGATTGTGGCTCTACGCAGATTGCATGCAATGGCTCGTTATATACAACCCAATGACTGCAATCGCTCTCGAGGCGGACTACAAGTCCGTCGCCAAACTTTAATAATGGCGCGGCGGCGACATCGCTAAAGCAGTCGTCGAGCGGTGACTGCATCAAGTCGTGTTGTCGGTGCACGCGTTGTGCACCAGTAATACCATCGCTGTCGCGAACGTACATCGTTTTGAATTCGGCCTCAAGCTCTACTGGTCGCACAAACCACGGGTGCCAACCAACTTGTGCTGGCATAGAAATTGATTGACTATTCTGGTCGTTCTTATGGCCGGTCGCGTGCACGGTGAGTTGTAGGTTCACCGATGTTGAGTCGACACTGATGCGATGTTCAACCCACCCTGCATAAGGCCATCGCTGATCGAGTTCGACTCGCAGAGTTGTGCTTGTTGGTGAAGTGTCAACAACTTGCCATAAAGCGTCATGCACAAGACCGTGAATTGCATGTGGGGCGGAGTTGATGGGCAACTGCACACTTAAGCCTTGGTATTCAAATAATCCGTTGCGTGTGCGGCCAGCCCATGGAGCCATCGGGTAACAGCCCCAAGAAAATGAATCGTCATTTGTACGCTGCACCAGCAGCTCATTTTCGCCAAACCGCAAGCTCGACAGACGTGATCCATGCTCTGCGTCAACGACTACCTCGACATTCCCAGACGAAAGCGTGATCATTTTATTATTGATCATGCTCGAGTTGTGCGCCGACCAACGATCAGTAGGACAAAAAGAGATGCAATCATGATCAAAATAAAAGGCATGTCGCCAAGGTACGAATAGATTGTGCGACCCAAACGAAGCTGCACTTGTCGGGTGATGACCCGCTGTTCGCTGACGGCAGTTCGATCAAACACTTGACCACTTGGTGAAACGAAAGCAGAGAAGCCCGTTGGCGAAACTTGTACGAGCCAACGACCGGTTTCTAACGCGCGCAATCGAGATGAAGCAATCTGTTGAGTTTGCAATATTGTGCCTGTGTAGCTCGAGCCATTTGTTGGGTTCACTAGCAGCGTTGCCCCGCGCTCAACACCTTCGTTGGCGCGTCCCGCAAAAAAGACTTCCCACGAAATAACAACTGCAATGGTGGTGTCTGCGGCACGGAGTATTGCTCTGTCGTGACCCGCCATGGCATCGCGTGGGATTCTGTCTACTGGCGCACCAACCGCCTCGAGTAATCCACGCATCGGTACAAACTCCCCAAAAGGCACTCGTCGTACTTTGTCATAGCGATCCCCAAGCGAACCATCAGTGTTCACTACGACTTGAGCGTTGGTAAAAAATCTGTTGTCGAGATCTTCCGTGATGCCAACAAGAAAGGGCGCATTGAGTCGGGCTGCTTGAGCCCCAACTTCGGTGCGCTCAATACTTGATGAAAAAGTGCTCACATCAATGACATTCTCTGGCCAGATCACCAAGTCCAATTGGTTGTCCGTCGTGGCAGATCCACCAGTAATTGATTGGGTTGCGTCAAGGTGTCGAATCACCACGTCGCGACTGTAGGTATTGATTGCCAATGTGCCTTGCGGGCCGCCACCCTGCACCGCAGCAATATTGAGCGATCGACCAATGTCATGTCCGTGCGGAGCGATCGAACCAGCAATAGGCAAAACGGCGACAACAACAACTGCGATGAAAACTGCATACATGGCGCGCTTGGGTCTCGCGGTGCCGCGAAGGCTTGCGAGCGAAAAGCCAATCTGCAACACGATGTAGGTGAGGAGCAGTGGCCCGCCAACTCGCACGATTGGTGCGATTGGCGATGCAGATTGAGAGATCGCAAGTGTCGCAAGTGGTACACCACCAAACGGAAATGAAAATCGCAACGCTTCAGCAAGTGTGTG
>DFDK01000013.1:0-17107 GCA_002367695.1 Acidimicrobium sp. UBA3029 | reverse complement strand
GCTGCGATGCCGTGAAGTGCCGAAAACAGTAATGCTGCAAGCACGTATCCCGGCGCTGTAAGAAACCACATCCAAGCCATGCCCGGTGCGAGCCAAGCGAGTGCAAACATTGTGCCAAACACGAATCGAGCGCGATTGCTGTTTGGTTTGTGCGTCGCGAACAGCGTCACGCCAACATAAGCGAGTGGCCACCAACCCCACGGTGGAAGGCTGAATGCAACGAGCAACCCCGCAACGATTGCGACAGGGGTTTGCTTTTTCATCAGATGAAATCAGGCCAGTATGTTCAGTGCGCGAGATGCTGCACGTTGGCCATCATTGATACATGCAGGAATACCGATGCCTCGGTAACTTGCGCCAGCCAACACAACGCCAGGTGCAGATGCGTGTAATTCTTTGTCGAGTATCTCGACCTTGTGTGCATGTCCTGGCCGATATTGGGGAAACGATTCGATCCATCTCGTGAATCGCATGTTGGTGGGGGCTGCATCGAAACCAAGATGTAGACGTAAATCGCGTAGTGCAACTTCAAGCAAGGCCTTGTCGTCAAGGTGGTGCATTGGCGCACCGTCACGTCCCAGCGAAACGCGCAGAATCATCTCGTCGCTGAGAGTTTTCCAATGAGCCCATTTGTTGGAGCCAAACGAAACCGCAGTAATACCAGTTTGTGCCGGTTTGGGCACAAGATAGCCGGTGCCATTGAGGTGTTGCGGCCACTGCGAGCGCGAAATTGTCAGTGCAATCATGATCACCGATGCATGCTCGAACTGCTGCAGTTGCTTGGAAGTTTCGCTGCTGAGTTGCTCAACGAGTGCTGCAGTGTGACGGGCAGGACTGGCCAAAATAACTGCGTCTGCTTGCAGGGATTCGGTTTCGAGATGCACTACATACGACCGATCTTTGGGTTCGATGCTGCGTACCGGAGAAGAAAGAATCACGCGCGCACCATCTTCAACAATTCGGTCGCACACTGCGCGGGTAAGTGTGCTCATGCCGGTAATCGGTGCTGCGAATACTGGTCCGCCACTCGTGCGCTTTTGCATTGCATCGCGGGCCGCGCGCATGAGGCTTGTTGGCTGTGCCAAGAGCTCGGCCACTTGGGGCATGCCCTGCACACTGAAGTTGTCCGTATCAGTTGCATAGATGCTTCCAACAAGCGGGTCGACTAGACGCTCAAGTACTTCATTGCCACAGCGACTTCGAATTGCAGTGCCTAACGAATCGGTTGATCGACCTATCGAACGGGGAAGAAACCGCTCGCCAGATGCACGCAATTTGCCAGACGTCGTGAGTAACTGCGTGTTCCAGATTGCCTTGTGCGAACCCGGCACACCGAGCATGGTGCCTGCGGGAATTGCGTGCATTTTTGTATTCCAGATGTAGGCATGATTTGCAGCGGGTGAAGTGAGGTGATGATCGAGTCCGACTGCCGCACAGAGTTTCATTGCTGAAGGAGTACGCGTCAAAAAGGCATCGGCCGATTCGTCGACTGAGTCGAGCCCGGCAAATGGTGATGCCTGAATAATGCCGCCAATGCGGTCGGCGGCATCAACGATGGTGACGCGCGGTGGATGTGGTTGCTGCAGTAATTGATGCGCGGCAGCAAGACCAGTTATGCCGGCACCAACAATAACGACGTGCCGATCGCTGAAGTTTTTAGCAACGTTCGTGTTGTCGATTGACATATCTATCGACTTTACGATGCGCTCACAACACGTTGCGCAAGTGCGCTCATCACTGTTGAATCATCATTCACACAAGCAGTGCGGCTGAAGCTCAGCCCAAGCTTGTCTGCATGTCGTGCTGCTTCGATATCGAGGTCGTACAACACCTCTAAGTGATCAGCCACAAATCCAACCGCACTCACCAATACGCCGTCTGCGCTGCGCTGTGCAGCAATGTCGTCGATGGCAAGCAAAATGTCTGGACCAATCCATGGCTCTGGGGTTCTCCCGGCAGATTGCCAAGCAATGTCCCAGTTCGAATGCTCAACAAGACCAAGTTGTTCGGCTACGGCAGTTGCTGTTGCGTGCAACTCTGTTGGGTATGGGTCGCCTCCATCGATAATTCGCTGTGGCAGGGAGTGCGCTGTAAACAACACACGAGTGCGAGTTGGCATTACAGCCAACTTTCGTTTCATGTCGGCAGCAATGAAGTCGACAAAGGCAGGCTCAATGGCCCATGAATTAATACCGATTACTTCCACTCCGTGAGGCTTTGCTGCCTCAGCGGCACGACCAACGTATTGTCCAATTGAATATGAAGAAAAGTGCGGTGCAAGCACGAGCGCAACGATTTTGGTGAAGCCCTGTTGTGCCAAATCGTCCACTGCTGTCTCGATCATTGGCGCAGCATGTTTGAGACCCAACTGCACATGAAATTGGCCGGGCTTGAGACCATCCAGCGCTTGTTGAAGTGCATCTCGTTGCGCTTCGGTGCGCGCAGCCAATGGGGAGATGCCTCCAATTGCGTCGTAGCGAGCAACCAAGTCAGCAAGTTGTTCTTCGGTTGGTGCGCGGCCACGTCGAATATCGGTGTAATAAGGAAGTATCTCTTGCGTACTTCGCGGAGTGCCATAGGCCATCAATAAAACGGCAGTGCGGGAGTTTGACAATGTAGTGCTCACACTTGTGTCCTTTCGTGGACATGTTGTACAACCGCCGCTAACACATCTGGGTTTACACCGGGTGTTACACCATGACCAAGATTAAAAATATGACCAGGATGATTGGCGTTGTCGGCGAGTACTGCGTCGGTACCAGTGAGTGCGGTTGCAACATCGCCCTGCACAAGTGATGGATCCAAATTTCCTTGAACAATGGTGTCTTTGCCAAGACGCGCGCGAGCATCGGTGATTGACGTGCGCCAATCAAGACCGATCACTGTCGACCCCGCAGAGTGCATCAACTCGAGTAGGTGATCGCAACCGACACCAAAGTGAATTGATGGTGCCCCAGGGTGAGAATTTCGCAATTCACTGATCACGTGAGCCGAGTGAGGCAAGACTGCATCGCGATATTGATCTTGCGTCAAATTTCCTGCCCACGAATCAAATAATTGGTATGCACTCGCGCCGGCATCGAGCTGGCTACGTATAGACGCAACAGCATGTTGTGCGAGTCGCTGCATCAAGTCGTGCCACAACTGTGACTCGGTTGTCATCATCTGTTTGGTTATCAGATGATCACGGCTCGGTTTGCCTTCAACCAGATAACTGCCAACGGTAAATGGTGCGCCGGCAAATGCGAGCAGCGGAACCTTGAGTTCACTTGCCAACATGCGAACGGTTTCCAGTACATACGGCGTGTCGGTTTCTGGTTCAAATTCGCGAAGTCGCTGCAAGTCTGCGTGAACTCGAAATGGTTGCTCGGCAACTGGTCCGGTACCTGGAGCAACGTCAATTCCAAAACCAACTGCATGCGCTGGCACAACAATGTCGCTGTACAACACTGCCGCGTCGACTCCGTAACGTGTTACGGGTTGCAACGTGATATCTGCGGCAAGTCGGGGTTGTTTGATCGCATCCAAGATGCTGCCTTCGCCACGAATTGCCCGATACTCAGGCAAACTTCTGCCTGCTTGGCGCATGAACCACACAGGCGTATGTGTGGTTCGCTTGCCTGAGGCTGCTGCAAGAAATGGACTAAGTGCCGTGTCTTGCGCTGCAGGGCTCATGCCAAGAAACGCTATCGCCAGCGTTATTGGTGTCGACGAATTGAGCGACGTTTGTGTGCAACGTCACGCTTTAGTAATGCCTCAAGTTTTGCCACTCTGGTGCCAGCGGGTGGATGGGTTGAAGTTGAAAGCATTGGTCGAAGTCGCATACCTTTTTGATTTTCATGTTTGTCGACGTTGTTTAGTGCACTTATAAGTTCATGTCCAAAACCCATTTGCGCTGCGCGAGCGTCAGCGCGATATTCGGATGCTCGACCAACGCGGTTGTTGAGTGCCTGTGCTGCACTAAACCCACAAAGTAAAAGATATGAAATGCCTGTGAGCAAGAATGTAAGTGCACGAATTAAGAAGCGCACGACTACGTATCGTTCTGTAAATTGCGAAGTTACGCGTTGAGTGAAATTACGAATCCAAATACCGAGTCGGGCAAGACCAATAATCGGAAGGCTCATCCACTGTGAAATGGTGAGCGCTACGGTGTGCCCGCCCATGTGATGACTGAGTTCATGGGCGAGTACTCCAGTGAGTTGATCTTGTCGCAAGTGATTGATCGCATACGAGGAAACGACGAGTAAATGTCCGCCACACGCAAATGCATTGGTTTCATCGCTGTCATCGATGGCCAGCACAAATCGATTCGGTGAAAAATGATTTGCCTGCGACACGATGTTCCATGCCGGCTGCAACATCAGTAGTTCGTGCGGTGTGGGGGATCGTGCACCGAGCATTCTGGCAAAAACAAGTCGCTGCACTGGTCTCGAAAAGAGAATCACACCAAAAAGCATTGACATGCTGGCAAAAAAGACATACGAAACATCAGATGTCAATTTCAGCGGCAACCAAATAAATCCAATTGCAATCAACCACACTGGAAGCAGTGCCACTACTGGTGCCGTTGCGGCAATTGCCGATATGTCGAGGCGTCTGTGTGTTTGATTCACTAACTTCAGTCAATCAGAATTTGATGCCCAAGACCGAATAGCACCATAAGGGACAAAGTTCTCATTGAAGTTAGAATAGGTTTACACAAGTTAAAACAGCACGATTTAAACAAAACCGAAACTGGGGTGGATGCAATGGGTGGACAGGTACAACCGGGGGCAGAGGCGTGGTCTCACAACGGAACGCTTACGAGTGGCGTATTAGTGATCCATGGCTTTACTGGCAATCCTTCATCGGTGCGCGAACTTGCCGAGCGGTTTGCTGCTGAGGGCTTTCATGTAGAAGTACCACGGTTGTCAGGGCATGGGACGGTCATTGAAGACATGATTCCTACGCGTTGGTCTGACTGGAGTGCAGATGTAGCGGCTGCATACAAAGCGCTTGCGTCACGTTGCCACAAGGTCATTGTTGCTGGACAGTCAATGGGCGGAGCATTGACACTGTGGTTAGCAGCACATCATCCCGAAATCGCTGGAATTGTCTGCATTAATCCAGTTGCGCAGGGACGAACCGCCGAAGAAATTGCATTCTTTGAAGCAATCATTGAGTCTGGAGAAGAGTCGCTTGCGGGTATTGGCAGTGATATTGCCGATACCCAGGTTGTAGAAAATTCGTACGCCGGCACGCCGTTGCGCGCCGCATATTCGATGTATGTAGATGGAGCTGCACCTCTTGCTCAGCATTACCCGAAGATGGTGATGCCAATGTTGTTGATTAACTCGATAAATGATCACGTTGTCGAACCAACTCAAAGCGACTTCTTGGTCGCTCACTACGCCGGCAAAGTTGAGCGTGTAATGCTGGAAAAGAGTTTCCATGTTGCAACTCAAGATGTTGAAAAGGAAACTGTGATGTCTCGTTCTGTCACGTTCGCAAAGCAGATCGTAAGCGCGTGAACTTTCTTGCCAGCATTCCAAGCCCAAGTAGTGGGTCGTTACATCTAGGACCACTCAAGCTCAATGCGTATGGGGCGATGATCGCGCTTGGTGTGATGGTCGCAGTGTGGCTTGCCGGCCGCCGCATGGAGAAGCGCGGAATCGGTACGCGTGATGACATGGGCTCTATCGCAATGATCGCCGTACCCGTTGGCATTGTTGGTGCGCGGCTGTATCACGTTGTCACAGATTGGCAACGGTTTGAAAACAATCTCGGTGGCATCGTGCAGTTATGGAAAGGTGGTCTCGGCATTTGGGGCGGTATTGCATTCGGCACTGTTGCTGGGGTGTGGTTTGCCAAGCGCAAAGGTATCTCGATTGGTTTATTGCTCACCTGCGTTGCGCCAGCTCTGCCACTTGCTCAAGCAATTGGCCGTTGGGGAAACTGGTTTAATCAAGAGCTCTTCGGTCGTCCCACAACATTGCCCTGGGCACTTGAAGTATCTGCATCAACGGCGAAGGCTGCAGGGTATGCCGCAGGCACTACTTTCCATCCAACATTTTTATACGAATCATTAGCTTGCGGTGCTTTGGGCCTCGCATTGATGTATCTCGACAAAAAAGTACCGATGCGTCCTGGCAGATTGTTTTGTTTTTACACTGCTGGCTACACGTTGTTTCGTTTTTTTATCGAAGGGATTCGCATTGATGAGGCACACCGCGTTGGCGGCTTACGCATCAATCAGTGGGTGTCACTTGTGGTGTTCGGCGTGTCAGTGCTGCTGATTGTTGCAATGCGCAGAGCGGTAGCCGAGCCCGAAGTTATTGCAGCGCCCGAAGAGACGCAGCAAGATCTTCAGGAATCATCGGATTGAAATATTCTCCAGTCGACACTTCGGCTGCTGCGATATAGCGCATTACACCGTTGCCACGCCATGGAGAAACGATTTCAAAATTGAGCCATGCATCGGCATGTTTCGTTTCGTTTGTCGTGGGTCGTTGATTAAGCCACAACATGTATGGGGCTCGCGCACCGAAGAGAGCATCAATTCGCGTGAGTGCATCTACCAACATTGCCGCACATGTATCTCGAAGCTGTGGGCTCAGTTCGCTCAGACTTCCAACTTGTATTGATGGGGCAACCTCGAGCGCCACTGGGTATACAGATGCGTATGGCACCGAAGTGCGCCAACCATCGTGTTCGTGGACAAGTCGTTCTTGGGATCGATCGGGAGTCCAGCCATTGCTAAGTCGCGCACTAGTTCGTGCCGGAATGTGGTCAAACGCATAGATCTGTCCGTGAGGATGATCGATAGTTGCCCCAACTTCTCGACCACGATTTTCAAAGATCAATATGTCATCAACATCTGCACGCGCACCGAGTTCGATTGTTCGCTGCGCCCACAGATCGATCACGCTTCGCACGCCCGTTACACCGAGCCCCGCAAATGATTGATCATGGTCGGGTGAATACAACACAATCTCGCAGCGATCGTTTGGCATCGGCGGCCAACGATTTACAAAGTGGTGTGTCTCAAATGGTTGTGGTGCCTCGAGTCCTCCTACACAAAATGGGCAATCGGCAGCGGGCAAATTAGGGCGATTTTGTCGCGAACCAACTATGTGCACGACAGTGCCCGTATTGGGGTCAATGCGTTCATTGCCCGAGCCACTACGAGTGAGGTTGTGTTGAGTAGTCATGGATCTGCAACAGACGGTACCGTGCGCAGTGGTGTCCACTCAACTAACACATCCAATCCTGAAGCACATCGGTGATTCCCGCCAATCGGTGGTATGCGACGTCTCGAGTGGGGTGCCAACAATTATTTATTGGGGTGCCCCATTAAACGAAGCTTCGCTAGTCAATCTTGATGTGATCGCTTTAGCAACTGCACGGCCAAACATGCCCGGCGTTACCGATGCAATCAATGCAATCTCATTGGTGCCGTGTCACGGCGATGGTGCCACCATGCGGCCGGGTATCGGGGGGCATCGTCCGGGTGGTCGTCATTGGGCGCCAAGGTTTTCTCCTATTAGCTGTGAGGTCGTCGATCAACAACTGATATCAATTGCCAGAGATGATGTTGCACAGCTTGAACTTGAAACCAAACTTGTGTGCAGTGCATGGGGCACACTTCATGCCAGTGCAATATTGCGCAATATTGGCGAATCTCGATATTTACTGACCAATCTGACCATTACGTTGCCCGTCATCGAGAGCGCAACTCAACTGCTCACATTTAGCGGTCGATGGGCGCGTGAAGCACAGTTGCATCGGCGCGATTTTGTGGATGGTGCATGGACTGCAGAAAATCGCACAGGACGCACATCGCATGAACACTTGCCGTTGATCTTTGCAACCGAACGTTTTGCAGACGAATGGAATGGTCAAGTGTGGGGAGCACATCTTGCGTGGAGCGGCAACTCGGTGTTGCTCGCCGAAGTTTTGCCAGACGGTAGAAAATATATGCAGTTGGGCGAACTGTTGCATGCGGGCGAGTTGTGTCTCGAGCCTGGTGAGTCGTATGCAACCCCCGAAGTGATTGGCGTGTGGTCTGGTAATGGTCTCAATGCCGCAACTCATGCATTGCATCGCAATGTACGTTCGCGCGCCCATCATCCAACTGTTTTACGCCCTCGAAAAGTAATGCTCAATACATGGGAGGCCGTGTACTTTGACCACGATCTCTCGCGGCTGTGTGCACTTGCAGACGTTGCAGCAAACGTCGGTGTTGAGCGTTTTGTATTAGATGACGGATGGTTTGGTTCACGCCGCAACGATAAGTCTGGTCTTGGTGATTGGTTTGTGTCGCCAGACGTGTATCCGAACGGGCTTGCTCCTTTGATCTCGCATGTGCACAAACTCGGCATGGATTTTGGAATTTGGGTAGAACCTGAAATGGTCAATCCCGACTCAGATCTCTTTCGTGCGCATCCCGAGTGGGTGTTGATGTCTCCTAGTTACGAGCCTGTATTGGCTCGCAACCAATTGGTGCTCAATCTTGCACACCCAGATGCGTACGCACATATATATAGGCAGTTAGATGCACTGCTTACAGAAAATGATATTGCGTATGTGAAGTGGGATATGAACCGCGCGCATGTGCATGCAACTGGAAGCGATGGGGCAGCGGGTACACACAATCAAACTCGAGCTGTGTATCAATTGATTGATCAACTGCGTGTGGCGCACCCACATGTTGAAATTGAAAGTTGTGCATCGGGTGGCGGACGCATTGATCACGAAATTTTGCGTCGAACGGAACGTGTGTGGACCAGCGACTGCAATGATGCTCTCGAGCGACAAATTATTCAACGTGGCACATCAATGCTTGTGCCGCTCGAAGTTATGGGTGCACACATTGGCCCACCCACCGCACACACCACTGGTCGTCGGCAATCGCTGTCGTTTAGAGGTGCAACGGCCATGTTCGGACATATGGGTGTTGAGTGGAATTTGCTTACCCTGCGCGACGACCAGCAGGATCAGCTTCGCCACATCATCGGCTTGTATAAACAACATCGAGAGTTGTTGCATGGCGGCGACTTTGTGCGTTACGACGTAACTTCTGACAACAGCGCAGTTGCTCACGGAGTGATTTCGACAGACAAGCGCAAGGGGTTTTTGTGTTATGCGCAACTCTTTACTTCACAGGGTCTCGTGCCGCCGCTCTGGAAAATCCATGGATTACTCAGCGATGTTGAATACACCGTTACATATGTCCCTCTCGGCGATTCGAAAGAACACACATCATTCACAATGACTGGTGCTCAACTTAAAAGGATTGGCATCCAACCACCCATGCTGTCCCCCGAATCCGCAGTTCTTATCTACTTGAAGAGCCAATAGGCTGAAGGGCTGTGAGCTCTTCTTCCGACGCAAAAACAACACCAAAAATCACTGCCCAGGTGGTGGCCAAGGTGGCGCATTTGGCCAGGCTCGACCTGACCGAAGCCGAACTGGCACTGATGACCACGCAGTTGACGGGAATGCTTGACCATTTCGGCGACATCGACAAACTTGATCTGTCTGCCGTGATACCAATGGCGCAACCTTTCCCGATCAAAAATGTATATCGCGAAGACGTTGTAGTTCCCGGTCTCGACCGTCAAGAAGTTCTCGATAACGCGCCTGTACCGCAAGACGGCCGATTTCGTGTTCCTCCATCGAACGGTTCAGAATCATGACGAGCAAATTTGTTTCTGTAGTCGACATCGTCGGCTCAATCCGTGCGGGAAAAACAACCGCATCCGATGTGCTCGAACAACATTTGGCTCGCATCGATTCACGCGAAACAGAAATTCACGCATTCAATCACATCATGGCCGAGTCAGCTCGCGCCAATGCTGCAAGCATCGACGCCGACTTGAAGGCTGGCAACGACCGTGGTCCGCTTGCTGGTGTGCCCATCGCGCTCAAAGACAACATGTGCACGCGTGGCGTGCCAACCACGTGTTCGTCCAAAATACTGCAAGGTTGGAAGCCGCCGTATGACGCAACTGTCGTGACTCGCTTGCAACACGCTGGCGCTGTCATCGTTGGCAAAACCAACTTGGATGAATTTGCAATGGGCTCATCCACCGAAAACTCTGCGTTTGGTCCAACACGAAATCCACTTGACACATCGCGTGTACCTGGTGGCTCAAGCGGCGGCAGTGCTGCAGCAGTTGCCGCAGGTTTTGCAGCAGCAAGTTTGGGTAGCGACACGGGCGGCAGCATTCGTCAACCGGCTGCGCTGTGCGGAGTCGTTGGTGTCAAGCCCACTTATGGCATGGTGAGCCGCCAAGGTCTTGTTGCGTTTGCCAGCAGCCTCGATCAAATTGGTCCGTTCACGCACACAGTGGCAGATGCCGCGTTGTTGATGGAAGTCATCGGCGGGCACGACCCACTCGACTCGACATCGCTCGATCAGCCAATGCCTTCGCTCACGGCTGTGCTTGGCCAAGGCGTGAAGGGAATGCGCATCGGCAGACTTGCCGATATGCCCGATGGCTGCGAACCAGAAGTACTTGCTCGACTGGATGCAGCCTTTGCTGCACTTAAAGCCGCAGGCGCAACCATTGTCGACATTGCATTGCCATCGCTTTCGTATTGCCTCACTGCGTATTACTTGGTTGCTCCTGCAGAGGCTTCGAGCAATCTTGCTCGATACGACGGCGTGCGTTATGGCTTGCGCGTCGAATCAGCAGACCTCATCAGCATGTATGGCGCTACTCGCGCAGCAGGTTTTGGTGCAGAAGTAAAACGCCGCATCATGTTGGGCACATATGCGTTGTCGGCCGGCTATTACGACGCGTACTACGGCAAGGCGCTCAAAGTTCGCAGGCTGATTGCCAATGACTTTGCTGCTGCTTACCAATCGTGCGATGTGATCTTGACGCCAACATCTCCAACAGTCGCGTTTCCGATCGGCGAAAAAACGAGCGACCCACTGACGATGTATCTGTGCGACATCTTTACGATTCCAACAAACCTTGCTGGTCACGCTGCAATGAGCGTGCCTTTTGGAACAGGCGCACATTCAATGCCGGTTGGCGTGCAAATTCTTGCGCCGGCGCTCGGCGAACCAACCATGTTTCGAGTCGCTGCGGAATTAGAGCGTGCATCATGAGCAACGCATCGTCGGCTCCATCACACGCAACAATTCTTCCCAACGGCTGGGAGATGGTGATTGGTCTTGAAGTTCACGTCGAGTTAGACACCAAAACAAAGTTATTCTCGGCAAGTCCAAACCATTTCGGTGATGAGCCAAATACGAACATCGATCCGGTCACACTTGGTTTACCAGGCGCGCTTCCTGTTATCAATCGACGGGCTGTCGAGCTAGCAATTCGCCTTGGTCTAGCACTCAATTGCACTGTGCAGGCGAGCACGTTTCACCGCAAAAACTACTTTTACCAAGACCTCGCTAAGGCGTATCAAATCACGCAGTACGACCAACCGATCAACATCGATGGGTACATGATGTTGCCTGGCGACGTGCGCATTGGTATCGAGCGCGCACACCTCGAAGAAGACACGGGCAAGTCAACGCACTTCGGTGGCACAAGCGGCCGTATTCATGGCAGCGACTACTCGCTCGTCGATTTCAATCGCGCTGGTGTTCCACTTGTCGAAATTGTTTCTCGTCCCGACATTCGCAACGCCGATCAGGCGCGCCAATATGTTTCAGAGTTGCGCAGCATTTTGCTCGCTGTTGGTGCCAGCGACGCAAAAATGGAAGAGGGCTCAATGCGCTGCGACGTCAACGTTTCGGTGCGCAAAGCAGACGAACCATTTGGTACTCGTTGTGAAATCAAAAATGTCAACTCCATTCGTGCGGTTGGCAAGGCTATTGACTACGAAGCTCGTCGCCAAGTAGATGTGCTCGAGTCGGGCGGCACAATTCGTCAAGAGACCCGCCACTGGGATGACGCAGAGGGGCGCACGCACACACTGCGCGTTAAAGAAGATGCCGACGATTACAGATATTTTCTTGAGCCCGATCTTGTGCTACTCGATCCGGGCGCCGAGTGGGTCGAATCAATTCGTGCATCGTTGCCAATGTTGCCTGCTGCTCGTCGTGCACGGCTGTCGCAACTGACTGGTGCAGACAAAGAAAGCGAAGCCGTGTACGTCATTGTCGAACGCGGACAAGACGACTATGTGCAACTCGTTGCTGATGCCGGTGGCGAACCAGCGCGCGCACTTGTGTATGTGCAACAAGCATTTTCAGAAGCAGGTGCAAACCCAGTCGTTCCTGCAACAGATCTGGCCGCACTCACGTTGCTCGAACGCGATGCAAAGGTCACTGCAACGCAAGCAAAAACGATTCTTGCCGAGATAGTTGCCAATGGTGGCGGCGATGCCGTGGCAATTGCTGCCGCAAAAGGTTTTGAAGCTCTCGACACATCTGCTGTTGAAGCGATGGTCGATGCTGCAATTGCAGCCCAGCCAGATGCATGGGCCAAGTATTGCGCTGGCGAAGAAAAGGCAATGGGTGCATTGGTTGGGGCGATCATGAAGTCGTCGCAGGGCAAGGCCGACGGCAAGGTCGTAACTGCGTTGTTGCAGGCAAAAAGGGCCAAATGAGACACTTGACATGGAGTATTAGGTACGCCTAACATCATGCCATGACCACCTCATTCCTGATCACACTTCGCGAAGGCCTTGAGGCCTCGCTCATTGTTGCCATCTTGCTTACGTATCTGACAAAGACCAATCGTAAGGCCGACGCACGGTATGTCTGGTGGGGCACTGCTATAGCGAGTCTTTCCTGTCTTGTCGTAGGAACCATTGTCTATCTTGCGTTAGACGGACTGAACGGCAAAGTTGAATATGCAACTGAGGGCACGATTGCACTAGTTGCAGCCGCAGTTCTGACACAAATGATTTTTTGGATGCGCAAGAATTCGCAAAATCTCAGCGTTGAACTGCGAGCCAAAGTTGATGCTTCAGCAAAGACCGCTTTATTTACGATTGCATTTGTTGCTGTGGTGCGTGAGGGTTTGGAAACGGTGCTGTTCTTGCTCAGCGCCGAAACCACTTCATCTTCCGGCAGCTCAGTTGTAGTTGGCGGGTTGCTTGGACTCGTTGCAGCGGTTGCATTAGGTGTTGCAATATTTGCAGGTGGCCAAAAAATTAACCTGAAAATGTTTTTCAATGTGACTGCGGTGTTATTAATCTTGTTCGCCGCTGGCCTGGCCGGCAAGTCAATCCACGAATATCGCGAATTCTTCGGTTGGGAAAATGGCTGGTTAATGCAATCGGCTTGGACCGTTGAGTCCGGCATATGGTCATCGGGGACCTTCTACGACTTCGTGAAGGGATTCTTCGGTTGGCACAAGGCTGCCGAGAACATCCGCGTCATCACCTACTTCGTATTCCTTGCCCCAACGCTCTATTTTTACCTTCGTAAGCCGGTGAAGTCAGCCGCATAGCTTGCGCAAGTAGCCTTGATCGATATGACAAGGCCTTCAGAAACCCCCGTTGATATCAAGCCACGCAGTCGTGATGTCACCGATGGCAATCAAAAGGCTGCAGCCCGCGCAATGTTGCGCGCTGTTGGTTTAACCGACGACGACTGGGTAAAACCACAGATCGGTATTGCCTCCTCGTGGAATGAAGTAACACCCTGCAACGCATCGCTGCGCCGACTTGCCGACTCGGCAAAAGTTGGCGTGCGCGCAAATGGTGGCGTCGCTCTCGAGTTCGGCACCATCACGGTGAGCGACGGAATCTCGATGGGTCACGAAGGCATGCGAGCATCACTCGTGAGTCGAGAAGTTATTTGTGACTCTGTCGAAACTGTTGTGCATGCCGAGCGCTTCGATGGTTTCGTTGGGCTCGCTGGTTGTGACAAGAGCATTCCTGGAATGTTGATGGCCGCTGCTCGTCTCAATTTGCCGAGCGTGTTTGTGTACAACGGCAGCACGTTGCCAGGCGTGCACAACGGCAAAAACATCGATATCACCACGGTGTTTGAAGCCATTGGTGCATGCGCTGCGGGCACTATGAGTCAAGAAGAACTTGGCGAGATCGAGCGTGCTGCGTGCCCAGGCGAAGGTGCGTGCGGCGGCATGTTTACTGCCAACACCATGAGCTCTATTGCCGAAGCACTTGGCATGAGCCTGCCCGGCACTGCATCGCCACCAGCAATCGACAAGCGCCGCGAGTCTGACGCCGAGCGTGCTGGTGCGGCCGTGATGAATCTTGTTCGCCTCGGCATTTACCCACGCGACATCATGACCAAAAAGGCATTTGAAAACGCGATCGCAATGGTCAACGCACTTGGCGGCTCAACCAATGCGGTGTTGCACCTGTTGGCAATTGCCAACGAAGCAGGTGTTGCGCTCGATCTCGACGACTTCAATCGCATTGCAGCAAAAGTTCCGCACATTGCCGACACCAAGCCTGGCGGCAAATATCACATGACCGACATCGACCGCATCGGTGGAGTACCTGTCGTGATGAAGCACTTGCTCGACGCGGGCCTGCTGCACGGCGACGTACTTACGTGTTCAGGTAAAACCATGGCCGAAAACTTGGCCGAGATCAATCCGCCAGCACCAGATGGCGACGTCATTCATCCATTGAGCAATCCAATTCATGCAGAGGGTGGCATCAACATCCTCACCGGTTCGCTCGCACCGCGCGGTGCTGTTGTCAAAGTTGCTGGTTTAACCAACGATCAAATGACATTTGAGGGCCCTGCCCGAGTGTTCGACGGCGAAGATGGCGCAATGGCTGCTGTGATGGCGGGCGAAATCATGGCTGGCACCGTGATCATCATTCGTTACGAGGGTCCAAAGGGCGGCCCGGGTATGCGCGAGATGCTTGCAATTACCGCCGCACTCAAAGGCGTTGGTCGTGGCTCAGACTGTGCACTGATTACCGACGGTCGTTTTAGTGGCGGCACGTGGGGTTTCTGTATTGGCCATGTTGCTCCTGAAGCAACTGATGGTGGTCCGATCGCGTTTGCACACGACGGCGACATTGTGCGCATCGATGTGCCAACAAAAACTCTTGACTTAGTTGTCGATGAAAAAGTGTTGGCCGAACGCCGCAAGGGTTGGAAACCAAACCCTGCGCGTTACACGAGTGGCGTGTTAGCCAAGTACGCCAAATTGGTGCAGGGTGCCGAGACCGGCGCCATCACCAACATCATCGAATAATTTTTCTCACTTCGCGCCATTTGTGGCAAGGGTTGGGTACACATTCAACCAATGACGACCGCTCGGCAACCCGAATCAAGCATGCTACTAGCATGCTACGATTTCCCTATGTCTGCAATCCAAATCAAGGATGTCTCTGAGGAAATTCACGAGCAATTACGAGAACGGGCCAAAGAATCAAACTGCACGCTTGGCGAATACGTATTGAGACTCATTCGCGCCGATCTGCTCAGGCCATCAGTGGCCAAATGGAAAGCAGACATGCTCGGTCGGCCGGGCGCAGCAATCGATACCCAATTTGTGATTGATGAAATTAGGCGAATGCGGGACACAGCCAAGTGATTGTTGATGCGAGTGTTGGAGTAGAAATCGTAAGAAAAACTCCCTTGGGTCAGCGAGCCATTCAACTTCTTGATGACGATCTTCATGCCCCAGATATTTTTTTAGCTGAGGTATTCCATGTACTCAAACGCATGACAGTGCTCAAGCAAATCACTTCGCGTGATGCAAAAATTTCAGCAGCACTTGTTGGGCAAATGCCACTCACATTCCTCACAGTCTCCAATTACCAGTCTCAACTGTGGGATGAAGCGACCAAGGTCAGTAGCTACGACGCACACTATGTGGTTTTGGCAAAGAGCCTCGGGCAGCCAATTATCACGCTCGATGAAAAACTGATGCGACGCAAAGACCTCGGTGTTGAGTTTGTGGTTGTTCGTTAACGCTTCAGTCGCAAGTTGAGAACGAAGCGGCCGCCAACAATCAACACACCAAGCACAAGCGTTGCCACAATTACAAATGGTCTGGCAGTGCCTCGATCAAACACAAAGTAGCGCAACTCGAGTCCACCAAAAACTGTCACAAGCCACACGATCACACTCGTGCGCATTGAACCAGGAGTACGCCAAGCACGCGAAGAAAGCCATGCGCCAACAAGGGCAATCAAGAACGGTGCAGCAACGATTGCAATGCCGTCGATGGCAGTGCCCTCGTCGTGGTTACGTCTTCCAATAGCAACGAACAACACCACCGCAATGATGTCGACACACGCTGTAAAAATAGCGTGACGGTTGTTAGGCCTCGTCGTAATACTCGCGACCCAGGTGCGTGATCTGGTCTTCGCCCATCATCCAACGAAGTGTGTTCTTGAGCTTTGCCAACTGCACAAACAAGTCATGCTCTGGTTTGAGACCAGGTGCAACCTGTGGGCTCTTGTAATAGAACGACAACCACTCTTGAATGCCTCCGATGCCTGCGCGCTGTGCGAGGTCGGTAAACAACACCAAGTCAAGTGCGAGCGGTGCGGCAAGAATGCTGTCACGGCACAAGAAGTTGACTTTGATCTGCATTGGGTAACCCAACCATCCGAAGATGTCGATGTTGTCCCAACCTTCTTTGTTGTCGCCACGTGGTGGGTAGTAGTTGATCTTGACCGAGTGATACACATCGCCGTACAAGTCTGGAAACAAACTTGGCTGCAAGATGTCTTCGAGCACGCCCAACTTTGACTCTTCTTTGGTCTTGAAGTTGTCTGGATCGTCGAGCACTTCGCCGTCACGGTTGCCAAGAATGTTGGTCGAATACCAACCAGCAAGACCGAGCATGCGAGCCTTCAACATTGGTGCAAGCACGGTCTTCATCAGGGTCTGACCTGTCTTGAAGTCTTTGCCCGAAATGGCAATCTTGCGCTCGGTGGCAAGTTTGCGCAACACAGGTGTATCGACTGCAAGGTTTGGTGCGCCGTTGGCAAACGGAACGCCTTCCAAAATTGCTGCGTATGCGTACAACATGCTTGGCGCAATCATCGGATCATTTGCATCAATTGCTTTTTCAAATGATTCGATATCTTCGTGTTGTGGTCCTGGCTCGATAAAGATTTCTGTCGACGCACACCAGATCATCACCAGACGATCGACTTTCTTTTCATCCTTAAACCTGTTGATGTCTGCACGAATACCGTT
>DFDK01000044.1:5195-17618 GCA_002367695.1 Acidimicrobium sp. UBA3029 | reverse complement strand
GAGATCGATGAAGCGGTGCGCGCGGCGCTGTTTGTCAACTTGCTGACCGAAGATAATCTGCCGTACTACTTTCGCGATATCGACAGATTGTTTGGAAGCGATACCGCATTTGGCGAGTGGGCACGCAACTGGACGGCAGAAGAGGGCAGACACTCGATCGTGATGCGCGACTATTTCACCGTCACACGAGCTGTTGACCCGATAGCCCTTGAGCGAGCACGCATGATTCAAGTGCGTGGTGGTCAGGTGCCAACACCGCATGATTGTTTTGAAGGACTTGCTTATGTGAGCATGCAAGAACTTGCCACTCGTATTTCGCATCGCAATACGGGCAAATTAATGAAAGATGAGTTGGGCACCGCGATAATGTCGCGCGTGGGCAATGATGAAAACCTGCATTACTTGTTTTACCGTGACTTGACCGCAGCAGCTCTTGAAGTTGATCCGTCGTCAACCGTGATTGGCATCGAGCGCGCAGTTCGTACATTCTCAATGCCGGGTCTCGGAATTCCTGACTTTGATCGGTTGTCAAAAGAAATTGCCAAGGCCGGCATCTATGACTTAGAGATTCATCATGACCAGATTCTTGAACCAGTGATCATGCGACACTGGAAACTTGAGAGCGTTACTGGTTTGAGCGATGAAGCAGAAGTGGCTCGCGACTCGTTGTTTAAGCGCATGGCGCGCATTGCCAAAGTTGGCAAACGTATGGCCACGGGCCACGCAACTGTTGAATAAGTAACTCGCTCGTTACTTGTCTTCAAATACCCACAAGCTGCCTGTGTAGTTGGCAACCCACACTCGATGCAATTGGGCATCGTAGGTAATGCCCACAGGGTGACGGCCCGTTTTTACTGTCTGGATAACTTGCATGTCACTTGTGCGAACCTTGACCATTGTGTCGCTCTGGTAATTGACAACATAGAGACTTGAGCCATCGTCGGATATGACCATAGTGCGAGGTTCGGTTCCAGTCGTGACCGATTTGATGAGTGTGTCGGTCAGGGGATTGATTGCGCGTATTTGGCCCGCTTTGTTGTTCGTGATGTAGAGCACCGAATTGTCGGGTGAGAGCACGAGGTGTCTAGGCGTATAACCAGCGCTTGAAATAGTGCGTGTGGTGAAATCCTGCAGATTGATTGCGACAATAACGCCGCCTCCCATCACTGTCACGTAGGCAGTTGAGGAGTCATTGGTGATAGCGATGCCGCGTGGATGCAAACCAACGTCGATTCGTTTGATTTCTTTATTGGTTGAGACATCTATGATTGAAACATCGAGTGAGCAAAAATTGGAGACAACGACATATTTATTGTCCGGAGTGACAGCAAGATATTTTGGGACTGCGCCAACTTGGATCACTTGATCGATCGCGAATGACATTGTGTCCACGCGGTAGACAAAGCTTTGGTCGCGATCTTTACCTTGGCACGTGTCGGTTGCGCTCGGGTCCCAGCCGGTGCCGTACATGGCGTAATTGGAAACATAGGCATATTTAGAATCGGGAGAAAATGCTGCTTCAACTGGTGAGCCACGTACAAGTGAGGCTCTTTCTGGAATATCGATACCAAAAACTGCGAGGTCGACTTTGTCATCAATTGTTGCAATCAAATTACTTTGTCGATCAAACACACTGATGTTGTGTCGGTACATCATGTTCTGTGCAAAGAACAATCCTGTACCAGAGTGCACGATGCTTTTTGGTTGCAAATTGTCGTTGGCGATGGTGTCAAACAGTGTGAGGCTTCGTTCGTCGGATCGCTTACCGTCTGGAGGAACGAGCGTCGTAGTAGTTGTATTTGGGTTTGTAGTAAGGGTGGTGGGAGATGCGGTGGAAGAGGCAATGGGGGCATTCGGACTCTCACGGTTGGCGCAAGCAGCGAGCCCGATGACAAGACTGACACTGATGATCAAACGCTTCACGCCTGTAAGGCTATGAGTCCCTGAGTCCCTCGTGGCTGAGTGCTCTTGACTATTGGTCAGAACAATGGTGGAATTGTGGAATGACGAACGCCACCTTTACGAGCATGGATGTGTCGACCAAAGAAGAGTGGATGAATATTGGTGCAGAGACCGCCAAGAATCAGCCGCGTGTTGCTGAGGGAATTTTGAACATGTTGCGCGGCATGGACACGATTGTCGATGGTTTTGTGACCGATCAACTGACGCACGCACTGCAGACCGCAACGATGGCAGAGCGTGCTGGGGCGGATGACGAAGTAGTGGTCGCGTCTTTGTGCCACGACATTGGCAAGGCGATAAGTGTTCCAAATCATCCAGCGATTGCTGCCGCAATCTTGAAGCCGTATGTACGTCCGGAAGTGCACTTCATGATTGAGATGCATCAAGATTTTCAGGGTCGCCACTATTACGGGCACTTTGGGATGAACCCTGACGCACGCAAAAAACACGAGGGTCACCCTGCATACGACTTAGCTGCGAAGTTCGCTGACGAGTGGGATCAAAAAGCATTCGATCCAAGCTACGACACGTTGCCGATTGAGCACTTTGAGGATCGTGTGCGGTCGGTATTTGCAAAGCCAAAATTCGTTGCCGCTGATTAATTCTTCATCTCGCAGCGTTTCGCTGCCCATGTATGACTTTCCAGAAGTACGAGACTCGACGCAGAAATTGTTAACTGCATTTGTCGATGCTCTTGCATCGTGTGGTCAAGTCGTGCATGTAGAGACCCCAGATGGTTTAGTGCATGAAAAACTTATGGAAATGTGGCGTAGTAACCAGACGGCATTGAGCCAGTCATGCGGCCTGCCTTTTGTAGAAGACCTGCATGAGCATGTCGATGTGGTCGGAACTTTTTTGTGGACGGATGTGAGCGATCCTCAAGGTCGATACCAGACCGTCATTGTTGCGCGTGAGGCATTAAATGTTTCGAACATTTGCGAGCTGGGTGGCCTGCGGCCCGTTGTCAGCAACACGCAGAGTTTGAGTGGTTGGTGCAGTCTTGGTGTTGCATTGGCTGAAGCAAAGTTTGCTAAAAACTCGGTGCAGCCGTATGTAATGAGTGGTGGGCACGCACGAAGTTTGCAAATGTTGCAAGATGGGGAGGCAGACATTGCATCAATTGACTCAGCTACGTATCAGTTGCTCTCTCGTCATCGACCTGCACTTGTAAACAATGTGCGAGTGATTGGATATGGCCCAATGGTTCCAGCAACACCGATTATCGTGTCAAAATCTTCTGAGGTAGACACTGGCGAGGTTTATCGTGTTGTGAGTGAGTTATTTGGACGGGCAGATTTGCGGGCCGCACTTGGCAACATTGGCATTAGCGGCTTCGTGCGCCTTACCAATAATGATTACGACGGCGTAATGGAACTCGTGAAAACTGCCGAGGTAGTCTTGCCACGTCGGTAATTGTAGAAATTACATCCAATATTTAGATCGGAATATCATGTCGGGTCCTCGTCCAGTGAAGGCGCCTACGGGCAGCAAACTCACGTGTGCCAATTGGCAAATCGAAGCGCCTTATCGGATGCTGCAGAACAACCTTGATCCTGCTGTGGCCGAGCGCCCAGATGATCTCGTTGTCTACGGTGGCACGGGCCGTGCTGCACGCAGCTGGGACGCATACGACGCAATGTTGCGAACGATGACGACCCTGAAGCCCGATGAGACGATGCTTGTGCAGTCTGGCAAGCCAGTTGGCGTATTTCGTACCCATGAGTGGGCGCCGCGAGTATTACTGGCAAATAGCAACTTGGTAGGCGACTGGGCAACCTGGGACGAATTTCGGCGACTTGAAGACCTTGGTCTCACGATGTACGGACAAATGACTGCCGGATCGTGGATCTACATCGGCACACAGGGAATCTTGCAGGGCACGTATGAATGTTTTGCTGAGATTGCACGTCGCAAGTTTGGCAACACGCTTGCAGGCACGATCACTCTTACCGGTGGCCTTGGCGGAATGGGTGGTGCTCAGCCACTTGCTATCACCATGAATGACGGCGTCGCATTGTGTGTCGACGTTGACGCATGGCGTGTCAATCGTCGTGTTGAAACTCGTTACCTCGATTGTGTTGCTACTTCGCTTGAAGATGCAGTTACACAATGTTTGGCTGCCAAAAAAGATCGCCGACGTTTGTCGGTTGGGCTCGTTGCCAATGCTGCTGATGTGTTTCCAAAATTATTAGCGATGGGTTTTCCTGCCGACATTGTGACCGACCAGACGAGCGCGCACGACCCGTTGTCGTATGTGCCAAACGACGTGAGCGAAGAGGCTGCAAAAAATCTGCTGGCCACAAACCCTGCCGAATACATTCGTCGCTCTCGTTTGGCAATGGCCGAGCAGTGTGCTGCAATGGTTGGTTTTATGGACGCTGGCGCCGAAGTGTTTGACTATGGCAACTCATTGCGCCGCGAAGCACAACTGGGTGGATACGACAGAGCATTTGATTATCCAGGCTTCTTGCCCGCATACATTCGTCCGCAGTTTTGTGAAGGTCGCGGACCATTTCGTTGGGTTGCGTTGTCGGGTGACCCCGCAGATATTGCCGCGACCGATGCTGCCGCGATGGAAGAGTTTCCTGACGACGAAGGATTGGCAAAGTGGATTCACTTGGCCAAAGAACGCGTGGCGTTTCAGGGCCTCCCAGCGCGCATCTGTTGGCTCGGTTACGGCGAACGACATCGTCTCGGTCTGCGATTTAACGAGATGGTGAAAAAGGGTCAGCTCAAGGCACCGATCGTGATTGGTCGCGACCATTTGGACTCTGGATCAGTTGCGTCGCCCTATCGCGAAACCGAATCGATGCTCGATGGCTCGGACGCCATTGCCGACTGGCCGTTACTCAACGCACTGGTCAACACCGCGAGCGGCGCAACGTGGGTGAGTATTCACCATGGTGGTGGGGTGGGCATTGGCCGCAGTATTCATGCCGGCATGGTGGCAGTTGCCGACGGCACCGACTTGGCAGCAGAAAAACTGGCGAGAGTGCTGGTGGCCGACCCAGGCATGGGCGTGATTCGCCATGCGGATGCAGGTTACGAGCGTGCGATTGAAGTTGCAGACCAACGCGGAGTGCGCTTGCCAATGCGCGAAGGCTGAGCAAACACGCAACATGACGACACCATGATGACTCAGGCATTTCATGCACAGTGGGCGTGGCGCGGTGGCGAAGAGGCTATTGCCAATGTGCGAATTACGGTAAGCAACGGTGTGATCTCAAACGTTGAAGATGGTGTCGATGCACAAGCAAGCGATGTGTGCATTGCTGGTGTCGTGATGCCGGGTCTTGTCAATGCGCATAGCCATGCGTTTCATCGCGCACTACGAGGGCGTACGCACGGTGGTAGCGGCGATTTTTGGTCGTGGCGCACACCGATGTATGAGATTGCCAATCGTTTAACGCCAGAAACATATGGCGAACTCGCAGCAATGACATTTGCCGAGATGGCGCTCAGTGGCATCACTGGTGTTGGCGAATTTCACTACATCCATCATCAAGCCGATGGAACTAAATATACGAATCCAAACGAGATGGGTCTTGCCATGGTTGAGGCTTCCAAGCGCGCAGGTATTCGCATGGCGCTGCTCGATGTTGCCTACTTGCACGGTGGCCTCGACAAGCCCGAACCGCTTGCTGAACAGAAACGTTTTTCAGATGGAACGATCGACAGCTGGCTCGACCGAGTGGATGCTTTGGGTGAGGGCGGTGAAGGTTGGACGGTCGGCATGGCGCCGCACAGCGTGCGCGCAGTGCACCCGAGTGAGTTGGAAGAAGTAGTTGCAAATCGTCATGGCAAAGTTGTGCACGTGCATGTGAGCGAACAGCCAGCAGAAAATGCTGCCTGCATTGCATCTACTGGTAAAACACCAACACAGGTGTTGGCCGATGCGGGTTTGCTTGGCAGGCATTTCACCGCAGTGCACGCAACGCACTTGACTGCAACCGACATTTCGTTACTTGGGTCGAGTCACAGCGGAGTGTGTATGTGCCCAACCACCGAGCGCGATTTGGCAGATGGCGTAGGCCCGGCAAGTTCGTTCAGTGCAGGCGGGGCAGTGCTGTCGCTTGGCTCCGATTCGAACGCATTCATAGATCTATTTGAAGAAGCACGCGCAGTTGAAACCGATGAGCGTCTAGTGACTGGCAAGCGCGGAGTGCATTCTCCTGCGAGTTTGTTAATCGCTGCTACAACAGGTGGTGCAACTGCACTTGGATGGGGGCAGTACGGCATTCAAATAGGTGCTCCTGCCGACTTCATTGCGCTATCTCTCGATTCGGTGCGCCTTGCGTCGTTTGATGCCGCTCATGCTGCTGCCCATATTGTTCATTCGGCTTCGCCAGCCGATGTGAGCGATGTCTGGGTAGGCGGGCGTCAAATAGTGCAGGATCACCAACATCTCACCGTGTCTGACGTGGTGGGTGGACTTGGAAGGGCAATTGCCGCAGTCGTTACACTGTAAGGCTTATGACCGTCTTACCGATAGCAACAGTGGGTCACCCAGAGCTCAAGTGGGTGGCGAAAGAAGTAACTCGCGAGCAACTTGCATTGCCCGAGACTCAAGCGTTTATTGATGACCTCATCGAGACTATGCGTCACGCCAATGGTGCTGGACTTGCAGCAACGCAAGTGCTGCGACATCAGCGCATTTGCGCCGTCGAGGTCGACAACAACCCGCGCTACCCATACAAGCCACGCGTACCTCTGACCATTTTGGTTAACCCTGTGCTTACACCGCTTGATGACGACATGTTTAAAAACATGGAGGGCTGCTTGTCGGTTCCCGGTATCCGTGGCGAGGTGGCTCGTCATACCCGTCTGCATTTGACTGCATGGGACAGAGAAGGCAACCCAATTGACAAAGACATTCTTGGTCTAACTGCGTGCACATTTCAGCATGAAGTCGATCACCTGGATGGTCTGTTGTTTCTCGACAAAGTAATTGACTCAGGAACGTTGACAACGTGGGATTCGTTTAATCTCTTTCATCACGATGCGTTTGTAGAGCGCGCTAAAGCACTAGTGGCAAAGCACGGTTCATGAGTCTCGCTCTCAACAACATCGGACATCTTGTTACCAACGATCCGTCAATTGGTAACGGTCCGCTTGGCATTATCAATAATGCAGGCCTAGTTGCCGACGATGAAGGCAACATTGTGTGGTGCGGTCCGCAAGATCAAATTGATCAATACACCGAGGCACAGCCAATAGATTGCTACGGGTGCGCGATTATCCCGGGATTTGTTGACAGCCACACCCACATCGTGTTCGCTGGCGACCGCGCAACTGAGTTTGAGGCTCGTATGGAGGGCATTCCGTATGAAGCTGGCGGTATTCAGAGCACCATGACGGCCACGCGTGCGGCAAGCGACGAGTTGCTGTCTCTTAATGCGCAACATCTGGCCTACGAAGCATTGTGCTCGGGCACAACGACCCTTGAGGTCAAGTCTGGTTATGGCTTGTCGGTGGCCGACGAAGAGCGTTCATTGCGAATTGCTCGGTCTGTAACCACCGAGACAACGTTTCTTGGTGCACATGTCTGTCCGCCTGAGATCAAACAGGAAGATTATGTCGACTTGGTGGTTGGCGAAATGCTGAATGCATGTCTTCCTCATGCAAAGTGGATTGATGTGTTTTGTGATCGCGGAGCATTTAGCGCGGAGCAGTCACGAGAGATTCTGACCGCAGGTGCGAAAGCTGGTCTCGGTACTCGCATCCATGCCAGTCAGTTAGCACCGAGTGGGGCAATAAAGATGGGTGTGGAATTGGGTGTTGCTTCATGCGATCATTGCACGCACATTACGGACCTTGATATTGAAGCTCTGGCAAGTGCAAGCAATACAACTGTTGCCACGTTGTTGCCTGCGGCCGAGTTATGCACGCGTGGGCCATTTCCAGACGGTCGACACATGATCGAGCAGGGCGTAACTGTGGCTCTTGCAACCGACTGCAACCCTGGTTCCTCGTACACCACATCGATGCCGTTCGTGATGTCGCTTGGTGTGATCTTGATGGGCATGACGCCAGACCAGGCATTGTGGTCTTCTACACAGGGTGGTGCGCAAGCGTTACGCCGAACAGACATTGGCAACTTGTGCGCAGGCTCACGAGCCGACTTGGTGGTGCTTGATGCGCCAAGCCACATCCATTTGGCTTATCGGCCAGGCGTAAATCAAACCCGCGCTGTTGTGCGCGGTGGTAAATGCGTGGTTGGTGCGCTCTAACAACTGGGCTGGCTATTAGGCGACGAGTCGTACGCCAATCAGCGAAACGACTGCAATTCCAAACCAACTGATTAGTGCAAGCAGGAGAGGCCGGCCGCCAACTTTGAGGAGTCTGGCAATGCGCACGTCGGAACCCAGACCCACCAGTGCACTTGCAAGACAAACTTGTTCGATTGTCTTGAGTTTTGATAGCCAGTTGTCGGGGATGACACCTGTCGTGCGTACTGCGATCATCACGAGAAATCCGACTACGAAAAGGGGAACGACACTGACATTCTTTTTATCAACTTTGGCTACAAGGCCACTTGATGATCGACGCACCCAGATGCTGACGCAGGCTACAAGTGGTGCAAGCAGCACGACCCTAGAGAGTTTGACCACAGTTGCCGATTGAACTGCCGCATCTCCGCCGGTAGACGAAGTGGCGATCACTTGGGCTACGTCGTGCACGCTTGCTCCGACCCATGATCCAAACAGTTGTGGATCTGAAAGACCAAGCACGTTACGTAAGAGCGGCAGCAGCACAATTGCCAGACTTCCGCACAGAGTTACAAGCGCAATCGCGTATGTGACTTCTTCTTCGTCGGCATCAACTACGCCATCCATTGCCGCGACAGCAGAAGCACCGCAGATGGAGAATCCTGTTGCTATGAGAAGCGAAAGTGATTTTGATACTCCAAGATGTGGACCAAGCCACAATGTGCCGAGAAAAGTGAGCGCAACGACACCGACAACAACGATTAATTCTCGGCCACCGAGATCCACGACTTGTTTAAGGGCGAGTTGTGTGCCGAGGAGCACGATGCCAAACCGCAAGACCTTTTTTGCCGCAAACTTCTGTCCGAATACAAATATTTTTGGGATCGAAACAATATTTCCAATAAGCACACCCAACACCAGCGATGCGACAAGTGGAGAAATGGTTTCAAAATTCCAATGGATAACAAAACCGACAAATGTCACTACGCCGATAAATACAAGTCCTGGGCCATAAGTTTTGGCGAGAGCAACTAGCCGGGGCACTGTCACATTGTAGAATGTAGGCGTGTCACAAGCCCCTGGTTCCCAAAAATCACTGCTCAACGGGCGAGGTGAGTGGCGTACGCTCGCTGTAATTGTTGCGGTCTATGGGCTCACAATTCTCACTGTGATGCGTCATGAAGTGTTAACGCCCTGGTTGACCATTCCGTTCCTGAGCGTGCTTGGTGCCTGGCACCTGAGCATGCAACACGAGACAATCCATGGTCATCCATTTCGACGTCAGTGGATCAATGATGTCATCGGGTCAATTCCTGTCACGTTGTGGAATCCCTATTTCAGTTTTAAAAAAGACCACGTCGAGCACCATCAGTCCGATCTCACGCACCCAGGTCTCGACAATGAGAGCTACTACGTATCGCCAGAAGCCTGGGAGAGTGCTGGACGATTGCGCAAGGCTGCATACTGGGCCAACCGCACCATTTTGTTCCGTATGTTTGTATGGACAATTGTGAGCACAGTGACATATCTCTGGTCCAAGATTCGACTGATACTTCGAGGGGATAAGCAGGCATGGTTTGCGGTGGCAGTCCATGCAGTTGGTCTTGTTGTTGTCGTCTTTCTCGTTCAATCAGTTGCGGGAATGCCGCTTTGGCAATTTGCGCTCGGCACTACTTACGGTGGGCGAATCCTCAATGCGATTCGTCCATTTCCAGAACACAAATATCAGGCAGGGGAAGAGACGCGAACCGCGATGGTCATGGCAGGTCCATTTATGAGCCTGCTGATGCTCAACAATAATTTGCATGTTGCCCATCACGAACAGCCAGGAGTTGCGTGGTACGAAGTGCCAAAGTTGTCGGCGCGCGTCAACGCTGTAGAACGAGCCCGCGAGGCAGGGTTGTTGTATGAAGGTGGCTACGCCGAAGTGTTCCGCAAGTTTTCGTTTAAGCCAATGGGTGCACCAGTGCGTGATGGTGCGTAGTGTTTGATTTGCTATCGCTTTGCAACAATAGGAAATCGCGGATCGTCTAGTTGCTCACCGAACGATAAGTCGTTGCCTTCAAGTGGTGGCGATGTGCGCCAAGGGCGCGAAGCAAACACAGCATCGTCGCCGACGTAACGAAAACTGACCGCACGCCGGAGATGGACTTCGGTGCCGAATGTGCCCGGTGCCGAGTGCAGAGTGCGGTAGTGGAATGCAACAGCATCGCCCAAATTGACGGGGCATGTGATTGATTGCATTTTGTTTAGGTCACCTTGATCGGGCATGGTTACAAAGTCCGTTGCCTCGTCAACATATGCAGATTGATCGGCAAATCGGCGGGGGATAAAACGCTTATCCCACAGATGGCTCCCGACGATAAATCGCAGCGCTACCGACTCAGGTATTGGGTCGAGCGGAATCCAAATGCTGACGTTGTCCATGCCATCAATGCCGTAGTAGGGGTCGTCGTGGTGCCAAGGGGTCACCTCGCGTGTCTGGGCTTCTTTGACAAGTACATGCTCGTGAAACATGCGAGCAGTTTTGGTGGCCATGAGGTCAAGTGCGGCTTGTGGAACCGAACCTGTGTTGCCCACTTGCTCGAACTGAGGAATTCTCTGCCAGTTGACGTAGTCATCAAAAAAGCGACCACTTGTACCTGCGGGTGTGTATTCATTGGCCCATGGGCCAGGAGACTGCATGTTGGTTAGGACCCCTTGTCGCAGCAATTCAAGAGCATCCAATGACACGAGATTGCGGAGCACTACGACACCATCTCGTTTGTAGGTCGTAACGAGGTTTGGTTCAAGTGCCATGCACGTCACGCTAGTTGGAAATGAATGCAATATAAATAGAAAAGCCGCCGGCTTGCGCCGACGGCTTTTCGAATTATTAGAGTTTAAACGCTAATTAAGCGCGAAAACCCTTACCAATCATTGATACAACGGCATCCTTTACAGGAACCATTCCGTAGATGATTGCGCCGTTGGCGACCCAAATCATCCAGTCGGAGGACAATGCAATTCCCCAACCGCTAACAACATCGAGGTCAATCACTGCCATCATTATGATGGATACGATCAAGCCCCAGTTGGAGCCGATGATTGGAAGCTTCTTGATCATTGCACTTACTCCGACTGTGCCTAGTACCGAATCAACAACGGTTGTTACGGCGCCGAGCAATATTGCTAGGAGAACGAGTTCTCCAAAGCTTGTCCAGAATCCAGCTGTCATAATATGTATTTCCCCAGTTCTGTAGACAGGATGTCTACATATTGAACGGTAAGAAGCATCTTTGTGCAAGTGGTGGATACCCACTTTGAGTCATATTTGGTATGGGTTTTGTAAGATTACAGTCGTATTACAGCACAATTTGGGTGGGTTACTTATGGGTCACTTGTTTTGCGATTACTCCTCACCAGTTGTCAGTGCGGCGCGATTCTTTCTTGTTACTTTCGCGTCGCTTGCTTTCGAGGCGACGTTCAACTGATCCACGCGTAGGACGTGACTTTCTTCGTGGTGGTGCGGGAGGCATCGCAGCAGTATCGAGCATGTCGCACAATTGAGATACACAGAGTTGCCGATTACACCACTGGCTACGGCTCTTTTGATTGGTAATTCGGATCTCGGTGGGGAGTAGCGAGCGTACGCGCTCGACTGCCAAGTCTGGGCCAGTTATCTCAGATGTCGCAACGATCAAGGTGGCCTTTGAAGACGTTTTGTTGACGTGTTGGCCACCTGCTCCTGTTGAGCGGGCAAAGGTCCAGTTGAGAGCGGCAAAAGGAACTACGAGGCCACGTGACGTCACAATGTCTTCGTCTGCAGCCATGGGTATATTATGACGCGTGCCTAGCCCTTGGTCGCCACTAAAAATACGTGTTTTTAGGGCACTCTGGATTGCCGGCTTGGTCTCGAATATCGGCACGTTTATGCACATTGCTGCTGCTGGCTGGACGATGACGACTTTGACGGAATCGCCAACTCTTGTAGGGCTGGTGCAAACAGCATGGGCAGTGCCAGGCTTTTTGCTTGCGTTGCACGCTGGCGCGTTAGCCGACATGGTCGACAGGCGTCGACTCATTGCGGTTACTCAGGTAGTTGCTTTATTCGTTGCAATTGCGCTTGCTACTCTGCAGTGGACCGATCATCTGTCGGTGAACTGGCTCTTAGTTGGCACGTTTCTTGAGTCGGTTGCGTTGACAATTTCGGCACCTGCATTTATGGCACTGACGCCAGAGATTGTTGATGCCGAGAACTTGCCCCAAGCAA
>DFDK01000044.1:0-5045 GCA_002367695.1 Acidimicrobium sp. UBA3029 | reverse complement strand
GCAAGCGGTTTTGGCTTGCTGTCAGGTGCGCTTGGGGTTGGTGCGGTTGCTGCTGTGTGGGCGTTGCCACGGGTGCGAGGCGCGATCTCAACCGAGATGGTCGTTCTGTGCGCAGCAGCCGTGTGGTCGATCGGAACGGCACTCTTTGCAAATACCAATCAGATGTGGATTGCGGTTGTGGCAATACTCATCTGCGGTATTGGGACAATGGCTATGTTGAACACGATGTTTTCTACGTTTATGGTGCAGTTGCCCGACTGGGTCCGCGGACGTGGTTCGTCACTTGCAATGTTGATGGTGTGGTTGGGTGCTTCGGTGGGTGCATTTGGGTGGGGGATGGGCGCGTCCACCTTTGGTGTGAGCACCGCACTCACTGCAGCCGCCATAGTGAATATGACAGTTGCGTTGTTAAGCCGGTTGGTACTGCCGATGAGAGCGGGTGACGGGGATCGAACCCGCATAACGAGTTTGGAAAACTCGGACTCTAGCCATTGAGCTACACCCGCGAAGGAACTTTCAGTTTATCGCCTCGGCCTGACTAAGAAAAGTACGGATATCACGTATTGCCTGGCGGTCTTGGGCGAAAAATGGGTGACCGCCCTCGTAAATCTTGAGTATCGAACGCATAATTCGCTCAACTATTGCTTGCGAATTTGCTAGTGGTGCAATGCCGTCGTATCTGCCGGCCGTAACCAGTGTCGGTGCTGAAATCAGGTGAAGCCGATCGGCAACATCATGTCCCATGCGTGCTTCGAGTTGCAGTCGTTCGCCCTTTAACTGAAGTTCAGTTTTTTGTGTATCTTGTCGGTCTTCTTGAAAGCGCATGATCTCAGAATCGCCCGGATTTACTGCCAGCCATTCGTCAGTAAATCGCGTGTCGGTAAGTAATCGAAGTGCATGGTTTCGTTCAGGTATTGGTAATGATGCAAGTTTGTGAAGCGGGTATGACGACCCAGCATCGCCACCAGCAGATGTGCACATCAGCACTAGCCGCTCAATTCGATCCGGATAGGTGACTCCAAACTCTTGGGCCACCATGCCACCAAAACTCAGACCAATTACATTGGTCGTCTCCCACCCGACGTGATCCAGCAATGCCACAGCATCTTGGGCGTAATCAGCCATGTCGTAAGGGCCATCTGGCACTGAAGTTTTGCCAAGACCACGTTGATCGTGCACAAGTACTTGAAACGTCTGAGCAAATGCATTGATGAGTAGTTGCGAGCCTTCGATTGACCCACCAGAACCGTTGAAAAACAAAACTCGTGGACCACTTCCAAAGATCTCATAGTTGATTGACAGAGACTGTTTCTCGAAGATTGGCATCGTTGTCTATTTCACTGACTACTTGACTGGTTGAAGTTCGTTAAAAGGTGTTTTGCCATCGATACGTGTGACACCGTAGGCGGCTATTAAACAACCAGTGCCAGAAATAATAAATGATGATTTATAACTGCCGGTGACATCGCGCAAATAGCCTGCGCCAAAAGCGGCAACTGCTGCACCAACTTGATGTCCTGCAAACACCCATCCATACACAAGTGGACCGCGTTGCGGACCAAAGCGTTGCGCGCATAACGCAACAGTAGGCGGCACGGTTGCAACCCAGTCGAGACCGTAAAACATCATGAAGCCAAGTAGACCCCAACCCTTCATGTTGAGCATCGGGTCGAGTACCAACAGGCTCAGCCCACGCAGTAGGTAATAGACGAGCAAGAGTTTCGTTGGATCGGAGCGGTCAGTTAGCCATCCAGAAAAGATTGTGCCAATGACATCGAAGCCACCGATGAGTGCGAGGTATCCGGCGGCAACTGATGCAACGAGTAGATGGTCTTGGGCTGCAGAAATGAAATGAGTTTGAATCAGACCATTCGTGGAAAAACCGCAGACAAAAAAAGAACCCCACAACAACCAGAACGTGCCATCGGATTTTGCATCACGAAACGCATTGAATGCAGATCTAATTGGGTTCTCGAGAGTTGTGGCAAACACGAAGTCATCTGAAGCACCATATGGCAACAACCCAATGTCGGCAGGAGAGTTGCGAAGGAACAAGAACACAACGGGAACTACCGCGAGTGCGCAGAGTGCAATCACAACACCAACCCAACGCCAACCCGATTGTTCGGCGATGCGACTTAACAGTGGCAGAAACACGAGTTGGCCACTGGCAGATGCCGCGGTGAGAGCACCGGTTACGAGTCCACGGCGTTTCACAAACCATCTTGATGCAACAGTGGATGCGAATACGGTGGCCATACAGCCAGACCCGACGCCAACTACGCCTCCCCACAAGATGTAGAGGTGCCATGGATGAGTCATTTGCGTAGTAGCAAGTGCCCCTGTTGAAATAATTACCAGTGCAGTGATAGTGACTTTGCGCAGGCCGTAACGCAATTGCAGAGCGGCCGCAAATGGTCCGATAAATCCGAACAGCAGCACATTGATGCTCACGGCGGTGGCAACAGTTGCTCGGCTCCAGCCAAATTCTTTGCCGAGTGGGTCGATCAAGATGCCTGGGGTCGAGCGGAAGCCGGCTGCGCCAAGAAGCGTGATGAATGCAACGACAAAAATAACCCACGCGTAATGAGCACTGCGGATTCGTTGAAACATGCTTTCCGACTGTAGTTGAAGGGGTTGTTCGGGTCGCCAGCGATTTGGGCGACAGATTAGGGTGATCTAGATGCAGATGGAACATGTAGATGTTGTTGTTGTCGGAGCTGGGCTTACTGGTGTCAGTGCTGGATACCACTTGCAGACAATGAGCCCAGATCGCAGCTATGTGATCTTGGAGGGTCGCGAAAGTTTGGGTGGGACTTGGGATTTATTTCGATACCCAGGCATCAGGTCTGACAGCGACATGCACACGCTTGGTTACAGCTTTAAGCCATGGACTGCGGCCAAATCTATTGCCGATGGACCTTCAATTTTGCAGTACGTGCACGAGACCACAACCGAGTACGGAATTAATAAGCACATCCGTTTCAAGCATCTTGTTACAAAGGCCGAATGGTCAACCGATGCTGCACGGTGGACTGTGACTTCGACGCGTAAAGACACAAACGAGACCGTGCAAATGACCTGCAACTTTTTGTTTATGTGCTCGGGTTATTACAGCTACAAGGGTGGCTACACACCAGAGTTCGCGGGTATCGATCGCTTTAAGGGACAAATAATCCATCCGCAAGAGTGGCCAGAAGATTTGGACTACGTGGGTAAACGGGTGATAGTTATCGGGTCTGGGGCGACTGCAATGACGTTGGTGCCAGCAATGGCACAGACCGCCTCGCACATCACGTTGCTGCAAAGGTCGCCAACGTATGTTGTGTCAAGACCAGACTCAGACCCCTTGGCAAATCGGTTGCGTAAGTTTCTGCCAGCAAAAATGGCGTACAGAGTGACCAGACTCAAGAACACCACGATGCAACAGATTGTCTACAAGCGCACACGCACTAAACCTGAAGAAGTGAAGCAGTTGCTATTGAGCGGCGTTCGTGCAGAGCTTGGGCCCGACTACGACGTCGACAAGCATTTCACACCAAAATACAACCCATGGGATCAGCGCTTGTGCTTGGTGCCTAACGGTGATTTGTTTGCGTCGATTCGTTCGGGCAAGGCAAGCGTTGTCACCGACACCATTTCTGGATTTACCGAAACTGGAATCACACTCGCATCGGGTGAGACTCTTGAGGCCGACATTATTGTGACCGCGACTGGTCTCAATCTGGTAACACTCGGCGAAATGGATTTTATTGTCGACGGCAAGCCAGTTGATTTTGCCAAGACGTGGTCATACAAAGGCTTCGGATATTCGGGAGTGCCCAACTTGGGTTCAGTCTTTGGGTACATCAACGCATCATGGACGCTGCGCGCCGACTTGATCTGCACCTACGTGTGTCGCTTGCTCAATCATATGAACAAGACTGGTAACGAGATTTGCACTCCAGAATTGCGCGAGAGTGATGAGGGGATGCCGGAACGTCCGTGGATTGACAGCTTTACGTCAGGCTATATGGAGCGGTCGATGCACAAGTTTCCACGTCAAGGGGACCGTGAGCCGTGGATCAACCCACAAAATTTCAAGCGTGATAAAAAAATGTTTCGCAAATCACCACTCGAAGATGGTGCAATGCGCTTTACCAAATCGCGTGCACGCGTCTAATCGATATCAACAAATAGATTTTCTGCGATGACCATTGACAAAATCAAGAGCCTGATTCGCACCATTCCCGACGTACCGTCGCCCGGCATCATGTTTCGCGACATCACGCCGTTACTTGCCGACCCAATTGGCTTCGATCTGGCTGTTGGTGCGCTTGTATCGCTATGTGGCGACAGAAAGCCACACAAGGTGATTGGGGTCGAAGCCCGTGGGTTTATTTTTGCTGCTCCGGTCGCAGTTCGCTTAGGCGCGGGCTTTGTGCCGGTGCGCAAACCCGGCAAGTTGCCTTGGACAGTGGTAAGTGAGTCTTACGTGCTCGAGTACGGTACAGACACATTGGAGATACATGCCGATGCGGTTGGTGAGGGTGACTCTGTGGTCATTGTGGATGACGTGTTGGCAACCGGAGGGACTGCGGCGGCAACAATTCGTTTGGTGGAAAGTCTTGGCGCAAAAGTTGCAGGGCTGATATTTCTAATCGAGTTGACTGACCTTGGTGGACGCAAATTGATCGACGGTTACTTAGTTGACTCATTGGTGAGTTATTGAAGTTGCTTTAGGCAAGCTTCAAGAAGAGTTTTTCAACTTCTTCAAGCGTGAATCCTTCTTTGCCAGCCTTCTTTGGGTCAGCAAGACAGCGTTGCATTCCCACCGACAAAATTTTGAACCCAACTTGATCAAGTGCGGTTGAGGCCGCAGACACCTGGGCAATAACTTCACGGCATTCGCGTCCGTCAGCGATCATCTTCTGGACGGCGCGCACTTGGCCCTCAACGCGAGCAAGACGACGCAAGAGGGCATCTTGGGTATCTGTGTCTAGGTTCATGGTTTCAGTCTAGTCATACCCCTCTGGGTATGTGTAGTCTCTATTCATGATCTTTGA
>DFDK01000091.1:22175-22669 GCA_002367695.1 Acidimicrobium sp. UBA3029 | reverse complement strand
GTGGCGATGTCATTCAACCAGGCTGAATTGACAGCCAACGTAACTGGTCTCGGTGTTTTACGTGCTCTAGAGGCAGTGCGCATGGTGGGCGGCGCGCAAAATAATCCAATTCGCTTTTATCAGGCGTCGTCTTCGGAGATGTTTGGCAAAGTGCGCGAGACTCCGCAAACCGAACTGACACCGTTTCATCCTCGCTCACCATATGGTGTGGCCAAGGTGTTTGGTCACGACATCACAGTTAACTATCGCGAAAGTTACGGCATGTATGCATGCTCGGGTATCTTGTTTAATCACGAAGGCCCGCGACGGGGGCTCGAGTTCGTGACTCGCAAGATCACTAATACCGCTGCCCGTATCAAGCTTGGAATTGATAAAGAGCTCGTACTCGGCAATACCGATGCGAAGCGCGACTGGGGATATGCCGGTGACTATGTGAAGGCCATGTGGATGATGTTGCAACAAGATGCTCCAGATGATTATGTGATTGCAACTGG
>DFDK01000091.1:0-21936 GCA_002367695.1 Acidimicrobium sp. UBA3029 | reverse complement strand
TCCGACCAGCAGAAGTTGATCTTTTGATCGGTGACCCATCAAAGGCAGAAAAGAAGCTGGGTTGGAAACGCGAAGTTGGATTTGATCAGCTAGTTGACATGATGGTGCAACACGACATTGCTTACGAAACGAACCGCCTTAAGAAAATTTGAGCATTCGGTGACGTAGTGCAAGCATAAAACTGACAAGCGCAACAGCCGAGCTACCAACGAGAGCAATTTCTACCCGAAGATAGAGATCGTTGCTCGACCACGCTGCGAGTGCGACGAAACTTACAAAACCAAGTGCCCAGCCAGTGCCGGCAAGCGCGTGGCCGCGAAGGGCAATAGTCGCCTGAGCAAATACGACAGCGACCATGTATAGCGCGCTCGAAAATGCGAGCAACGTGAGGGTTCGGCGGTCAATCCCGCCTTCGTAGACAAGTTTGAGGACGGCTGGGCCAATTGCGAAGGCGCCAATTGTGCCAGCGACACCAACGCCTACAACGAGCACGAGAAGTTTGCGTAATGCGCTGCGAAATTCGTCTAGATGGCCTTGTGCGGCCAAGCGCGCCAAGCGCGGCAACAGGGCTGCCTGCACGGCTTGAAACAAAAAGAGTGGGATGCGAGCAAAAATTACTGCGTTACCAAATTGGGTGATGAGCTCTGGCTTAGCGTTTGTTCCCAGAATGTCGACGGTGATTGGTCCAGCATTAACGAGTGCGGCAGCAAATAGCGAACCCAGTAATAGCCAACCAAGATTTGGTGTCACTTCAGACCAAGGTGCGGGTGGTCCGGCTTCTGTGCGCAGTTTGCCAAAGAGGCCAACGCCTACTACGCCGACAAGTGGGGACAACGCGATCATGAGTGCAAATGCTCCGACGCTGTTCACTCCCAACGCCCACAGCACTGCCACGCCGATCACGCGGGCAGCACCGTCAGCACCGATGATGATGCCGTAGGAACCAAAGCGTTGTGATCCAGAACAGATGCCACGAGCAAGGTGCATTGGCGCATACGAAACAAGGGTGAGTATGAGGCACACCACAACAACGCCGTATCCATCGAACAGTTGCTTCGTGAGATATGGAGATGCAATGGTGATGATCACGGCAAGAATTATGAGCATGGTCGCAGCAAGTGGAATCATGCGCCGAATAATTGGTCGGCCTCCTTGGTGGATGGCTCGTCTATGCGATAGAGCCCTACCTACCTCTTGTTCGACTGGGAGGAAGAAGCCAGGTGCAAGTGAAAATGCGATAAACCACATGGCAACAATTGGCTTGAAGCCGTCTTGCCCCAGTGCCTGTTGACCAATTTTAAAAAATATGAATGCTGAAATACCCGCGATAAACAGACCAACGCCAACTGTCAGCGTGCCCTCAGGAAGGGCAATGCGGCTACTACTGGTTGGCTGTGAAGCCGACTTCATTGACGACGTCTGCTGAGCCGGATCGGAAGATGATGGTTCGGAGTGAGACAAGAAAGCCGATGTTACTTGCTGGCCTGGGCATCGTTGCCTGAGTTGATAAGCGAAGTCAGCACCATGGCGACGTTACTGATAGTTGTTTCAACTTGTTTGACAACGAACGCTTTGGCATGTGGGAATTCTTTGTCGATTTCTTCTGCTAATTCGCGCCGCCGGACTTGTGCTTTTTGGAAGGCGAGAATACCTATGCCTACAGAGGTGTAGGCCAAATCTTTTGCTTTCATCTTCAAACAATCAAGGTCGATATCTTTGTCTGTCATAAAAGTCCTTCAAGGTATGCAATCTGATCCCGAGGGTATCTACGGGTGCTCGCAAAAGCAAGTATCAATAGCTCTTTGCATATGGCCGTTATGAGCCTCGGGGGAGCAAGGTTGGGCACAACTAAACTCTGTACATCGTGACGAATTCAATAGATTCAAAAAACTTGGACATACGCGTGTCCCAGGTTCAGACCTCGCCCGTTGTCGTGGCGATAGTGGTACACCAGCCATGTCCGTGGCTCGAGGAGGTTGTTGTATCACTTGCAAGTCAGGACTACCCAAATTTGCAGACACTATTTTTTGTGACCGCAACTACTGCTGACACGACAGTAGTTACTGACGGTGGGCGAGAAGAAGTAACTGTCCTGATTCGCCGCTCATTACCAACAGCGGTGATTCGACAGGTTGAAGGCAACCCTGGCTACGGTCCGCTGATGAATGAAGTGAGTCGCTTGGTGGAGGGCGAGAGTGGTTTCTTTTGCTTCATGCATGATGATGTTGCCCTAGATAGCAATGCAATCTCAAGCATGATCGGAGAAATGTTTAGATCCAATGCCGGAGTTGTCGGACCAAAGATTGTTATGTGGGATGACGTCACTGTGTTGCAGAGCGTGGGGCTTGGCGCTGATCGAATTGGCGATATCAGTCCGATTGTTGAAAAAGGTGAGAAAGATCAAGAACAGCACGATGCCGTGAGCGATGTGTTTCTCATTCCATCAGCGTGCATGTTGGTGCGCGCCGACTTGTTTCGTGAGATCGGAGGCTTTTCGCCGGACATTCCACTATTTGGGGAAGATCTAGATTTTTGTTGGCGCACACACCTCAGTGGTGCGCGAGTGATGGTGGTGCCGGCGGCCCGAGCCAGACATCGCAATGAGATGAGTGCCTCACGATTGGTCACGTCGATGAGCGCCCTTGAAGCACGCCACCGCGTACGTACAGTAGCCACACTGTCTGGTCGGGTTCAGTTGCCGCTTGTTTTGGTGCAACTACTGTTGATGTCGGTAGCCCGTGTTGTGATTGGCGTATTCAACGGAACATTCAGACAGGCACAGGAATCATTGCGTGCATCAATCGCCGTGATTTTTGATATTCGGTACATCGTTCAACGGCGTGCAGAGGTGCGTCCGTATCGACGGGTTCCAGCTGCCGAAATTCATGATCTACAGAGTCGTGGGAGTGCTCGTCTGTGGGCTTTCATTCGCAAACGCCGATCGAGAGTTCAAGAGATTTCGGGTTTAACTGCATCGAATCTTGCGAATCCCAAATCGCGACTGGTGGGTATCACTGCGCTAGTTGTATCCGCACTTATTCTCATTGGAAGTCGAGGGTTGATTACTGGAGGTATCACATCGGTTGGTGAGTTCTTGCCAATGCGGAGCGCGTCCGAATCACCAACTGCATTGATCTCATCTGCGGTGAGTGGCTGGTGGCAAGCCGGCTTTGGTCAGGCGAGCGCAAATCCAACCGGCATTGTGCTGCTCGCAATCGCGGGAGTTGGTGTGTTGGGACGACTTGGAGCATTGCAAATGTTTTCAGTCATTGGGGCATTGTTTGCTGGTTGCGTGGGAATGTGGCAAGTAGCGAGTGGATTCTTTGGTTCGCGAGCGCGCATCGTCGGACTTTTGGTGTATGCGGCAGTGCCGGTGCCATATGCGGCAATTGCTCACGGTCGGTTTTCAGTCTTGGCGTGTTACGCAGCGTTGCCATGGATGTTGCGCCTATTTGTACGTGCGGGTCAGCACCCATCTGGTATTCGTAAAACCCAGGTATGGGCGTTAACGGTATTGTTTGGCGCATTGATCGCAGCGTTTGTCCCCGTGTTTGTGATTCTTGTGCTGTTTGCAGGCGCGGCGTGGATGGCAGCAGACCTCGTGTCGCACGTGCGATGGCGAGCTGTAATGGCTGTATTGCAGTTGATGTTTGTACTTGTTGTTGGAATTATTGTCCTCAATTTTCCCTGGTCGGGTGGATTCATCGCCGGGGATTGGTGGCAACAAATAATTGGAGTGCAGACAGTGCGCGTAGGGAATATTGGCGTTGCGACTCTTGCTCGCATGGATAGTGGTGTTGTAGCAATCTCTGTACTTGTGCTCGGTCTTTATGTACCCGTAATTATTGGTCTATTGATTGTGCGCGGCAACAAGTTGGTGTGGGCTGCACGTTCGGCGATGCTTGTGCTTTTTGCGTTGATTACTATCGCATTGGCGGACGCAGGCTACGTGCATTTTGCTTTGCCCGAATATGGAATTCTGTTTGTGATGGTGGCATGTGGTTTGTCATTGGCATCGGCAACCATGGCGAGTTTCATTTTTGATGATCAAGCGGTAAGTACATATCGATGGTGGAAGCCACTTGCGAGCGTTGCGCTGGCGTTCATCATTGTTGGTGGTCTGCCAGTAATCGCGCTCTCGGCGAACGGTCGCTGGGGACAACCAAAAGTTTCTCTTGCTCAGCTGTTGACACAATTGCCAACCGACCCAGCATCCGGTGACTACAACGTGGTGTACGTGGGCCGTAGCGATGTATTGCCATTGCCGGGAATACGATTGAACGATCAAATCGCATTTGCGATTGCCGATGATGGCGAACCGACAATGCGAGATCACTGGTTGGCTCCGGCAAATGCACTTACCGATTCGGTGGCCCAGGCTCTGAATGCCGCGATCTCGCAGCAGACTGTTCGATCTGGTCGCTTGCTGTCGAGTCTCGCTGTTCGATATCTCGTCGTTCCAATTATTGATGGTGCAGTTTCTACTGCTGACCAGCCATTAGACGCACCAACCGGATTGCTTGAAGGGTTGTCGCTGCAGCTTGATTTCCGACGCGTGTACTCTGCAAATGATTTGGTGATTTATGAGAATATGGCTTACACGCCTTCGTTGACCAAACTAGATGAGGCATCTGCGGTACTCAGCCAGCAGGCAGGTACTGATGCTCTGCTGTCCTCACAATTGCAAGTTATGCAGGTTGTACCGCGTATACGTGACATTGAGAATGATCCAACCCCAATCGACGTGGGCACTATTCATCTTGCAGTTCCCTTTAGCGATCGGTTGGTCCTACATGTCGACGGATCTGACGTGATTCCACGAGTTGCCTTCGGTGGTACAACAGCCTTTGATTCTCCAGCGGCCGGAACCGCGACCCTTGACTTTAGGACACCATGGAGCCATATCGTGCTATTACTGGTGCAGTTGATCTTGTGGGTAGTTGTGATTTCGGCAATGTTCGATCTAAGACAATTGAAGTCTCGAATCAGTGCGCGTCGAATTAATCCCGTAGTGATAAAAGAGTCGACCGATGTGGTGCTTACGTTTAATAAAGAAGAAAGTATCAACCCACAGTGAAACTCGGCACAAATTTTTTCAGGTCCGAAACAGCATCGCACATGATGGTGCGTCAGGTGATAATGGTTGCCACGGTGTTGGGCGCATGCTTTGCGCTACTCGTTATTGATAGCGGTAAAAACAGTGATGTGACTATTGATGGCGAAATCAATATCGCTGAACTTTCCACGCTGACACCAATGCCATACGTTTCTGCCATAGACGCGATGACGACCAATTGGTTCTGTCCAGGTGTGCCAGCAAATGACGAAAGCATCTTGAGCGACTTGGTGATCTCGAATGCCTCTGAGACCGATATTTCGGCAACGGTGACTCTTCTCAGCACTGATCAGACCCCAGTCGTCAGCGCGCTGTCAATACCAGCGCGGTCGCATATAACCCTCGATGCTCGTGGCGGCATCAGTGCACAGTTTGTGAGTGCAGTTGTAGAGATTATTGGGTCGCAGGGATCAGTTGAGCAAATTGTTAGACACCCTGCGGGCGATGCCGTTGTGTTGTGCGCTAATCATCCCGAGACCGATTGGTATTTTGCGGACGGGTTTACTGGCGCTGATTCGATTGAGCAAATTGTGATGACTAATCCATATGTGGATGCGACGGTTGTTGACATCACTTTTGTAACGGCCGATGCGGAGCGTAGTCCCGAGCAATTGCAGGGCTTCGTATTGCCTGCAAACTCTGTAGTCGCATTATCAATGGATAAACAGGGTGCACGAAATGAACAGATATTGGCAGTGTCGATACATGCTTCTTCTGGTCGCTTAGTGGCTGGTCGAGTGCAACATTATTTAGGTCAAGGTCGCCTTGGTTATTCAATGAGCCTTGGTGCTCATGCCATGAGCACGCAGTGGTGGTTTAGTAATGGTGAAAAGATTGCTGGCAACACAGAGAGTCTTGTCATTTACAACCCGAGTAGTCGTGATCGCTCGCTCAGCATTGTCTTTATGAACGGGAGTGATTCGGCGAACAGTATCGATCCACTTCTCATTACCGCGCCTGCTCATCGCGTTACCACTGTCGACACTGGTTCCATACCAAGTTTGCCTGGCGGCAGATATGGAATCATCGTGTCGACAAATGACAAAGACTTGGGTGATTCACTCGGTGTCGTTGTTGAGCAGGTCATCAATCGTCGCGATGGCAACAGAGTAGGAACATCTGTCGTTCTTGGGGCACCGCATAATTCGGGGTCAACAACGTGGAATGTGCCAAGTGGTATCACTGCCGGCGACGATGTGTTGCAGGTCATGAACACAACTTCGCAAGAAGCGACCGTGAGCGTGCTACAAGTTGGTCCGGCTGGCGCTGTGGTGTTGGGCGGACTTGAATCTCTCGTGCTGCAAGCTGGCGGAGTGTTGTCAATCGGAGTTCCTCCAGGACTTCCCGACGCGCAGATTATCGTGCAAGCAACAGCAACGGTCGTTGTGCAGCGACTGTTATTGCGAGGCCATGGTCTCTTCGGTCGAAGTGCCGTTCTCGCACTGCCTCACTTACCTTCGCCTCAACCTGTTGAGTCGTCACCGTGATTCGATTTGTGGTTGTTGGTGCTGTAGTCGTGGTCGCATTGCTGGCCAACCTGTGGCAACGCAAACGACAAGTTGATGCTCCGACTCAAGGAACAAGCGAGGTTCCTTCCCAAGTCGATAGGGCAGATTTTGTGCGGCCTGACTCACCATGGTTGGTTCTGGCTTTTACTTCTGCAACCTGCCAAACATGTTCTGATATCGAGCGAAAAGTTCGGGTGCTAGAAACGAATAGCGTCGCAATTCAAATATTGGAATACACAGCAGAGCGAGAACTGCATGCGCGCTACAAGATTGACGCAGTTCCTGCCGTATTGATGGCAGATTCAAATGGGGTGGTGCAGGCAAATTTTTTGGGACCAGTATCAGCTACTGACCTCTGGGCTGCCTTGGCGAGAGTGCGCGACTCAGTCGCGTAGTTGGGTTGGCAAATCGTGCGACGTTTCGCCTTCGGTGCGGCGTGTTGGCTGACCGAGACCCTGTTGGACCAATCTAGAAACCATCGCGCCATCAATAGTTTCGTTGTCGAGTAAAGACTGAGCAACGAGATCAAGACCTGCGCGATGCTTTTCAAGCATCACACGAGCACGTTTTTCTTGTTCGAGCAATATACGACCGATCTCTTCATCGATCTTGCGTGCGGTCTCGTCCGAGTATTCCCGTCCGCTTGTCATTAAGTCTTCGCCAAGGAAAACTTGTTGCTGACCTGACCAAGCCATTGGACCAACTGCATCGCTCATGCCCCATTCGCGCACCATTCTGCGTGCAATTCCTGTGGCCTGTTCGAGATCGTTGGCGGCGCCACTATTGAGTGAACCGAACACCATCATCTCGGCAACTCGGCCTCCCATTGCTTTACAGATCACATCTTGGAAGAATTCACGTGAGTAGGTGTGTCGTTCTGCTGGCAGTGTCCATGTGACACCAAGTGCCATTCCGCGGGGGAGAATTGTCACTTTGTGTAGTGGATCGCTGTATGGCAAGACCGTTGCAAGAACGGCGTGTCCACCCTCGTGGTATGCGGTGGCGCGTTTCTCTTCTGCGTTCAACACAAGACTTTCACGACTTGCACCCAGTACAACTCGGTCACGCGCATTCTCGAAGTCGATGCGTTCAATATGTGTTGAGCCTCGGCGAACTGCAAAGAGTGCGGCTTCGTTGACCAAGTTGGCCAAGTCGGCTCCGCTCATACCCGGTGTAGCTTTAGCCATCGTGTCGAGATCGACATCCTGACCCATGCGCTTACCGATGGAGTGCACCTTCAGAATTGCCAATCGTTCATCTGACTCTGGCAACGGCACGATTATTTGACGATCGAAGCGACCTGGGCGCAATAGTGCAGCGTCCAAAATGTCCGGGCGATTAGTTGCTGCCAATACGACGATGCCTTCCGTGGCCTCAAATCCATCCATTTCGGCAAGCATTTGGTTGAGCGTTTGCTCACGTTCGTCATGTCCGCCGCCCAAACCTGCGCCTCGCTTGCGTCCGATCGAGTCGATTTCGTCGACAAAAATAATTGCTCGACCCATCTTTGATGCTTGTTGAAAGAGGTCGCGCACGCGGCTTGCACCGACGCCAACGAACATCTCCATAAAGTCAGAGCCGGTAACAGACAAGAAACCAACTCCTGCTTCGCCTGCGACCGCTCGAGCAAACAGTGTCTTACCGGTGCCCGGAGGCCCAACGAGCAGGATTCCTTTTGGAACACGTGCGCCAATTTCTTTGAAGCGCTCTGGCGTTCGCAAGAAGTCAACGACTTCTTTGATCTCTTGTTTGACGCCTTCATAACCAGCAACATCGGCAAAGGTTGTAACCGGTTTGTCAGCATTGAAATTCTTGGCGCGACTGCGGCCGATCGACATGATGCTTCCGGCTTGACCCATTGCGCGACGCTGCATCCAGATAAAAAAGCCCATGATCAACAAGAAGGGCAGCAAAATTGGAATCAGGCTCGTGAAAAAGTTTCCTTGCGGTGTTGAATAGTCGTAATCAACATTTTTTGACTTTAGTAATTGCTCGTCGGCATCCGAGAGAGTGACCGCGCCAGTTGTGGTAAACGTTTCACCGTTCGCCAGATTGCCACTGATGATGTTGGAAAGGTTGTTGATTTTGACGGATGTGACCCGGCCATTGGATACTGCTTCAAGGAACTGCGTATAGGTGTATTTGGTGACAGTAGTGGTGGGAATGAAACGTGGACCTACGATCAGTGCCGCAGCGACAGCAACAAGCGCCCACACGGCCCATCTCGGCATCGAAGGTCGTTCTTTGCCCGATGGATCAACACTAGGTTTTAGCGATTTACCCAGCATGCCTTTACGGGACTGGCGCGGTTGGTGAGGCTTTGAAGAACCAGTTGGTTTTGATGGAGGAGGAGGAGGGGGCAATTTGCTCATGAGGCAATGATACGGGCACATGTAGCACTGTTGAACAGTCCCTCAAATTGTGTACCTACACGATTATTGTGGGCGTATGGCTCGTCACTGTTCTCGTTCTACATGTTCGCAATCAGCTGTAGTAACGCTGACGTACCAATATGGACGGGCGTTGGTGTGGATTGATGACCTCGCAGTTGATCGCGATCCACATGCCTATGACCTGTGTCTCCGTCATTCGCAGCGATTTGTGGTGCCAACTGGTTGGCGTCTTGAAGACCGCCGTGATCGTTTCACCATGGTTATACCAAATCGTCTAGCGGGATGACTCCGGCACCTTGGCCGCCGCCAAGCGTTGAACCAACTCAGAAACGCTCGGCGCTTTCGATTTTGTTTTTGTGGCTTGGTTGCTATTCGGTAGCTGTAGTACTCAGCATCGTGGTGACGCCAAGTGACATCAGCGGTGGTGATAGCGCTGCGACCGATAATCCGACCATTTGGGTTTTAGCGCTCTCGGCACTTGGGCTGTGGCTGCCCTTTATTTTTATGTTGCGATGGATTGCTCGTCGCGCAGGCACCGATCTGCGCACATACTTTGGGCTGAGGTTTGTAAAAATCGATTGGTTGGGGATTCCACTAGGGATTTTTTGTCAGGTCGTACTAATGAATGTCATCAACTGGCCACTTAATAAGTGGTGGCCCAGCACATTCAACTCTCAACGCATTGAAACTCGTGCGCGCGACATGGTAGATGCCGCACATGGCGCATGGTTCATGGTGCTGTTTCTGGTAGTTGTCGTTGGCGCGCCGTTTGTAGAGGAGCTGGTGTATCGCGGTTTTATTCAGGGCGGATTACAAGCGCGACTTGGTTCGACTTGGGCATTGATTATTACTGCAGGATGGTTCACCGTCGTGCATCTTGAGCCAATCGAATTTCCGGGACTTTTTGCTTTCGCCGTTGTGCTTGGTCTGTGTTATCGGCGGACTCAACGATTGGGTCTATCGATGGTCACCCATCTGGCATTTAACGCAACAGGATTGTTGCTCGTAGCCCTCTCCTAAGATGATTGCAGTATGAACCACGACGACATTGGTGGTGAGGCGGCTATCGCATCAGATACAGAGGGCTTGTCATTGAATAAGCGCTCAACTATGTTGCGCCGTTGGTCGAGCCGGATTGAATCGAACGCCGATTACTGGAAACGACTCTCGACAATCATCGTGGTGGGCGGTGCCACAATATTTTTATTGCTGACATTGCATCCAGAACTCATTTTGCGTAACAACACTCCAACTGGTGGCGACATGGGTGCACACGTTTGGGGTCCTGCATTTTTGCGCGATCACTTGCTTAATCACTTTCGTTTAGCAGGGTGGAGCATGGACTGGTATGCGGGGTTGCCCGTGTATCGCTATTACATGGTGGTCCCCGCGCTGTTCATTGTCGCACTCAATTTCGTGTTGCCGTATGGAATCGCAATCAAAATTGCGGCAGTGATCGGAATTTTGACATTGCCATATTGCACGTGGCTGTTTGGAAGATTCGCGAGATTCGCATACCCGATCCCCGAGATGTTGTCGATTGCAGCGACAATCTTTTTATATGACGAAAGTTTTACGATCTATGGTGGAAATATTGCGTCAACAATGGCTGGGGAGTTTTCGTTTTCGATTGCACTCTCGCTGAGCATTTTGGGTTTCGCACTGGTGGCTCGCGGTCTCGAGACTGGCAAATATTTAGCTGCTGGATCAATTGTCGTTGCGTTGTCGGCACTCAGTCACGGAATTGTATTGCTGTTTGTATTTGGTGGTGTGGCATTGATGTTGTTGTTTTGGATTCAACGGAAAGCGGATGGGATCAGAGACAATACGTCAATTGTTTTCGGCGTAAAGGTCGTTGCTCTTGCGGTGCTGCTGTCGGCTTTTTGGGTGATTCCATTTGTCACAAGCCATGCATACATGACTGACATGAAATATGAACCACGACCGAGTGGTTCGAGTGATTCATTTTGGAGCATGTACTTTCCTCTGAATCCACTCTGGGACTCCATCATTATGTCGCTTGCATTGCTCGGCGCCGCGAGTCAATTCGTTCGCCGGCAGAAGATTGGTATGTGGATGGGTGCCTACTGCGCAATACTCGCCGCAGGCGTATATTTTGCTCGTGGTGGATTGCCGGTAATTGGCTTGCTGTGGAACCCACGGATACTGCCGTTCTTCTATCTGCTGCGCTACTTTCTTTTTGCAATCGGTATTTATGAGGTTGTTGTGTTTGCGGCACGTGTTTTGTCGCTCGAGAGAGTGGCGCGACAAGCTTTGTCGCAGAGCGAGGACAATGGGACGTTGCAGATTGCCCAAATTGCGTTATCGCGCACCAGGGTTGCTTTTAACTTGAGCGTGTTGGCGGCATTTGTTGTCGCTACATTTTTGGTGATCGGATTTCGCTTTCAAGAATTGCCATTCGGGAGTATTCAGACTGATGCTGCTGGCAAATCCGAATATGTTTGGGGTCCAATTCGTGGTGCATCGTCCAACGATGGCTTCGTTGATGGTTGGGCTCGCTGGAACTTCACTGGCTACGAGGGCAAGTCGGCATATGGCGAATACCACGATGTGGTGATGACGATGAAGTCATTGGGTGCAGACCCAACTCAAGGTTGCGGTAGGGCTGTGTGGGAAAACAATGGCGATCTCAATAAATACGGAACAACAATGGGGTTGATGCTCCTGCCGTTTTGGACAGACGGGTGTATTGGCTCGATGGAAGGCCTGTTTTTTGAGGCTGCGGGCACGACTCCGTATCACTTCATCACTGCAGCAGCGATGTCCAAACAGAGCAGTAACCCAGTACGCGAATTGCGTTACGACAACAACGACGCCGCAAAGGGTATTGCGTACATGCGTGCGCTCGGCGTTAAATACTTCATGGGTTTTACACCAGAGGCGGTTACTGCGGCATCGGCGCAGGAAGGACTCGTGAAAGTTGCACAGTCTGGACCGTGGGTTATTTTTCGGGTCAGTGAAAGTGATTTGGTTGTTCCGCTCACTGTGCAACCCGTTGTTGTTTCGATGGCGAGTGGAGACCCGCGAGAGCGTTGGCTTGAAATTGGTACTAGTTGGTTTCAGCATTCCGACGAATGGTCCGCTCTACCGGCCGATGCTGGTCCACGGGAGTGGCAACGTATTGATACCAGAATTGATCTCGCTCGTCGTGAAGGTGAGCCCGGTGCATCGGGTCGGCGAGTAGACATCATGACTCCGGATCAAGCGATACAACCGGTTGCATTACCACCAGTTGTGGTGAGCAATGTTGTGCAGGGTCAAAGCGATGTGTCGTTTAGCGTTGACAAAATTGGTGTGCCGGTTTTGGTGCGCGTGAGTTATTTTCCAAACTGGAAAGTTGAGGGCGCGACCGGTCCGTTTCGTGTAGCACCGAACATGATGGTGGTGATTCCCACCAGCAACACCGTGAAGTTGCATTACGGCTCTACATCGCGCGATTACTTGGCGTATTTATTGACCTTTGTCGGTATTGGAGTGCTAATACGCAGGCGACGCCGAATGAGAAGAGAATTTCAGTAGTCTCTTAACTCGTGCCAGATCTCAACGCAATTGTTAAGGCTTACGACATTCGAGGAATTGTGCCCGAGCAGTTAGATGCGTCAGCTGCTTATGCGTTCGGCGTGGCATTTGCCAAATTTACAAATGCCAGTTCCATCGTTGTTGCCCACGACATGCGACCAAGCGGTCCGGAGCTTTTGGATGCTTTCCAACGTGGTGCAATTGCGCACGGAGTAGATGTCACCAACGTTGGTCTCGCGTCAAGCGATTTGCTGTATTACGCATCGGGCAAGTTCAACATGCCAGGTGCGATGTTTACTGCTTCGCACAACCCTGCTCAATACAACGGCATCAAGTGCTGTCTTGCCGGTGCCCGTTCGATTGGTATCGACAATGGCTTGCGAGAAATGCTCGTGACCGCAACTGCGGTTTTAGATGGCAAGGAGCCAACACGTGCAGTCAAGGCTGGAACACTCAGCCATATCAACTTGCTTTCCGAGTTTGTTGACCATGTTGTTAAATTCATTCAGGCAGACACCTTGCGTCCACTAAGAATCGTTGCCGACACTGCCAATGGAATGGGTGGTTTGGTCGTGCCAGCAGTTTTTGAGCGGCTCGGTGCATTCGAACTTGAAGTGATGTACGGCGAATTGGACGGAACATTTCCCAACCATCCCGCCGATCCACTGCAACCTGCAAACCAGCGAGACTTGCAAGCCAGAGTGCTTGCAGGTGGGTTCGATGTCGGTCTGGCGTTTGACGGCGATGCTGACAGAGTATTTGTTGTGGATGAACAAGGTCGAGGCATGTCGGGCAGCACGACGACAGCGCTACTTGCAACACGATTCCTGCGCACTCACCCTGGCGCAACCATTTTGTACAACCTCATTTGTTCCCGCGCTGTGCCAGAGGTGATCGCCGAACTTGGTGGAAAAGGTATTCGTACAAAAAATGGTCATAGCTTCATGAAGCAGATCATGGACGAAACCGGAGCAGTATTTGCCGGCGAACACTCAGGTCACTATTACTTTGCCGACAATTATCGTGCTGACAGTGGATTGATTGCGACGATGGGTGTTTTGGGCGAGATGTGCCACACCGGCAAGTCTCTTTCGCAAATGCGCGAACCACTCGAGCGCTACGCATCAAGCGGAGAAATCAACACAACGGTCGACGACATCCATGCCGTCATTGAGCGAATTGCGCTCGATTATTCGTCGTGCACGCAAGATCGAGTGGACGGACTAACAGTTGACTGTGGGTCGTGGTGGTTCAATGTGCGGGCCTCTAACACCGAGCCGCTACTGCGGCTCAATCTTGAGGCATCGACGCGCGACGAATGTGACGAGCATGTGGTTGAGCTACTCGCCAGCATTACTGCTTAAGCGCACGGCAGTACAATGAGCATTATGTCACTCGATGCAAAATTGCTCCAGATCTTGGCCTGCCCGCAAGACAAAGGTCCACTGTTTTACTTTTCGTCTGACGCCTTTTTGTATAACCCACGATTGCAGCGTAAATACAACATTGTTGAGGGTATTCCTGTGATGTTGATCGACGAAGCAACCATTGTGGACGCAGTAGAGCACGAGGGTCTTTTGCAACGAATTGCCCAAGAGCACATTGCTCCAACATTTAGCTAACGCGGGTCTTTTGACTTAAACAGATCACCGTTTTCGTCTAGGATGAATGTTCTAGATGGGCCAAACTAATCCCGTGCCAGTTGGCCAGGGCTCATCGACTTCCACTCATGTACACGTACAAGTACACGTACAAGTACACGTACACATAACAAAGGAAACCGTATGACTTCATTTGCCCAACGTCGTGATTTTCGCGTCGCCGATCTCTCCCTCGCACCATTTGGTCGCAAAGAGATTCACCTAGCCGAACACGAAATGCCAGGTCTTCGCGCATTGCGCAAAGAGTATGGCAAAACCAAACCGCTTAAAGGTGCCCGCATTTCTGGCTCGCTGCACATGACCATTCAGACTGCGGTGTTGATCGAAACACTCACCGAGCTTGGCGCAGAAGTGCGTTGGGCGAGTTGCAATATTTTTTCGACGCAGGATCATGCAGCTGCTGCAGTTGCAGTTGGGCCAAACGGTTCTGTCGAAGAGCCCAATGGGGTACCCGTATTTGCTTGGAAGGGCGAGACGCTCGAAGAGTACTGGTGGGCAACTGACCAGATGATGACGTGGCCAGACGGCGATGGACCAAACATGATTTTGGACGACGGCGGAGATGCAACAATGTTGATGCACAAGGGTGTTGAGTATGAAGCAGCAGGTGCTGTTCCAGACCCAACGACTGCATCAAACCCAGAGTTGGCAATTGTGCTTGGACTCTTGCAACGCTCGCTCAAGACCGAACCAAAAAAGTGGACCACGATGGCAAAAGGCATCAAGGGTGTCACCGAAGAGACAACAACCGGAGTAAAGCGTCTGTACAAGATGGCCGAAAAGGGCGAGTTGCTCTTTCCTGCAATCAACGTCAATGACAGTGTCACCAAATCAAAGTTTGACAACTTGTACGGGTGCCGTCACTCATTGATTGACGCAATTAACCGTGCGACTGACGTGATGTTGGCTGGCAAGTTGGCAGTGGTCTGTGGTTATGGCGACGTTGGCAAAGGCTGTGCGCAAAGCTTGCGCGGTCAAGGTGCGCGCGTTGTGGTGACCGAGATAGACCCAATCAATGCATTGCAAGCAGCGATGGAAGGTTACGAAGTCAACACACTCGAGGCTCTTGTTTCAACTGCAGATGTGTTTGTAACAGCAACGGGCAACGAAGCAATTGTGACTGTTGATCACATGGCAAGGATGAAGCACAACGCAATTGTGTGCAACATCGGCCACTTCGATAACGAAATCGATATGGCTGGTCTTGCTCGTAGCGGGGCAACTCGTGATGAACTAAAAGCAGGTACCGACTTGTGGACGTTTCAAGACGGTCACGCAGTGATCGTGTTGGCTGAAGGTCGACTTGTCAACTTGGGTTGCGCAACAGGGCACCCAAGCTTTGTGATGAGTTGCTCATTCACAAACCAAGTCATTGCTCAGATGGAGCTGTTTAATAACACCGACAAGTACCCACTTGGCGTATACGTGTTGCCAAAGGCGCTCGACGAGAAAGTAGCAACGCTGCACTTGGGTGCGCTCGGGGCAGTGTTGACAAAACTTTCAGATGAGCAATCTGACTACTTGGGTATTCCGCACAATGGTCCGTTTAAGGCGGAGAACTACCGCTACTAGTTGACTAGTGTGCGACACCAGTTTATTTTGTAGGTCGGATCTGTAGGAGCGGAAGAGTTTTCGCGACTATTGGTCCGATTAAAACAGCAAACGCAATCGTGCCGATTCCGATTGAGCCACCCAAAGTAATTCCGGCAAGTAACACTGCAATCTCTACGCCTGTGCGCGCTTTGCCGAGATTGATCCCGCGTTTGGCAAGACCAACCATTAAGCCATCACGTGGTCCAGGTCCAAGACCTGCGCCGATGTAAAAACCAGAACCAATTCCGGTCACCACGATTCCGCCAAGCATTAAAAATATTCGCAGTGGCATTGCGTGTGCTTCGGGAACGATTGAAAGAAAGATGTCGGCTGTAATTCCTACCTCAACAGCGTTCAAAATGGTGGCGAGTCCTGGCGCTTGGCGGAGTGGAATCCAGAGCAACATGACGAACGCACTCGTGAGCACAATGGTGCGACCAAAGGGTAAACCGATGATCTTGCTCACGCCATCGTGAAACACGTCCCACGGCGGCAAACCCAGATTGCCGGCTTTTTGCATGCCAATTCCGGTTCCGAAAAGTGCAAGCCCAAACACACATCTGGTCAGTCGCTCGATCGGGCGATCTTTGAGCGGTGCAAGAAAATAATTTGCCACGCGCAAACACTAATGGTACGGAGGTGTAAATGTTGTACAGGCAGCGTTGCGAGGCGTGTGGTAGTCAAGCTCGGGTGCTGTGCGTCAAATGCCGGACACAACTGTTTGCAATGGCGCAACCCGAGTGCGATGCAGCAGTAGTAGCTGTTGCGTATGAGGGCATCGCACGCCGATTGATATTGAATCTCAAGTACCGCAATCGCCGACAAGTGGTTACGGTGCTAGCAGAATTGTTGGCGCAACGAATTTATCAACGACCTCATCAGGGTTTGCTGAGCAACTCAACTGATTTCGATATGGTGACTTGGGCACCGACCAGCACCGCACGAGTTCGTCGACGTGGTCACGATCAGGCAGAACTTCTTGCTCGCCGATTGGCCAGAGTGCTCGATGTGCCGTGCAGGCGACTTCTAATCAAGGTCTCGACGAATGTGCAAACGGGGGCATCTCGTGAACAGCGCTTGCGGGGTTCTGTGTACTCGGCGCGCAAAATGCGGGTTAACAGCCATGTAATTGTTGTCGATGATGTGGTTACGACGGGTACAACTCTGCGGTGTGCTGCAGACGCATTGCATAAGGTGGGTGCTCGGCAGGTGACCTGTGTGGCGGTTGCAAGCGCTCTCAGGCACGACCTCCGAAGGTAGGATTCAGGGTCTTATGGCACTTCTTGATCGCATTCTTCGTGCTGGTGAGGGCAAAAAGGTCAAGGCTTTGGCCGACATCATTCCCGATATCAACGCTCAAGAACCAGAGATACATGCGTTGTCGGATCAGGAGCTAAAAGGCAAGACCGCTGAGTTTCGATCGCGTATTGAGCGCGGTGAAGACACCGATGACTTATTGGTCGAAGCGTTTGCTGTGGTTCGCGAAGCTTCTTTACGAGTTATTGGCCAGCGCCACTACGACGTGCAGATGATGGGCGGAGCTGCGTTGCATGCTGGCTGGATCGCAGAGATGCGCACGGGCGAAGGTAAGACGCTCGTGTCAACTTTGCCTGCATATCTCAATGCGTTGCCGGGTAAAGGTGTTCACCTAGTAACCACTAACGATTATCTGGCCCAACGCGACTCGGAGTGGATGGGTCGTATCCACCGTTGGCTTGGTCTTGAAGTTGGGCTCGTGATTCCCGGCATGCGTACATCTGCGGCAGAGAAGCGCATCGACTACTTGGCCGACATCACTTACGGTACAAACAACGAATTTGGTTTTGATTATTTGCGTGACAACATGGCTGGTACTAAGCAAGAGAAAGTTCAGCGCGGTCATTACTTTGCAATTGTTGACGAAGTTGACTCGATCTTGATTGACGAAGCTCGAACTCCATTGATCATTTCTGGACGTATCGCCGATGCAGCTAAGTCGTATTACCAATTTGCCTCGATCGTGAGATCGCTCAAGCGCGACAGTGACTATGAAGTCGAAGAAGACAAGCGTGTCGTCGTGCCGACTGAGGCCGGTATTGAAAAGGTAGAACAGCAACTTGGCATCGCCAACCTGTATGACGAAGTACAGCAAAACTTGGTGCACCAATTGCAAGTAGCGCTCAAAGCTGCGGTGTTGTATCAGCGCGATAAGGACTACATCATTCAAGATGGTGAAGTAAAAATCGTCGATGAATTTACGGGCCGAATTCTTGAAGGTCGTCGTTGGAGCGAAGGTATTCACCAAGCGGTGGAGGCCAAAGAGGGTGTCAAGATCAAGGAAGAAAATCAAACGCTTGCGACTGTGACATTGCAAAACTATTTCCGCATGTACGACAAGCTTTCCGGGATGACCGGTACTGCACAAACTGAGGCAGCAGAGTTGATGAGCACCTACGAATTGCAGGTTGTGTCCATCCCAACCAATCGTGAGATGGTGCGTATCGACCAGCCTGACTTAATTTTTAAGACCGAAGCCGCAAAGTTTAAGACGGTTGTTGCTGATATTGAAGAGAAATACAAAAAAGGGCAACCAGTATTGGTTGGTACTGTCAGTGTCGAGAAGAGCGAATTGCTGTCACGCGAACTCGATAAGCACGGCATTAAACACGAAGTTCTTAATGCCAAGCAGCACACGCGCGAAGCTTCAATTGTTACGCAGGCTGGCCGCATGGGCAGTGTCACCGTTGCGACCAACATGGCTGGCCGCGGAGTCGACATTATGCTCGGCGGAAATCCAGAGGGGCTTGCTCGTGCGAAGGTATTGCAAGAGGGCTTTGATCCAGACACGCTGCTTGATGAATTTGCTTTGGCAATACCGCTCGAACAAATGCCCGACGAATATCGCCAAGCTCGCGCGGCAGCACAAAAGCGCTACGCCGATTCGTTGGATGAGTTCATGGCTTCGTGCAAGATCGAGGGCGACAAAGTACGAAGTGTTGGTGGACTTTATGTGCTTGGCACTGAGCGCCACGAGTCGCGACGTATCGATAATCAGTTGCGGGGTCGTTCTGGCCGACAGGGCGATCCGGGCGAGAGCCGTTTTTACTTAAGCCTCGACGACGAACTTATGCGCCTGTTCGCAACTGGGGCATTGAGTTGGGTGATGGGGCGAGCACTGCCAGACGACGAAGCGATTGAAGCCAAGATGGTGACAAAGGCCATTGAGCGCGCTCAAACAACAGTCGAACAACGCAACGGCGAGATTCGCAAAAACGTTCTCAAATACGACGAAGTAATGAACGAGCAGCGCAAGATTATTTATCAACGCCGCGACCAGATTCTCGAAGGGCTCGATCTCAAAGTTGCGGCAATGGAATATTTGGCAGAAGCCGTTGACTCGTTGATCGATAGTCATTGTGTGTCAGATGCAAACGATGAATGGGATCTAGACGGTTTGGCTCTCGAACTCGTTTCATTTTGGCCATCAACAGTGACTAGTCACCGTCTTGAGCAGTGTGCAGATACAGACGAGATGTACGACCTCGTGATGGCAGATGCGTCAATTTTTTATGCGGCCCGAGAAACAGAAATGGGCGAGACGACTATGCGTGAGATTGAGCGTCAGGTGATGCTCCGCATTATCGATCAGCGTTGGCGCGAACACCTCGAGGAGATGGACTATCTCCAAGAGGGCATCAACTTGCGGGCGATGGGTCAAAAAGATCCACTCACCGAATGGCAACGTGAAGGTTTTGAGATGTTCGGAACCCTGATGAAGGGTATTGCTCAAGATTTTGTCAAATACGTAATGCATGTGCAGGTTGTGAAAAATGAATCGCCTGTGTTGCATGTGAGCAATCTTCAAGAATCATCGTTTGATACCGAGGCCGACGGTAGCTTTGCCGAGATTGCTGCAGCAGAAACTGGCGTGCCGATACAGTCTGAGCCAGCACCTAAGACGATTGTCAAGTCGGCCGATGACTGGTCGACAACGCCGCGCAACGCGGTGTGCCCTTGCGGTTCGGGCAAGAAGTACAAGTTGTGCCACGGGCGCAACTAATTTTCCTCTATTCACTATGCGCGATTTTTCCAACGACCTTACCGAAATTCGGCGACGTGTTAGCGAAGCCTTTGTCTATCTAAAGGTCGAAGATGGCGGCGAGCGAATGAAGGTTCTCGAGATTGATGTTGCTCGACCAGATTTGTGGGACGACCAAGACAATGCCAAAAAAGTGAATACCGAATACGTCAATCTCAAAGCAGACCTGGACGAATTTGCACAGCTATCTGGATCAGTAGACGATCTTGAGGTGCTGCACGAAATGGCGCGCGAAATCGACGATGCAAGCCAAGAACCAGATCTCGAAAATGGCATCAACGGCGTGCGCACAAAACTTGATGCGCTTGAGTTGCGCAGTCTGTTTACCGGCGTACACGATGAGATGGATGCAATTGTGCAGATCAACGCAAAAGACGGCGGTGTCGATGCCCAAGACTGGAGCGAGATGCTCTTGCGTATGTATACGCGATGGGCGGAACGCAGCAATTTTGGTATTGAGATTGGAGATATCTCACTTGGCACCGAAGCAGGTATTTTGTCGGCCGACTTCACGGTGCGGGGCAGATACGCATATGGGTTACTTACATCTGAGCGTGGCACGCATCGTTTGGTACGAATTAGCCCGTTCGACAACCAGGGTCGACGTCAAACAAGTTTTGCCAGTGTGCAAGTATGGCCAATCCTCGAAGAAGCCGACGTTGAAATTAATGAAACGGATATTCGGATGGAAGTGTTCCGGGCATCTGGTGCCGGTGGCCAGCATGTCAACAAGACTTCGTCTGCCGTGCGACTCATTCACGAACCGACAGGCCTAGTTGCATCGTCTCAGCAAGAACGTTCACAATTACAAAACCGCGAAAGTGCCTTGAAGCGTCTCAAGACGATGGTTGCATCTCGAATCGAAGAAGAGCGTGACGCTGCAATGAAAAAAATTGCAGGCAAGCCATCGGCTATTGGCTGGGGTAGCCAGATTCGCTCGTATGTCATGCAGCCGTATCAGATGGTGAAAGATGTGCGCACCGAGATTGAGAGCGGAAACATTGCTGGGGTTCTCGACGGAGATCTAAATCTCTTCATGGAGGGCTACTTGAGGTGGCGCCGTGCAAACTCCGATTCATAAACTAAACTGACTTTTCGTCGCCTGGAAGGGGCCCCATGATCCGTTTGGAAAGTGTGACCAAGAGGTACGGCACCGACACGGTGGCCGTACGGGATGCAAGTTTCGGTATCGCTAAAGGCGCCTTCGTATTTTTGGTTGGACCATCCGGATCTGGCAAATCGACGTTGTTGCGACTGATTAATCGTCAAGAGCAGCCCGAGCGTGGCGCCGTGTGGGTTGCTGGGCAAAATGTCAATGAGATGGCCGAGTCGCGGATTCCGTATCTGCGCCGCAACATGGGCAACGTATTTCAGGACTACAAGTTGTTGCCCAACAAGACTGTTTTTGAAAATGTTGCGTTTGCACTCGAGGTCATTGGTAAGCCTCGACATGTGATCAATCGTCAGGTGCCAGTAGTGCTCGAGTTAGTTGGTCTTGCTGGCAAGGAAGATCGCTTTCCAGAGCAGTTGTCGGGCGGAGAGCAACAACGTGTGTCGATCGCGCGTGCATTTGTTAATAGACCGCTCATCATGTTGGCCGATGAGCCAACCGGCAACCTCGACCCAGCAACGGGCGAGGGCATCATGGCGCTGTTGGAAGAGATCAATAGCACTGGCACCACAGTGGTGATGGCAACGCACGATCATCGCGTGGTGAATGCAATGCGTAAGCGCGTTATTCAACTTGACCGCGGTGTCATTGTGCGCGACCAAGAGCGCGGGGTATACGAATGATCGCCCGCATTGCATACGCATTTCGCGAAATGTGGGCAAGTTTTAGGCGAAATCTCACGCTTACTGTCGCGGCCATTCTTACGTCGGCCATTGCGCTGCTGTTGGTGGGTGCAACGTTTTTGATCCAACGCGCGTTTGACAATTTGTTGGTTCAATGGCGCGGAGACGTCGAGATGATTGTGTTTGTGCGTAGCGACGCAACGCCAGAGCAGATCTCGTTGATCGACCAGACAATTAAGGCTGCGCCAACGAT
>DFDK01000042.1:10937-15208 GCA_002367695.1 Acidimicrobium sp. UBA3029 | reverse complement strand
CGCCATCAATCACAATGTTGCGCTCATCCAAAATACGTACATTTGCGCCAAATGACTTCATCACCGATGCAGACATTGCAATGTACGGAAGCGAAACGATGTTTCCAGTCAGTTCAATTGTCAATCCCTTATCCAACATTGGCGCAATGAGCATCAATGACGTAACAAATTGCGATGAAGTATCAGCTGCAACTTGAACCGAATGAGAGTAAGACTTGCCTCGCCGAACCGTAACGGGCAAACAATATTTTTCGTTTTGCCACGAAATACCGGCGCCCAGTTGTTCTAACGCAAGATGCAAATCCTTCATCGGCCGACTGCGCAATGATTCATTACCCGTCACCGTTATTGCGCCTCGACGTAATGCGCCAATGGCGGTGAGAAAACGAGCCGTAGTTCCAGCCAAATTGGCATCTACCGTGGACGCATCCATACGATCCAAATCAATAGATCCTGCAATATGGGCATCAGCACCGTCAAGCGAAAAAGTTGTACCAAGCATCATGAGGCCCTGCAACATCGCTTGCGTGTCATCACCGACTGGTAACCCTTTGATCGTCGAGTCTCCACGTGCCAATGCTGCACATATCAGAGCCCGATGCGCAATCGACTTTGACCCCGGAACCGTAGCGACAGCATCAAGCGCTCCACTTTTTACAACGACTGCATACTCGCCCTGTTGTGTCATGAAATCTGTTGCAATATCGGTCTAAACCCACGAGCAATCAGACCGCCACGAAACACATCCTGACTGGACTGCTCAACTACAAGTACCAATACTCCACGTTCGCCCTCAACCGAGTGAGCAACTTCGAAGTTTGCAATGTTGACTCCTAGTTCAGCGGCCAGAGTAAATATCTCTGCAGCTGCGCCAGATCGGTCAGGAATTGGAACTCTGACTTCAATAACATCCATCAGATCACGAACACGACTTGGCAAATTAGACCGCGCAATGCGAGATTGCTGCAAACGCTTCATCAGTTCTAAGGAGTCACCTTGTTCCACAATCTGTTTCATTTGGACAAGCCCTTCAATGAGCCCATCGAGTGCGATCACAATTGCATCTCGGTTTTCTCTACATATGTCGATCCAGATCGCAGGATGCCCAGATGCGACTCGGGTCATGTCCCTAAAGCCACCTGCAGCCAGTCGCAAGACCGCAACGTGCTCTTCTGACCTCTCACTCGCCAACCCCATCAATGCTGCTGCTGTTAGATGTGGAAGGTGACTCACAATTGCAACAAGTTGGTCATGTCGCTGTGCGTCAAGCACAACAATTTCTGAGCCAAGTTCGGTCACAACTCCAGCCACTTGTTCGAAGTTGCTGTCGGAAATACCCACAGAAGGTGTCAACACCCAAACAGCACCCTCAAATAATTTGGGATCTGCTCCATCTAAACCAATGAGTTCACTTCCAGCCATAGGGTGCCCACCAATAAATCGGGGGTCATTGATCTGTCCAACAAGATGAGCCTTTACGCCGCCAACATCAGTCACCAAACCAGTTGTCTCAGCCAATGCTCGTACTACCTGCTCCCCAACAGATGAAACGGGCGTCGCCACAAACGTGATCGCTGCATCCCTGTCCACACCAATCTGATGAATGATTCCAAGCGACAACGCCTGGCTCTCAATGTCACCGACAGAGTCACATCCAGTAACGTGCCATCCCCTACTCGAAAGTGCGAGTCCAAGTGATCCACCAATCAAGCCAAGACCGAAGACATTCGCCCGTTTTTGCATCACAATTGGTAATTCTACTCGTGGTCTACTGAGCAACCGATTCAATTAACAGTCTGACTTCAGCATTCGTGAGATGCCTCCATTCACCTGGCAGCAGGTGCCTATCGACCAAGGGGCCAATACGAACGCGTACCAGACGTGCAACCGGGTAGCCAACTTCCTCACACATGCGACGAATCTGTCGGTTTCTTCCCTCATGAATAACCACGCGCAATACACCCGGCTGTAATTGGCTGACATCCGCAGGTGCAGTCAATCCATCATCCAACTCGATGCCATTGCGCATCCGACTTAAGGCAGTGTTGTTTACGCCAGCAGATGAACATTCAACATGCACGAGATACTCTTTTTCCAAACCATAACTCGGATGGGTAATTCGATTGGTAAGTTCGCCATCGTTGGTAAGTAGCAATAAACCTTCCGAGTCGGCATCGAGTCGACCAACAGGAAACACCCGAGGTTCCAACGGAACGAGATCAACTACGGTCTCACGGCCATGGGTATCAATGGCCGTTGAGATCACGTCAATGGGCTTGTTCAGCAAGTAATAGACCACATCAGGACGAACGCCAACTGGTGCGCCATCAATCTCTATCAGATCAACTTCCACCTCAACCCTTCGACCCAAGACTGCAGTCTCCCCATTTACTGTTACTCGTTCCTGTGCAATGAGTTCTTCACAGGCGCGACGACTACCCCATCCATGGCGAGCCAACACTTTTTGGAGACGTTCGCCTTCGTATAAGTGATCGTCGCCTCCCGGCGTTGATGAAGAAATAACTATCCCTCTACTTCGTTCCGAGAAGCACCCATTGGGTTTGAAGGGACAATACGCAATCCTTGTTCAAGAGCCTCTACAACTTCTGCAGGTGGAATAAAGTCGGCAATCGGAGGCAACGAGGCTAACGAGTCCAGCCCGAGACGTTCAAGAAACATTGCTGTGGTTCCGAACAAAATTGCCTGACCAGGACCATCATCGCGAGATACTTCAGTGATATAACCGCGGGCCTGCAATGTGCGCATCACCGCATCGGGATCAACTCCACGGATAGAAGCAACCTGCTGTCGTGAAAGTGGTTGCTTATACGCAATGATCGCGAGGGTTTCTAAAGCTGCAGACGAAATACGAGCTTGCTGGCTGTCGAGCACAAATCGCTCCACATAAGCCGACACATCAGGGTGCGATTGAAAACGATATCCACCAGCTACTTTGACCAGTTGAAAACCATGCCCTGCCTCGGCGTAAACCATCGATAAACGTTCGCAGAGACCTTCCACTACCGCTAGTGGTTGCTCAAGCAATTGCGCAAGCAACGCAGGATCGACCGGCTCCATTGCAACGAGCAGGATTCCTTCAAGTGCGCGCACAATATCCGCGCTGATCTCCGACTCTTCATGCTCTACTTGATTGTCAAAACTCTGATCAGACATTTGCAATACCTTTCATTTCAAAATCATCCTTCATAATCATCAATGTTGAAGACTGCTTCAAATCCAACGTCATTGCCGCCAGTCCACAGCACCTGTATGTCACCAAACTTGTCGCTCTGCTCAAGATCTACTCGACCCTGCTTGTACAACTCGAGTATCGCCAAAAATCGGCATACGACTTCAATGCGATCGTGGATAGCTTCAGTGAGTTGCGAAAACGTGACACGCCCAAGACTTGGTAAGACATCGAGCAACTCCATCAGTGCATCGGCCACGCTTGCTCGAATAGGAGCCACGTGAAAGAGATCGATTGTCGTTGGCGGCTTCGGTTCGACTGCGCGTATAAAAGCGCGCTGCAATCTGACTGGAGTTACGCCCTCCAAGAGATCAGGCATCAACTCCGCGAAACGTTCATCTGGTCCAGCCATCCGCGCAAAGCTCAAACCTGCTTTTTCTACGAGTTGGCTGAATACACCAGCCACATCTTTGAATGTTTTGCAGTCCAACAAGCGAGCAAGTAGTAAATCTCGCTCTTCCCAGAGAGCAAGCTCTTCATCAAGGTCCATATCAGCCTTGCCAGGTAGCAACCTGCGAGTCTTTAGCTCAACAAGAGTTGCTGCGATGAGCAAAAATTCGGTTGCAATTTCCAAGTCAAAAATTTGCATCCGCTGCACTTCAACGAGATATGCCTCGACGATGCGCAGAAGTGACACTTCGTGAATATCGACTTCTTCTTGCAAAATGAGATGCAAAAGCAAATCAAACGGGCCATCAAAGACCGGGGTGTTTACCTCGTATGCCATCGCGCATAAGGATATATCAAACAGACCTTTACTCGATTGTTTGCACTAGCGTAATGACGTGGCCAGAGTCCTTTCCTGCATTCAACCGACCGGAGAAGTCCATCTCGGCAACTATCTTGGCGCGCTTAGTAATTGGGTGTCGGGACAGCACGCAAACGACGTTTTTCATGGCATCGTCGATCTCCATGCTTTAACAATCACCGACACTCCTGGTGTGCTCGGCAAGCAAACGCTGCAATTAGCAGCAATATTATTTGCCGTAGGGCTCGATCCTCAGATCGCCACAGTTTTTGT
>DFDK01000042.1:0-10695 GCA_002367695.1 Acidimicrobium sp. UBA3029 | reverse complement strand
ATGACCCAATTTAAAGATAAGTCAGCCAAGCGAGAAGCCGATTTTGTATCTGCTGGACTCTTCACCTACCCCGCTCTACAAGCTGCAGATATTTTGCTCTACGATGCGGCAGAGGTTCCTGTCGGCGACGATCAGCGACAGCACATCGAGATAACTCGCGACATTGCTCTGCGCTTCAACCATCGCTTCGGAGACACATTTGTTGTGCCCAAGGCCGTAACTCCACCGACCGGTGCACGAGTGATGGATCTTCAAGATCCGACTAAAAAGATGAGTAAGTCTGGTGATGGCGAAGCTGGAATCATCTATCTCCTCGACGACCCAGCAGCGATTATCAAAAAGTTTAAGCGCGCCGTCACTGACAGCGATAACGAAGTGGAGTTTGACCGCGAGCGCAAACCAGGTGTGAGCAACTTGCTCGAGATACTCGCAGCAGTCACAAACGAATCGCCGGCCTCACTAGCGACTACGTATACCCAGTACGGAAAACTCAAACAGGACACCGGTGAGGCTGTTGCCGAAATGCTGCGACCTATTCAGACGCGTTACCACGAACTGATGGCAGACCCGGCCGAACTGGGCAAATTGCTCGCACTTGGTAAAGAGCGTGCATCAAAAGTCGCTCAAGCAACACTTGCTCGGGCGCACAGCGCAATCGGTCTTTACCCAAGTAAATAACTACTACAACGTATGTAGTTGCTAAATATCGTCTGCTCTGTCGAGCGCATCTTTTAATCCACTAACGCATGATCCTTCAACCATAGAGATGGTTATCTCATCACTACCGATGGATCGAAGCATTTCTGCACCAATGTTTTCGTGATTGTGATATTGGCGCAAGCGCTTCGTGCGAGGGCCTACCAGCGTTGCAAACACTCGGGCCAAAGTACCAAGACGCGAAGCAGACTTGCCCACATCATGCAACAACGCCCCAGCAATCTCGACATGCGAAGCAGTTGGTCGATACTTTACGAAACGCCGACCGACCAAAACGCTGTGCCGTCGATCCTGCACCATCATTTTGTTCCATAAATCAAACTCATCCAGCGAAAGCACCGAATGGACCCACTGACGCTCGATCTCTTCCACTTGTGAAGGGACAAGGGAAAGCACGAAGCGTTTAGCCAGGTGTACAGCCTTACTCACTGACGAACCTTCACCCGAGCGCGCGGGTGCGACTCGCGATACATCTCAAATAGCACCTCGTTATCGACCTTCGTGTACACCTGGGTCGTGCTCACCGATGCATGCCCAAGTAGCTCTTGCACGATACGCAAATCGGCTCCGTGTACCAACATGTGAGTGGCGCACGAATGTCTGAGAACGTGAGGTGAAAGTTCGCTTTTAATACCAGCCAACATCGCATATTTACGCACAATGCCCCACGCGGCCTGACGTGATAAACGTGTACCGCGCACGCCAAGAAACACTGCGTCAGCGTGATCACGTTTTGCCCACTGCTGCGGACACAACATGGGTCTTCCTCCAGCACCCAACCAAGCCTCGAGCGCTTCTTTTGCATGTCTTCCGAATGGAACGATTCTTTCCTTGGAACCTTTACCGAAGACTCGTGCGACGTTGCTCTCCATGTCGACATCGCTCATCGAAAGTCCACAAGCTTCCGAGACACGGGCGCCGGTCGCATACAAGAATTCAAGCAATGCACGATCACGCACTGCCAACGAATCAACACCGGTCACTGCGTTCAAGAGCAATTCAACTTCCTGCTCACTCAATGCTTTAGGTATTCCTGCAGGAACCTTGACGCCATCTATAAAAGCAGTTGGATTATCGGAGCGTAAACCCTCATCGAGCATGAAGCGGTGGAACATGCGAATTGCGGCAAACTGTCGGGCGATACTTTTTGGCGCACGTTCATTCGCTCGCAATTGCCCCACATACTTCTCAATCTGTGCTGCCTTAACTACCCGCGATGTTGACTTTGCGCCGAGAAGATGCGACTCATATTGAGCAATGTCTCTTCCGTATGCCTCGATAGTCCGATCCGATCTGCCCTGTTCAACGCGCATCCATGTCAGGAAGCGTTCGCGGTCGCTCAGACTCGTCATACGCTAGGCATTCTCTCTGTGCGAAGTAATCGATCTGCACGTAGCAGGCCAACCACCGCCATCGCGTTGTCGATCTCACCCGTTTCGATCATTCGCAATGCATCGTCGAGTAGCAGCACCTCAACGGTCATGTCATCTTCTTCTGGGCCATGCCGATCCATCGCGACTTCAGTTAATCCAACTGCGAGGTAGAGCTGTACTGTCGCATTCGTGATACCGGGAGCCTGCAAAATTTGACCAAGTAGTCGTACATCAAGAGACGTGTAACCAGTCTCTTCTTGCAATTCTCGCAACGCCGTAGCTTGTGGATCTTCCCCCGCCACATCCCTCATTCCTGCTGGAATCTCGAGGCTGTAGGCGTCGAGAGCCGGTCGATACTGACGCACCAACACCACCTCAAATCGCCCATTCGAGTCGACGCGAATCGGAACTATGCCGGTGGCACCTGGCGACTCAACATATGTGCGTACGAATTCCTCCCCACGAGGAGACCGAAAGCGACTCTGTACTAGCTTCCACAACACCCACTCGTGCAGAACAGTTCGTGAGATGCGCTCGAAACGCGCCATCAGAAATATTGTCCGATGGGTCTACGGCTTAGCGTCTGCTGAAGCCGCGCGGTCGGCAGATCGCGAAGTACTTTCAGTGAGTGCGCGACGAGCGAGCGCTGCGCCGATCATTTCGCGAAACAATGGATGAGGCCTATCAGGACGACTCTTAAATTCGGGATGCGCTTGCGTTCCGACCCAAAATGGATGACCCTGTAATTCGATGAACTCGACGAGGCGTTTATCCGGTGACGTTCCACTGCAAATGAAACCTGCTTCTTCAAAACGACTCCTGTAGGTCGCATTAAATTCGTAGCGGTGACGATGTCGTTCACTCACAACAGGCTCACCGTAAGCATTTGCAACTTTGGTTCCCGGGGTGAGCACTGCGTAGTACGCACCAAGACGCATCGTTCCACCCTTATCAGTGACGTCCCTCTGATCGTTCATGATGTCAATCACAGGATGTTGAGTAGACAGATCAAACTCTGTTGAGTTGGCATCTTCCAATCCCAGCACATGTCGCGCAAACTCAACCGTCATTACCTGCATCCCCAAGCACAGCCCAAGACAAGGAATTAAGTTTTCTCTGGCAAACTCCGCAGCCCTGATCTTGCCCTCTATGCCTCGTGGGCCAAATCCACCTGGAATAACAATTCCATCCAGCGTCGTCATCCGATCGTCGGCAAGCAAACCTTCGACATCTTCAGCCTGGATCCACACGACCTCGACTTTCGCTCCGTGATGAAACCCAGCATGCTTCAAACTTTCTACAACGGAAAGATATGCATCTTGCAATTGAACATATTTCCCGATGAGTCCAATTCTGACCGGAGAAGTTGATGCTTCAACCCTCGATACCAGTTGCCGCCATGGAGTCAAGTCAAGTGGGGCATCTATTTTTAAAACTTCACAAATCTGGGTATCAAGACCTTCATCATGCAAGATCAATGGCAATTCATAAATGTTTTTGACATCGGCTGCATTGATGACATTCTTTTGATCGACGTCGCATTGCCCGGAAATTTTGCGCTTCAATTGATCGCTGATCGGCTCATCACTACGACAAACGATCAAGTCGGGCTGAATCCCGCGCGATCGCAGTTCGGTGACGCTATGTTGTGTTGGTTTTGTCTTCTGCTCGCCACTTGGACCAATAAATGGCACCAATGTCACATGCACGTAACAGATATTGTCACGACCAACTTCATTTTTGTATTGGCGGATGGCTTCAAGGAAAGGCAGAATTTCGATGTCTCCAACGGTTCCTCCAACTTCAGTAATCACCACGTCGACATCATCTGTAGCCAGACGCTGAATGCGACGTTTGATCTCATCAGTGACATGTGGAATGACCTGCACAGTGCGACCTAGATAGTCGCCACGGCGCTCCGCTGCCAAGACCGCCTGATAGATACTTCCCGTCGTCGCGTTGGACGAGCGTGTCAGATTTTCATCGATAAAACGTTCATAGTGACCAAGATCAAGATCGGTCTCACCACCATCATCAGTAACAAAAACTTCTCCGTGCTCAAACGGATTCATAGTGCCTGGATCGACATTGATGTAAGGATCCAACTTTTGCATCGTCACTCTAAGACCACGCATTTTAAGCAACCGACCAAGCGAGGAAGCAGTGAGACCTTTGCCGAGCGAACTTGCAACGCCACCTGTTACAAACACATGCTTTGGCATTAGTTACTCCCGTCTCTGTGCGGAGAGCTCCCGACTGGGACCAGATACTCCACGACGGAAGATAAGCATACCCTCAAAGGGGGCTAGCGGCGTGAACGCCCCTGGCCATTCGAACGTTCATTTGAAGCTTTGAGGAGTTCCGAGGCATAGTTCAGGGCAGATTCCTCAGCCATTCCACCCGAAAGCATGCGCGCGATCTCTCCAACGCGCTCCTGTTCACCCAATTCATAGGCTTCAGCAAAAGTCTGTTTTGACTTCACTGTTTTTGAAACTTTAATCTGCCGCTGAGCAGCCGCAGCCACCTGGGCAAGATGGGTGACCACTAAAACTTGATGTCGTTGACCTAGTTGTGCCAATGCGCCGGCCACAGCCACAGCGGCTTCCCCACCAATTCCGGCATCCACTTCGTCGAAAACTAAAGTTGCCGGTCCCTCAGTGAGAACCAATCTGAGCGCCAACATTGTGCGAGCCAACTCACCACCTGACGCAACTTTTGTGAGCGGCAATGGAGGCGAACCGGGATTTGCGGCAAGTAAAAATGCGACATCGTCACCAGGGTCATCGCCAACCGAAACATCAACAATCGCATGCGCCATTGCCAACGTGCGCAGATGCTGCTGTACCGCCTTTGCCAATTTAGGTGCTGAAGCTCTTCGAGCTTCGCCTACAACCTTTTCTGCAGAACGAAGCTGTTGTATCGCAGCGGAGCGATCGGTATCCAATGTTGCTGCACGAGCTTCGAAACCCTCCAGTTCGTTGAGGCGCAGTCCACTATCAGACCCATACGCAATCACTTCACTCAGTGATTCCCCATATTTACGTCGCAGGTCAACCAGCAAGTGTCGGCGTTGTCGAACCTCGTCCAATTTGGCGGGATCCTCCTCGATCGATTCGGCTACATCACGCATCTCTCGCGCGACATCATCAATCTCGGCTTGTACGTTCTTGAGTCGCTCAACGAGTAACGCAAATGTCTCGCGGTGGCTAATCGCTGCGACTGACTTACCAACGCCATCGCTCGCCCCATCGTCATCTTGCAAAGCCGAAGCTGCTGCATACAGAGCCTCACGATGAGCCACGGCATCGGCCAGTAGATCCTCCGAACGAGAGAGTTCTTCATCTTCAGTGGGACTCTGCAAATTTGCGTCGGTAATCTCTTTTACCTGAAATCTCAAGAGATCAATTTCTCGCGCACGTGCGCGTTCATCGCCACCAAGCGTTGCAAGCAACGCTTCAATTTCTGTCAAACGCGCACGAGAGTTGCGTAATGGTTCTAGGTCAACTCCACAAAAGTGATCGAGGGCCAGCCTTTGAGCAGAAGTTCCTAACAAACTTTGGTGAGCATGCTGCCCATGCAGATCAACAAGCCCAGCGCCATATTCTGCAAGTTGTGCAACGGTTGCAAGTCGACCATTCACATACGCACGCGATCGACCAGTGACAGGTACAACTCGACACAAAATTACTTCGCTCTCTTCAGTAACAAATCGACCTTCTACTCGAGCCTCTTCGCATCCGGTTCGAACAACGGACGCATCGGCCCTCCCTCCTACGAGCAAGTCAATTGCTTCAACAAGCATTGTCTTACCTGCGCCAGTTTCGCCCGTCAAAGCAACGAGCCCTTCGCCAATAGTCAGATCAAGTTTTTCGATTACTCCGAGATTTTCAATGTGTAATTCACTGAGCATCAATCATCACCGAGGCCAAATTTTGTGCGCACGATCTGATGAAATTTTGGCGTCTTAAAACGCAAGAACTCTGCAGTGCACGTGTCTGGTGCGAAACTCACGACATCGCCTTGTGTCAAACTCATCACCTTGCGTCCGTCGAGTGCCATATCTACCGGTCGTGTACCGACAACTTCAATCAATAGCGACTCGTGCGGGTCGAGCACAAGAGCTCGATCAAACAACATATGTGGAGACACCGGCGTAACAAGTAGAGCACGATGTCGCGGTGATACAACCGGACCACGAGCCGACATTGAGTATGCGGTACTTCCAGTTGGCGTCGAGACGATCAAACCATCTGCAGAGTATGTAGCAAACAATTCAGAGTTAATGACAACGTCTAGCCACACCGTGTGACCAGACTGTTGTTTTTCGAGTACGGCTTCGTTGAGCGCTCGCCACGAAAGATCGGTGTTTCCATCTGCTCGCTTCAGCAGAACAGTCAACATCATGCGCTTATCAATAATAAAATCTTCATCTTGTCGACCATCGACCCAGCGCTGTAACGACGCGATGCATTCGGATGGATCTATTTCGGTCAAATAGCCAAGCGTTCCAACATTGACACCGAGAATGGGCACTGGAGCGCCATCCAACAGATGAACTGCACGCAACACTGTCCCGTCACCACCCAACGACAACACGATGTCGGCATCCATCGCCGCTCGCTCGCTTGCAAGATGCTCGCACCCTCTCGCATTTGCGTCAGCAGGCAACATCCATAAGTTATGGCCATATTTGGTGCACCAGGTTTCCAAATCGGTCAGCAACTGGGCTATCTCGCCGCGTGTGTGGTGGGCTACCACAAAAATGGATTTCATCGGCGCGCCTCCATGACTGCCAACCTACTCAACCGGACTCACAGAGTGCGTACCACCTGCAGATTCCCTGCGCAGATGAAGCAAGAATTCTGTATTTCCATCAGCCCCACGCAATGGTGACTCGATAAGACCTGACTGCTTCATCCCCTGCGATTCGAAGGCTTTGACTACTTGATCAATCGTGCGTTGATGAATTTCGGCATCTCTAATCACACCAGAACCCTTGTCGACTTCGGACTTTTCGGCTTCAAACTGCGGCTTCACAAGCAAGATCATGTCTCCATGTGGACGGAGCACTTTGCATAGTGCGGTTGCAACTTGGCGCAATGAAATAAAGGAGAGATCTGCTACTACCAGATCAAACTCGCCGACTAGGGCAGTCGTCATGGATCGTGCATTCGTCGAGTCGAGCACCTTGACTCGCGGATCACGAACCAAACGATCATGTAATTGTGACTTGCCAACATCTAGCGAAGTGACTTCGCCCGCGCCTCGTTGTAGAACACAATCGGTGAACCCTCCCGTCGACGCACCCACGTCCAATACGCGCTTGTCATCCAATTCAACTCCAAATGAGAGCAACGCCGCCTCAAGTTTTTCTCCACCACGCGAAACAAATCGTGCTGGTGTCGACAACAACACAATGTCGGAATTGGCAATCATCCGATTATCCGTCAGCGCGATTGATCCGTTCACCAAGATCAAACCCTGATCGATCAAAGTTTTGGCGTTTCCTACATCCGTCGCAATCCCTTGCTTGACTAACCATGTATCTAATCGCAAACGCACTTTCGACATCTGCCTACGAACCAACGATCATCTTGGCGAAACTAGCGAGATCAGCAAACACATCTGCTTGTCGGTTTGCAACATTGCTCGAATCATCTACCGACGAGATCCCAGTAAGAACTTGAGCAAACTTGCAGCCGACGGTTTGTGCAAATAATCCGTCTGTTGATGGCCTGTCACCCACCATCCACGCATTTGAGAGATCGTCAACACCCAAAACTTTGCGCACCAAATCCGCCATCGGCTTGTGAGGCTTGCCCGCGATGATTGCTTCAACTCCGCAAGCAGCAGATACTGCCGCCAAGATTGATCCGCCACCAGGAATCAACCCATGAGGTGTTGGATAAGTTGCATCGTCATTGGTTGCAATCAGTCGCGCACCATCACGCACCGCGTTAGACAGCATCGTCAAACCGCGGTAATCAAATGTTGCGTGATACCCAACCATGACTACGTCAAACCCCTGATCAGTTTCCTGATTAGTTTCGCTATTCATTTTGTGAATAGCTGAATCACCGTGAGCATGTTCGTCGGAACGCCCGGACAGAATAGCGCCGGCATTTTCGATGGCCTCGACTGCACCCGGACCTCCCCCAAGCAACACTCGTTCACCCTTACGCAGTAGCGAGCCAGCTGCCTGAGACGAAGTGACTACATCATTGTGCGCATCAATACCAATCTTGGACAGAGCATTTTCTTGATCGGCAACGATAGAAAAAGAATTATTCGTGACGAATAACACGCGATGACCAGCTTGTCGAAGCGACTCAATCGCATTGACGGATCCCGCAATCGGTTGATGCATCAGCCAAACGACACCATCCAAATCGCACAAAATTGGGGCTGCAGATGGCACACTGTAATTGTGCCTCGTTTTCTTCCATTTCACGCACTTCGATATGCGCCATCTACAGACCTCGATAAGACCTGTGCTCCCCCATACGACGTATTAAACGACAGCGACCGCGCCAGTTTGGTCGCGCAACATGACCACAACATTGTCAATATTGATTTACCCATCGCTACTTCGACTCGACCAGACGCATATTTGGCAGCAGCACAAATACTTGAAGAATGGATACAAAGTGGCGTGCTCATACGCGACGTGTCGCCATCGTTCACTCTGTACCGCATGCAGTTTCGCGACACCATCGGCAATCAACGAAATATTGTTGGTGTACTAGGTGGACTAGAAGTTGTTGACGAAGGTACAGGCGATGTACTACCCCATGAGCGCACAACACCAAAGGCGAAGACCGACCGACTCGATCTCACCAGGGCGACAGATGCAAATCTCTCTCCTGTATGGGGCCTGAGTCTCGCTCCAGGTCTGAGCGAGATACTCAATGATCCTGCAGAAATTGTTGGCTCCCATATTGACGAGCAGGGCGTCACACATACCGTCGAACGAGTCAGCGATCCAACTCGCATCACGTCAATTGCCGATTGCATAGCCAAATATCCGGTGATCATCGCTGACGGACATCACCGCTACGCAATCAGTCGCACATATCGCGATGAGACCCGTCTTCGTACAAACTCGACTTCTACCGATGCAGAACAAACGCTGACCTTCGTTAATGAATTAATCGACGAACAGCTCAGCGTTGCTGCAATTCATCGTCTGTACACCGATGTCTCAGCAACAGCATTACTCGAAACGCTTGCAGCATCATTTACCATCACCGAAGCTCCACCAATTAGCGCAACCACTCTTGCAACCATGGACAAAGACGGCTGTTTGTGTTTCATTGACGGTGACCTGCAGACAAAATGGCTAACTCCTCGCGCAGATGCATTCGATGGCATCAGATCGCTTGATAGCGCCCGCCTCGAACATGCGCTCCGTGATCTCGCGCATACGGTTTCTTTTCAGCATGGTGTTGTCGAAGTAGTCGATGTACTTTCACAACAACAAGCCAACGCAGCAATTCTGATTCGACCTGTGAGTGTTGCCGAGATCAAACGCACCGCCACCGAAGGTATTTTGATGCCACCAAAGTCAACGTTTTTCACGCCGAAACTACGTACTGGCTTTGTAATCCGCGAGCTCAATACTCGCGATTAATTGCTTTTAGCGAGAACCTAGAGTCTCAAGCCGATCACGAACATCGGTGAAGTCTGCATCGCTCTTTGCAATCCGCTGGAAAATCGTACGCGCCTGCACAACATCACCCGAACGGTCGTATAAGTCGGCAAGAACATACCACTCGCGCAAATGATGCTCACGAACCTTGGCCGGGTCTTGCTTTGACTGTTGCATCAAGCGAACCGCGGCTTGAATGTCGCCCTGATCGGCCAGCGCGCTGGCAGCAACAATACGGCCTTCGGCGACGATTGTTGGATCTGGTGACGCATCTTTGAGTTCTTTCCATAACTCGTCAACTTTGTCGTAACGCATTAATGCGCGATAACAGTCTGCGAGCACAGGATGATTGAGCGTTGAGCCAGAAGTGAGTGCGCGAGCCTGCTCAAGGTGATCTGCAGCATCGCGCCACTGACCCATGCGATACATCGATAATCCGGCGATTTCATGAATCAACTCGACCCCTGGGCAGTCACGCGAGATTGGGATGATGATCTTCTTCGCATCCTGATAACGACCACGCTCGAATGCGTCGAGTGCCAACGCAAGTTTCTCGATCAGACGCTTTGATGCTCGCTCTCCAACGACTGCAATGATGCTTCCGGCGACAGTTGCCTCAACATGCGCCATTGCGGCTGCCGATGCACGTCGCTCATCTCGCTCCAAGCGAATTGGTGCTGATTCTTCTTCGCGACGAGGACCACGGCCGCGTGCAGGACGAGTCGAACCTTCGTCTTTCCAAACTTCATTTGACTGCGTGTTGCGGGGCAATGCATCACGATCGTTCTTGCGACCACCAGTGCGATAACGAACTTCATCAGCTTTGCGTTGCGCAGCAGTTTGCGGAACTACTGGGCGATCATCGTCACGGAACGAACGACCACTACTTGGACGATCACTGCGATCAGATGAAGGACGACCACGACCCGCCGGTGGACGACCACGACCTGCTGGAGG
>DFDK01000010.1:23238-30077 GCA_002367695.1 Acidimicrobium sp. UBA3029 | reverse complement strand
GTCAGCGGTCCAAGAGTCACGAGCTCAAGCACCCCATCAAACTCGTGTGCCGACTTGATCAATTCGTCTATTGCACTTCCCACATTTGGTTGCCTCCCCGTGAGATCGAGCCCGATATCCCCCATGCCATCCATGCCATGTACAAACTGGGCCGTTCGCAGTTCTCGCGTAAGCGGCTTGGCTGCACCAACGTAAATGGGGGTGCTTGATCCGCATAATTCACGTGTATACAAAGCGTTTTGGACGCCCATCTCGAGGGGGACATTTCCGGCGACCACACCAATGCCGACCACCTCTATGTCTCTGTGGCGTAGCGCGATGATGAGAGCAACGGCGTCGTCGCTTGCGGTATCTGTGTCGATAAAAAACTTTCTCTTCATCCTTCTACCGTAACATTTATGCGATCCGTACTACGCTCGGAATCATGCGTCGGGAGTTCCGCACCACAGTCACGCTCTGCGTTGCTGCAACAAATATGCTTTTTGCATCGCTCATACCTACAAAATTACTTGCTACCGATAACGAGTCTGTCGTTAATGCAACAACGTTGCATGTGTCTTATGTTTTTCCATTTTCCAAAGTTGCTGTTCGCTACCCGACCGATCATCTGCATTACCCTGCCGCCGATGTACAGGGTTGTTACGCCCGCGTGCTTGCACCAACCGCTGGAACCATTACCCAAACACGCACAATTGACAAATGGGTAAAAACAATTGATGCGCTCGGAACCCGCGGCGGCAAGACGATCACTCTTGTTGGGGACGACAACGTACGCTATTTCTTTGCGCACCTTGGCAGAGTAAAAGTTGCAACAGGTCAGCGTGTCAGTCCAGGTGATTGGATTGGCGTCATGGGTTCGTCTGGCAATGCCCGTGTTACCAGGTGTCACACACATTTAGGAATATCGCGTGTGTGTCCTGTGGTTGAAGCATTTTTGCTGCAGGGTGAGATTTGGCCACAAAAATATTTGAATGCGTGGAGAAAAGGAGATCAGCTCTCTCCGGTCAAGGAGTTAAAAAAACTAGTCAAACAGGACCCACTGGGTTGCACTCGCTCACGCGCAGACACCAGAGCGGCATTTGCTCAAACCTCGGGCTAATTCAAGTTGTAGATCAAGTCAAGTTTTAGATCAAGCCCAGTTCGTGAACAGCATCACGCTCTTCGATCAGTTCTGCAACCGAGGCATCAATACGTGTGCGACTAAACGGATCAATCTCGAGTCCTTGCACAATTTTGTACTCACCGTTTTCGCAAACACAAGGGAAAGACGACATCACGCCTTGCGGTACGCCGTAGCTACCGTCGGATGGCACCGACATAGAAACCCAGTCACCAACCGGCGTGCCCAACACCCACGAACGCACATGGTCTACTGCGGCATTTGCAGCACTTGCCGCCGACGAAGATCCGCGAGCCTTGATGACTGCGGCACCGCGCTTTGCGACAGTTGGAATGTAGGTCTCTTCAACCCATGTCTGATCGTTGACCAATTGCGCAGCATTCTTGCCGTCAACTTCGCAATGAAACAGGTCTGGATACTGTGTTGTCGAATGGTTACCCCAGATTGTCATCTTTTTAATCGATGACACGGGGCGCCCAACGCGTTGTGCCAGTTGGCTGATCGCACGATTGTGATCGAGGCGGGTCATTGCAGTGAACTGACGTGGGTCAATGTTCTTGGCGTTATGCATCGCAATCGCAGCATTGGTATTAGCGGGATTCCCCACGACCAACACCTTGATGTTCTTTTTAGCATTGGCGCTAATGGCAGCGCCTTGAGGCTTAAAGATGCCGCCATTTGCCGACAGTAAATCGCTGCGCTCCATGCCTTCTTTGCGTGGCATCGCTCCAACGAGCAAGGCAATATCGGTGTCACCAAACGCCACGTTTGGGTCGTCAGTCATCACTACGTCCACAAGGTTTGGAAATGCACAGTCATCCAATTCCATCTTCACTCCGCCAAGCGCACCAAGTGCTGGAGTTACTTCAAGCAATTGCAGAATCACTGGTGTGTCTGCACCGAGCATTGCGCCTGATGCGATTCGAAACAACAGGCTGTATCCAATTTGACCGGCTGCTCCCGTGATAGTTACTCGTACTGGTGATTTAGCTGAAGATGTCATAGCCCAAAGACTACTTTCCTATTACTTGCATGATGAGGTCGGCATACACAGCCCGACCCTCGAGGTTGAGGTGAATTTTGTCTCCGTACAAATATTCCGGATGAGCTTCGGCAATTGTGTACCAGTCAAGGATCTTGACATTGCCGTATTGATCTGGCATCGCCCGCAGCAGCAGATTATTTGGCTCTTGCCATTTTTTGCCAGGTACGTGATTCGTCACAAACACAACGGTGTCTATATCGGCCAAGGCAACCATTATCTCATCCAAAGTTTTTTGATCTACATAGTTATTTGTACCGAGGTGAATAATCACAATTTCACCAAGCCGGTTTACTGACTTGAGATAGTTGCAAATCTCAAGCGCCTGACGAAACGGTCTGCTCTTCAGCGCGTCTACCGTAATGCCACGCTCTGTCAGTACGTTGGCAGCACCCAACATCACCGAATCACCAATTGCAATGATTTCGATAACCTGTCCATCGAGTGTTGTTGTCGATGGCGAAGGCATGATGGTGTCTACAACACCGGTTGCACCCGACAAAGTAGTTAAGGTCGATGCGGCAACTGTTGTACTGGACATCACATTTACAACACCGCTCTCTCCATCAGCGAGGCTCTGGCCAATATCATCCAATTTGACTTGCGCCGTTGCAAGACTCACCAATGCGAAGATCGGTATTACTGCAGCAACGACGGCCACTGCAATGATGCTCTGTCGTTTTTCTCTGTCCGAATCGAGTCGCGAATGACGAAACTTGTCCCACGTCTCACGAAGTCTGCCAGAGCGCACCGGCATCTCGATATATCGATATGACACCTCGGTGACGAAAAGCGCAAGTGTAAACAGCAAAACGAACTCGATGACATTGAGCCCCCGGCCAGCAAACTGCCGATAAAACTGAAAGATAGGCCAGTGAAATAAGTACAAGCCATATGACCGCTGACCGATGTAAACCAATACTGGGTTGCCAAGGACTCGTTTTGATAACACGGTGTGAGGGTGCACTGCCGCCGCAATGATTGCAATGCTTGCAAGCCCGACGAGAAGAAAACCGCCCTGAAACAATGGTGCGTAGCCACTCGTGCCGCCATCGACACCGCCTTCAACCACGTCATGGAAACTCCACAACATTGCTCCAAGCCCAAGTACGCCCAACCAACCGACAATCGACACAATGTGGCGTTCCGAAGTTGGATGATCGATATGAAACATTGAGGGCTTCCACCAAAAAGCGAGGGCAGAGCCAATCAGCAAACCACCCGATCGCCCGAGTGTGCCCAAAAATAAGAAATCGACTTTTGAAACAGCGTGTCCGAAGATTGCGAGGTAGTGATCTGGGGTTTCGAGCACCGAGCCATTTGCTCCAGGCTCAAAGGTTTTTGCAACGTAGATAGATACCGCAATGGACGCGGTAAAAAACAAGGTCCCCAACAGCACGGGTCTGCGACCAAACAACTTGAGCACTACGGCGATCAGTACCGGCCACACTAAATAAAACTGTTCTTCTACAGCCAATGACCACAGGTGTCGAAGTGGTACAAAACCAAATGCGCTGAAATATGAGGTGCCAACCCAGATCTGAAACCAATTGAAGCCATACATAAATGCGGCCAACACATCTCCACGCAGGTTCCCCAGCGTGTCGCGCTCAAACAGCGCGCAATACGTGGTTACGCCAATCAGCAGAGTCCATAACGCAGGCAACAGCCTTCGCGCACGTCGCATCCAGAACGCCCTGAAATTGATCTTCCCATTTTCCTGCGATTCGTTGATCAGCAGCATCGTGATCAAATATCCGCTAATCACAAAAAATACTTCAACACCAAGGAAGCCGCCGCTCACCCATCTCTTATTTGCGTGATACAAAATCACGGCTATCACTGCAACCGCGCGCAGACCATCAAGGCCTGGCAGATACCTCAGTGATTGTTGGCGATTCATTTACTAAGAGCGTATTGTCCGAACGATCTCCGCCATCAATATTCCAGCTTCGGTGGGATTCAAGCCAATCTGTACACCAGCAGCACGCAATGCATCCATCTTGCCCTGTGCCGTGCCTTTGCCACCAGACACGATGGCCCCGGCATGGCCCATTTTTTTGCCGGCAGGCGCAGTCACACCTGCGATGTATGCGCTCATCGGCTTAGTCACATGATTGGTGATGAACTCTGCAGCCTCTTCTTCGGCCGAACCACCGATCTCACCAATCATGATGATCGCGTGTGTTTCAGGGTCTGCTTGAAACTGTGCGAGGCAATCAACGAAGGAAGTACCAGGGACTGGGTCGCCACCAATTCCAACGCAAGTGCTGACGCCGATACCCTGCTGCTTCAACTCGTACAGCGCTTGATACGTGAGAGTTCCGGAGCGGGAAACAATTCCAACATTTGGTCCGCTCGCACTTGGCAGTTGCGCAATTTCGCCAGCGGTGATTCCGATGTTGCACTTGCCCGGACTAATAATTCCTGGGCAGTTTGGGCCAAGCAACCGCGTGGAGGGGTAGTCGCGTTGCAGCGTGGCAAACACACGGGCTTCGTCTTGTGCCGGCACACCCTCGGTGATGCACACAACAAAACCAATACCCGCACGAGCTGCTTCAAGAATTGCTGCTGGTGCCGCTTTTGGCGGCACAGCGATAAACGATGCGTTTGCTCCCGTTGCTGCAACGGCATCCGCAACCGAATCAAAAACAGGAATTCCCTCTACGTCTTGTCCAGCCTTTCCTGGCGTGACACCACCAACGACTTGAGTGCCATAAGCCTTGTTGCGTAGGCCATGAAAACGCCCCTGGCCACCTGTCAAACCTTGCACAATGACTTTCGTATTTTGGTCTACAAAAATTGCCATGGTTCGTTCTCCTACTTGGCCATCTCGACAGCGGCGCGTGCGGCTTCGAGCATGGTTGGTTGACTCGTGAGTTGCGATTCGGGAATTCCTGCATCAGCAAGAATCTTTCGACCTTCGTCGGCATTTGTGCCATCGAGGCGAATAACAATTGGGGCGCGTAGAGCAACTCGCTTCACTGCTTCGACAATTCCCTTGGCAACCTCTTCGCCACGAGTGATGCCACCAAAAATGTTGATCAAAATACTCTTGACCTTGGGGTCCGAGTTGATCACTTCAAGCGCTGCCGTCATCAACTCGGCATTTGCGCCACCACCAATGTCAAGGAAGTTTGCAGCCGATCCACCAACCTGATTGACGACATCGAGTGTGCTCATCGCTAAGCCAGCACCATTGGCGATAATGCCGACCGTGCCATCCAACCCGATGTATTGCAGATTCTTTTCGCGTGCAAGTAGCTCGCGTGCATCCAACTCTTCGGTCGCAGCATATTCGGCCCACTCCGGATGCCTAAACGATGCGTTCACATCCAATGACACTTTGGCATCGAGTGCATGAATTTCGCCTGTTGGCTTCAAAATCAGCGGGTTAATTTCTGCCAAGTCACAGTCGCCTTGGGTGAAACAGTTGTACAACTTGACGAGCATGTCGGCCACACCATCGAGAGCTTTGGCGGGAATCTTGGCATCAACACACGCAGAATGCGCTGTCTCGAGCGGAAGTCCATCGATTGGGTTGATGTGCAACTTCACAATCGCAGTTGGATCTTTTGCTGCAACATCTTCAATCTCGACACCACCCTGCGCGCTCAACATCAACAAGTGCTGCTTTGCTGCGCGGTCAAGAGTGAATGACGCGTAATACTCTTCGGCAATATCCGATGCGTGTTCTACCCATACGCGCTTAACAACATGGCCCTTAATGTCCATTCCCAAAATATTTTTGGCATGCAACCGCACTTCGGCTTCGTCGTTGGCCAGCTTGATTCCGCCCGCTTTGCCGCGACCTCCAACTTGCACCTGTGCTTTAACTACAACTGGGTACTTCGCGATCAAGGCAACTGCTACGGCTTCGTCAACAGTTGTTGCCACTCCACCTGCAGATACCGGAATGTTGTACTTGGCAAAATACTGTTTGCCCTGATATTCAAAAAGGTCCATTGCTCTGCTTTCGTTTATTGTTCTCGAGCATCGAGCGTTTGCTCAAGCCATGTTGCAATTTCTTTCAGTGAAGTTCCAGGCCCAAATATTTCTCCAACACCCTGACTGCGCAACTCACTCGCATCGGCATCGGGAATTACTCCACCACCAAAAACGAGCACGTCTCCAAGATCACGCGAACGCAGTTCTTCCATCACTCGTGGAAACAAAGTGAGATGCGCCCCCGATAACAACGACAACCCAACGGCATCAACATCTTCTTGCAGTGCGGTTTCGGCAATCTGCTCAGGCAACTGGTGCAGACCCGTGTAAATCACTTCAAAGCCGTGGTCACGAAGGGCGCGCGTAATCGTCTTGGCGCCACGATCATGGCCATCCAGGCCTGGTTTGGCTACAACAACTCGGTAAGGACGTTTCACGACTACAGAACCTTACGCCCTCGGCAGTGACCTATTCCAACTCACAAAACGGTCGACTTCCCGTCTCAATCGGCCACACTAGAAGCATGGAAATACGCCTTCGCTCCCCACTCGCTCGCGCGGTTCTTCCAATCGCGGGAGGGCTCCTATTTTTTGTGGTTCTATTTGGTGTCACGTGGTTGATGGCGACATTTGCCACAAACCGCAGCGAGCGACAGGTGGTTCTGGGCGACCGCACATTTGTGGTGGGTCAGGTTTCAGATATTGCCGAATCGATCGCCAAAAATGGCCC
>DFDK01000010.1:22466-23018 GCA_002367695.1 Acidimicrobium sp. UBA3029 | reverse complement strand
CTCAAGGGCTGGCAGGTGTACTACGCATACCCTGCTGACAGGAGTTCGGAATGCTTAGTTGCGCAAGTCAAACAATCACACACCTTCACCGATTGCGACGGCCGAACCCTGCAGGTTGATCAATTGCAAAAACCGAGCGATGTAACGCCAATCATCGAAGGTCAGAGAACTCTGCTCATTGACCTGCAGGGTTAAAACCGCACGCATAAGTATTTCCTAATTTAATTTTTTAAGCGGAGCCCACGCCAGCGAGAGGTGCTTGGTTCCCACCAATCGAAAACGAATTGTCGCTTCCGCTTTTTCGCCTGAGCCACGAATCTCGATAATCACGCCTTCGCCAAATGTTGGGTGCTCGATGTCGTCACCAATTCGAAACCCGTGATTGGAATCTTGTTGTTGCGCGGTTGATACAGGCGCAACATTGGTGTTGTTGCGATTGAGGCGCTGCTGAGGCGCATAGCCACGATCAGCGTGCGAACGAAAGCTGTACCGCTCGGAGTCTGCGCCAGAGTCAACGCTGCCTTCGCGTTGAATCAATTCGTCTGGAATCTC
>DFDK01000010.1:10151-22217 GCA_002367695.1 Acidimicrobium sp. UBA3029 | reverse complement strand
CTCCATGCATGACTCAATACAAGTTGTTCTTTCGCCCGCGTGATGCCTACATAAGCAAGACGCCGTTCTTCTTCCAATTCGACAGGGTCATTGAGTGCTCGGTTGTGAGGGAAAATTCCTTCCTCCACTCCCACGATGAACACCACAGGAAACTCGAGGCCCTTGGCTGAATGCAAGGTCATCAACGTGACATGGTTATCCGAATCGAGTTGATCGGTGTCACTAACGAGCGCAACCTGCTCAAGAAATTCGTCAACTTGGGTAAATTCCGCGGCAACACTAATCAATTCGTTGATGTTCTCTTCGCGTCCAGCCGACTCCACAGTATTTTCGGCCTTCAACTCGCTCATGTATCCGCCAGCATTTAGCGCGTGCCGCAACACCGCGCTAGGACCATCGATCAACAGTGCTTGACATTCATCGATCAGTTGATTGAAGGCGCTGATGCCTCGCTGGGCCGCAGCACCCACACCAGCTTCGGCGGCCTTGCGCAGTGCCAATGCAAACGAAATGCCACACTCGTTTGCATACACATCAACTTTGCCGATCGACGTGTCGCCGATGCCACGTTTTGGCACATTCAAAATTCGTTTGAGGCTTACTTCGTCGAGCGTGTTGTATGACAAACGCAAATATGCAAGTGCGTCTTTGACTTCACGACGATCATAAAACTTGGTTCCGCCGATGACTTTGTACGTCACTCCACGATGGATCAGTGACTCTTCAAGTACACGGCTCTGCGCATTGGTTCGGTAGAAAATTGCAAAATCACTCCAGGGTCGATGCTCGGAGTCGTGCACTTCTTTAAGTCGATTTACAACCCAGTTGGCCTCACCAAACTCGTCGTCGGCAAAATAGCGAATAACTTTTTCGCCCTTGCCCAAGTCAGTCCATAGATCTTTTGGCTTGCGATCAATGTTGTTCGTGATAACAGCATTCGCAGCATCGAGAATCGTTTGCGTGCTGCGATAATTTTGCGCCAACACCACTGTTGTCACTTCGGGAAACGCATTTTCAAATTGCATGATGTTGCGAAAGTCGGCCCCACGAAAGCGATACACACTCTGATCGGTGTCACCAACTACACACACGTTGTGGTGTAGCGCACCCAACATCAGCACGATCTCGTTTTGTGCCATGTTGGTGTCTTGGTATTCGTCAATCAAAATATGTTTAAAACGCTCTTGGTATGTGCGCAATACGTCGGGGTGTTGGCGAAATAGTCGGACCGTGTTGGTCAACAGATCGTCAAAGTCCATTGCACCGGCGCGCTCAAGTCGCTTCTGGTACTCGCGATACACATCGACATACTTTGCATCGATTGAGTTATCAACCAACGAAGCCGCATCGTGCGGAATGACCAACTCGTTTTTCCACAAGCTGATGCGTGCCTGCACGCCGCGCGGAGTGAAACGCTTGGGGTCAAGCCCCAAGTCGCGAATGCAATACCCCACCAGGCGTGTTGAATCGCTTTGGTCGTAAATGGAAAAGGTTTTCGGATATCCGATGTTTTCGGCCTGTGCGCGCAAAATACGTACGCATGCTGCATGGAAGGTGCTCACCCACATCTGCCGGGCTACTGGGCCAACGATTGCGGCTACTCGTTCGCGCATTTCTTGCGACGCCTTGTTGGTGAAAGTAATTGCCAAGATGTGCATCGGGTGCGTGCCCGTTGCAATGAGATACCCGATTCGCTGTGTGAGTACGCGAGTTTTACCCGAGCCGGCGCCAGCTACGACAAGTAAAGGTCCGCTTGGGTGCAGCACAGCATCGCGCTGGTCGGGGTTGAGCCCGTCCAGATCAATGGAGTGAGGGGGTTGAGAGTTGGTCACTAACTACGAGCGTTGCACAATACGTACCGGCAACTTGCGTGGGCCACGTACTTGCCCAAGACTCCACGTCACTGCATCAGCATTTGCTAGGTCAAACTTGGGAAATCGTGCGATAAAGACTTCGACGGCAACCCGCAACTCGAGCCGCGCCAAGTTTGACCCGAGGCAACGATGAATGCCGAGCCCAAAAGCAAGGTGGCGATTCTCTTCGCGGTCAATCACAACTTCATCAGCACGGTCAAATACTTGGGGGTCGCGATTGGCTGCAGGAAACGGCAGCAACACAGAATCGCCGCGCTTGACAGGGCAACCGCCAATAGTGGCATCTTTGCTCACTATGCGCGCCATTGTTACTGGTGCATACGCTCGCAACAACTCTTCGATTGCAGTTGGAAGAAGTTCTGGTTCATTCACCATGCGTGCCAAATCGGATGGATGCTGCGCGAGGTGCCAAATAGATGAACCAATGGCGCTCCATGTTGTGTCAATGCCTGCGACCATCAACAAGATGATGGTGCCAACAACGTGTGCTGGTGACAACGGCTGATCATAAATTTTTGCGTTGAGTAAAAATCCGATGAGATCATCTTTTGGATTTTCGATGTGATCTTGCACATGCTTTGACAAATACGCATCAAGCTTTTCAAAACCTTCACGTCGCTCACCAAATGGTGCGCCAACGCCCTCAAGCACCAAGTGCACGGTGTCGCGGAAATAGTCGCTGTCTTCTACTGGCAACCCAAGCATGCGGGCAATCACGTACACAGGAATATTTTGTGCGTACTGAGTTGCGGCATCGACCGTTGAGATATCTCCCATATTGTCGATCAACTCGTTGCAAAGACGCCGAATCTCTGGTTCCCATTCGTTGATCACTTGCGGGCTAAACGCAGGCAGCAACAGACGTCTTGCATCGGCATGAAATGGTGGATCAGAAGTGATCGGTGGTGCTCCGCCTATTGGGGCGTTGGAAACCCATTCGTCCATCGGTGGCTTGTTGGAGAGCACTGCGCCTTCAGACGAAAAATGGTCGGTGTCACGAGCAATTGCCGACACATCTTCGTGTCGCACTGGCAACCATGCCCCGCCGTAGCGATCGGTGTGGGCTACCGGGCAGGTTTCGCGTAACTCGTCCCAAATCTCATGAGCATTGGCGTTGTATGCGGGGTCGGCATGATCAAAATCTGTTGTCCAACTTGTAGCAGGTTTCACTTCGTACATGCCACAACTTTACTTGAGGGTGCGCCATACTTTCGTGTCGTGGCTTCGCTATTTATATTGCTCCCGCCTTCAGAAGGCAAGGCTGAAGGAGGGGCAATAAATAAGCCCTGGCGCGAATCTTCTGGCCCATGCGGAAAATCTTTAACCGCACAAAGAAAAGCGCTCGTCGATCGACTCCACACGCTTAAAGGTGGTGACGCGACATTGCTCGGGGTGAAGGGCAAGCACCTCGAACGAGCACGCCAAGCCAACTCTTGCCTGCGTGGTTCGCCATCACTACCCGCATTTCAGCGCTACACAGGCGTGGTTTGGGATCACCTCGATATCGCAACTCTCACTAGAGCGCAACGCGACCGAGCACTGAGCAGCATCATCGTGATAACTGGTCTCTTGGGTGCGGTTGGTGCCGACGAGCCCGTGCCCGACTACCGGCTCAAGATGGGGGCCAGACTTGCACCTTTTGGACTGCTTTCACGCTGGTGGCACGATGACCTCTCGGCCATGCTCAACAAAAAATTCAAAGGGTCAGTGGTCATTGACTTGCTCCCCCAAGAGCATCGGGCCGCATTTACTCTCGACACCAACATTGTGGCCAAACATATTGTGGTGGCAATCAATGAAAAATCGGGCAAGGCCGGTGGTCACGATGCAAAAGCCGCTAAAGGCCGACTCGCTCGACACATAGTGCAAACCTGCACATCGCCCTCTCTTGCAACAAAATCACTGCAGAGTTTTCGTGATCCGCGCTTTGTGGTTACAAGTGATTTGGCTTGAGTTTTTGTTGTAAAAACTCAAGCACTCGTAGCACACCAGATTGTCTTACCTGCTCGGTGAGAACCGAATGATCACTCTTTGACGAAGACTCAAACTCGACAGCGATAAACGCATCACCAAGTAATTTTTGCAACGACGCAAACCTCGTGCCCACAAGTTTGTCGCCAGTGAAGCGCAAGCCAAGTACTTGACACCCTGCTTCTGCACGCTGCTTGACCATGATTTCGTCATCCAGGCTTAGACCCAAGTCGGCACCGCGAGCAGCACCCATCGAAAACGGCATTGAAGGCTGTGACAACACGGGCGCAACCATGATCTCGTCGACCATCATCCCGAGAGCAAAGCCGCCGCTGAAACACATGCCAATCGCACCAACACCGATACCGCCCACTTCGTTATGCACCTGCTTTGCCAATGCACGCAACCAATTAATTACAGGAGATTTCTGTCGCATCGCCAAAGTAGAGAACTCGCGCGAGATGCAAATTTTGCTCATCGATTTGGCCATGTACTTGCCGCTCGGTTCTCGACCAACTTCGCCAACCAACAGTGGCATTACGACCGTGAATCCCGCATCAACGACTCGCTCGGCAAATGCAAGCACGCTTGGAGTAATGCCAGGTATTTCGTGAACAACTACAACGCCAGGGCCCATACCTTTGCGGTACGTGGCATGCGTGATACCTGCAGAGGTAAATGAACCGCCTTGCCAACCTGCTGGAGCTACCGGAATCGAACCCATTTCGTTACTTTGGCCTTACAACGCCAACAACTTTTGACCACGATACTGCAGAAATTTTTACGACGTCACCCGTACGTGGTGCGTGCACATATTGACCGTTACCCAGGTAAATACCAACGTGATGAATTGGGTAGCCCTGAAAAATCAAATCGCCTGGCTGAATTGCGGCAGTCGGAATGCGCGGGAGTCCTGCATATTGCGTTCGCGATGTGCGGGGAATACCCACGCCTGCCATTCCCCATGCCCACGAGGTTAAGCCAGAGCAGTCAAATGCACTGCCGGGAGACTTTGCTCCCCATCGATATGTCACGCCAAGTTGCGAGAGTGCAGCCTTAATCACAACCCCAGTTTTTGACGATGGTGCCGCAACATTTGTGTACTTCGATTTAGCAAAAGTTGCCGCTTGCGATTTTGCAGCACCAAGAGCTGCTGCCTCGCGGCGTTGACGCTCCGACTTCAGCAGCGAACCAAGTTCGCGCGCTGCCGCTGCTTGGCGTGCTAGGTAATCGGATGCAAGAGCTTCAGCGGCTCTCAATCGTGCGGTTGCATAGTCAGCCAGGTCGCTGGCTTTCTTCTGCTGCTTTTCAAGCTTCGCCTTCTCTTTAATCAAGTCGTCGATGAGGCCTTGCAAAGCGTCGGTGTTGCCAGCACCCCTATTGAGTGCAACCGAAGTCAGGTATTTCTTGCGCACCATGTCGCTCAGTGAATTCGTCGAACTCAAGATGCTCGACAAACTGTTCGACATTCCGCCGCGCACAAACGACTTCATCGCGACACCCTTTAAATCTTCTTGCATCACCGCAAGTTTTGCTTCGAGCTCCTCAATGTTGGCCATCGTTGCATCAATCTCTACTTGCAAGTCTTCTTGCTGGTTCGAAGCCTCGGCATAGAGTTCGTCAAGTACATCAATCTGATTACCGATTTTGTCCAACTCGGCAATGATCTGGTTGACGCGCTGTTGCTGGTCGCCAGACGACCCAGTTGCGGGGCGTAAGCCAAGCGCCTGTGCAGGCATGACAACAACACCTACAGCCACCGAAGTGGTGAGGATGATGGCGACCAAACGAGGCACGCACCGGCGTACACGCCCAATGGCGTTACGAATCATGATTCCCCCATTGTACCGAATTTTACAGGCTTATTCCCACTCGATTGTGCCTGGCGGCTTAGATGTCACATCGTAAACAACGCGATTTATTCCCTTAACTTCATTGATTATTCGTGATGACATTTTTTCCAATAAGTCATACGGCAACCTGGCCCAGTCGGCCGTCATCGCATCATCACTCGTAACAGCACGAATGATGATTGGTCGGCCATATGTTCGTTCGTCGCCCATCACACCGACCGAACGAATGTCGGCGAGCACTGCAAACGCTTGCCAAATTTCACGTTCAAGACCAGCCAAGCGCACTTCTTCGCGCACAATGAAATCAGCTTCTTGCAAAATTGCAACTTTGTCCGGCGTCACTTCTCCGATGATGCGCACGCCGAGACCAGGACCCGGAAATGGTTGGCGCCACACAATTTCGTCGGGCAAACCAAGCTCGGTTCCTACTTTGCGAACTTCGTCCTTGAATAATGTGCGCAATGGCTCGCACAATTTCAGGGTCATGTCGTCTGGTAAACCACCAACGTTGTGATGACTCTTAATCACGCTTGCGGTGCCATCAACACCGCCGCTCTCGATCACATCTGGATACAGCGTTCCTTGCACTAAAAACTTTGCGTCAGTGAGCCCACCCGTGTGCTCTTCAAAAATCCGTACAAAAAGTTCGCCGATCGCTTTGCGTTTTGCTTCTGGCTCGGTGATGCCCTGCAATCTTTCAAAAAATCGTGCGCCGGCATCCACATGAATCAATTCGATTCCCATGTGCCTGTGAAACGTCTCGACGACTTGCTCGCTTTCGTTTTTGCGCATTAGGCCGATGTCTACATAAATACATGTCAGTTGCTTGCCAATTGCCTTATGTACCAGCGCAGCAGCCACAGCCGAGTCGACACCGCCCGACAAACCACAGATCACTCGTTCGCTGCCAACCAGTGCGCGGATTGCAGCAACTTGATCCTGGACAATTGATGACATCGTCCAGTCGCGTTTGGCTCCAACGAGACGATGTAAAAATTGTTCGATGATTGACTGTCCATGCTCGGTGTGCACAACCTCGGGGTGATACTGCACTCCCCAAATTTTCTTCTCAGGGTTTTCAATTACCGCCATCGGAGCATCTGGTGTGCTCGCCGTTGCCACAAAACCACTCGGCAAAACCGACACCGCATCAAAGTGACTCATCCAAACATCAATCTGTGCAGGAATATCGTCGTGCAGCAGCTGCGATTCGGCACCTGCAATTCGTTGCACAACGGTGCGACCGTATTCACCTCGGCCACCCCTCGAGACTTTGCCGCCAAGTTGCTCGGCAATCAGCTGAGCGCCATAACAAATGCCCAAAATAGGAATACCGAGTTCGTAAATCTGCGGATCGAGCACTGGCGCGCCATCCACATGCACGCTCGCTGGACCACCAGAAAGAATGATCGCGATTGGCTGGCGCTTAAGCACCTCTTGCGCCGAGATCTTGTGGGGCACGATTTCCGAATAGACCTGCGCTTCGCGCACACGGCGCGCAATCAACTGTGCATATTGGGCACCAAAATCAACCACCAATACGACTTGCGGGTCGTGAGCGAGTTGTTTTGCCATAGTGACCAAAGACTGTAGTTGAACAGTGGTATTTAGGCTCAAGAGATGGAACGATGGTGATGCATGCAAATCATCCAAACAGCTCGTGTTGTTTTTCCCGCAACTCTCCCTGGCACACTTCCGGACCCATACGGCGGACGTAACGCCAGTGACTGCATCGGGCTCTACCCAAAACCCGGGTGCGGAAGTGAGCCAGTGTTGTCTGGTGATCGGGGTGGCTCAATGCAGTACGCCACATTTGGCATCATGATTGCCGCGCTCGTCGTGATCGGCGTCCGGATCGCGAGAAGCATCACCAAAAATGACCGTGCACGCGACGAAGCACTGGGGCTCAACGACTAGTTTTGCTCAGTGCCTGCAAGCCAAAATGTTTTAAGAAACCAAGGCGTTTTAGGAATTGTGTTCGGGGTATTGAGTTCATCCCTGTACGGCATCACACCAATTTTTGTCTATCATGCTTTCAAATACGGGGCAGACCCATTTGGGTTAATGACATCTCGTTACCTCATCGCAACCATTGTGCTCTTTACGATTCGCACAGTGCGCTTTGGTCGCAGCAAGTGGCCGACACCTAAAACATCGGTCCAACTTTTTCTACTGGGTGCGATTGGTTTGTATGCCAACAGCGTGTGCATGTTTAACGCGCTTAAATATTTGCCGAGCGGTTTGTCGATGGTGATCTTTTACTTCTATCCAATTATTGTCGTGTTGTTTGGCTGGGCGCTCTACAAACACAAACCGCCAACCATTATTTGGCCGTGCCTTGCAACAACAATTATTGGCGTGATCTTGAGTGCTAGCGATGTTTCGGGCGGGCAAATGAAAGGCCTCATCTTTATTGTTGCTGGCGCATTTGCTTGGGCGTTTTATTCGGTCCTCGCTAGCGCAGTCATGCCGCGAGCCGAACTCACCACCGGATTGATGATGGTGTTTGCAGGCGCAGGCTTTTCATTTTCCGTTATCTGGTTACTCAATCCTTCAGGGTTGCCGACCACCATGCCGTACGTTGCCAACGTTTGGCTGCCCGCTCTCGAGATTGGGCTTGTGGGCACAATCGGTGCAATGGGTATTTTCTTTGCGGGGATGAACCGCATCGGTGCGAGCAAAAGTGCAGTAATTCAAACTTGGGAAGTATTGGTTGCAGGTCTCACTGGCATGTTTTTCCTTCATCAACAATTCACCTTCCGTCAAGTGCTGGGTGGAGCTTTGATCTTGGGCGGCGTACTACTTCTCACTCGCGCCGAGATCAAACGGGGTGAAAACCTGCCACAATCTGTGCATGCCTAGAAGCCCTAAAGAACCCTTAGCCTTGTGGGTACATAGCAATTTGAGTATTTCTTGCAGGGTTGGGTGAAATCCCCTACCGGCGGTTAAAGCCCGCGAACCTCACGAGCAATCGTGGGGTTGATCTGGTGAAATTCCAGGGCCGACGGTCAGAGTCCGGATGGGAGCAAGAAGGCGAAAGTTGTGTTTGCGCGCATCACGGAATGCTCTTGTGGCATTTCTACTGCTGCTGTGCACGCATTGCGCTCGCCGTCCTTGCCCTGCCCCGCCTGAGGTGCCTGAAGCGCAACGACGAAAGAGGCGAGTGCAATGACTCTAAATGACGAACGCATGATGCGACTGGCAGTAGATACTGCCGTTGACGCACGCTTGCGTAGTCGTCCAAACCCTTGGGTTGGTGCAGTCGTTGTTGCAACCGATGGCCAAGTTTTTTGTGGTGCAACAATGCAGCCTGGTGAGGCACACGCCGAAGTTGTGGCACTCAACGCAGCAGGTCACAACGCTCATGGCGCCACGTTGTACACCACGCTCGAGCCATGCAGCCACACCGGAAAAACTGGCCCGTGCACACAAGCAATCATTAATGCAAAGATTTCTCGTGTAGTTGTAGGCGTCATCGACCCCGACAAACAAGTCGCAGGCAACGGCATCCAGCAGTTGCGTGATGCAGGTATCACAGTCGATGTTGGAGTTTTGCAATCAGAAGTTGAACGGCAACTTGCGCCATATTTACATCACCGTCGCACAGGCAGACCATATGTCATCTTGAAGATGGCCATGACGCTCGACGGTCGCGTCGCAATGCCCGATAGTTCGCAGTGGATTACTGGCGAGACCGCACGCAAGCGCGTGCATCAACTGCGAGCAGAGAGCGATGCAATCTTGGTTGGTGCAGGCACAGTGCGCGCCGATAACCCATCACTCACAACTCGCGACGTGCACGGCCCGTCACCGCGGCGCGTTGTGCTGGGCAATGTCTCACCTACCGACAAGGTCAACCCGTGCCTCGAGTGGACTGGGTCGCTTCCCAACCTGCTCGACACACTTGGCAACGAAGGTGTTATTCAGTTGATGGTCGAAGGTGGACCGCGCGTCGCCACTTCGTTTCACAACGAACAATTAATCAATCAATACATCTTGCATCTTGCACCAATCATTGCTGGTGGCAGCGAATCACCGAATGCACTTGCCGCTTCAACCGATATGTCATCAATGATGAACGGCCACATTGTTTCAACCCAAGTTCTCGACAACGACATCGAAATCATCCTCGAACCAACTTCTGCTGATACCTACTGATATAAAAGGAACCAAAATGAACACCACACAACATTCACGCGACAATGGCATGGCCCCCATCGAAGACGTCATTGCCGCAATCGCCCGTGGCGAGATGGTGGTGATGGTCGACGACGAAGACCGCGAAAACGAAGGCGACCTGATCATGGCTGCCCAATTTGCAACCGCCGAAAAGATTGCGTTCATTGTGCGCCACACATCTGGAGTGGTTGTTGCTCCCCTTTCTGGTGAGCGCTGCGACGACTTGCGCCTGCCGCTCATGGTCGACCACAACACCGAGAGCCACCGCACCGCATTTACTATCTCTGTCGATCTTTTAGAAGGCACAACGACTGGCATCTCAGCAGCCGATCGCGCGGCGACATTGCGCGGCTTGGCAGACCCAACTGTGACGCATGGGGCATTTGCTCGCCCTGGTCACATCTTTCCATTGCGTGCCCGCGAAGGTGGGGTTCTCAAACGAGCAGGTCATACCGAAGCTGCGGTCGACTTGGCACGCATGGCCGGTTGCCAACCAGCAGGGATCATTTGCGAAATTCAAAACGACGATGGCACCATGTCGCGATTGCCAGACCTGCGCAAGTTCGCTACTGAACACAACTTATTGCTGTCATCCATTGCAGACCTGATTGATTATCGCCGCCACAACGAACAACTTGTCGAGCGCATGGGTTCTGCTGCTGTTCCCACCGAATGGGGTGGCTTTACTTGCGTCGCATATCGCAACACTGTCGACGACATCGAGCATCTTGCATTTGTTAAGGGCACTGTTGATGACGGCAAGCCCGTGCTCACCCGAGTGCATAGCGAGTGTCTCACTGGCGACGTATTTGGTAGCAGGCGTTGCGACTGCGGCCCCCAACTTGCCTTAGCAATGCAGCAAATTGACGCAGAAGGTCGCGGCGTTGTTGTGTACTTGCGCGGACACGAAGGACGTGGCATCGGCATTGGTCACAAGATTCGTGCATACTCATTGCAAGACCAAGGCTTCGACACAGTCGATGCAAACACCGAATTGGGTTTGCCTGTCGACAGTCGCGAATACGGAATTGGCGCACAAATATTGGCCGACCTCGGAGTGCGCAAGTTGCGCCTGATGACCAACAACCCTGCAAAGTATGGCGGCATCGCTGGCTACGGACTTTCAATTGTTGAGCGAGTTTCGCTGAGCATTGCAGAGACCCCAGAAAATGCTTCATACTTGCGCACCAAGCGTGACCGAATGGGTCATGTGTTTGACGGATCAGATATCGACAAAGTACAGAATCAATCAAACGAGAAGAGTAAATCATGACCATATTTGAAGGTTCGCACGACGGAAAAGGCATGCGCGTTGGCATTGTGTGCTCGCGCTTCAACGAGTTCATCGTCACGGCTTTACTCGATGGCGCAAAGCGTGGTTTGAGTAGTCACGGTGTGAGTGAAAGCAACATTGATGTTGTATGGGTGCCAGGTGCATTCGAGATTCCCATCGCCACAAAAGCCATGGCCACAAGCGGTCGCTACGACACACTCGTCACTCTCGGCGCAGTTATCCGTGGAGAAACCGCTCACTTCGAATACGTTGCCGGCCCGGTTGCCGACTCGATCGCACAGATACAGCTCGAGACAGGCATGCCGATTGGATTCGCTGTACTCACTGTTGAAAGTGTTGAGCAGGCAGTTGAGCGCTCTGGCCCAGGTGCTGGCAATAAGGGCGAAGAAGCCGCAATCGGAGCCATCGAAATGGCCAATGTTTTAAAGGCGCTGCGCTAAACATTTTTTGCACAAACGCAACTAGTGCGGCACACATCAACGTAACTCACAAGAAATCCCTTGTGGGTGAAAGGCGAACGTTATGGGCATTGTGCTCAGCATGCTCGTTGCGGTCACGAGCGTGTTGCCCGCCCAACTTCCCCCAGTTGTTGGCACTATTACACAACCAAATCCCGTGTTATCCACTGTTGAAGCGGTGCGCCACATCGAGTTTGATCTCGACATCGCCACATTCACACGACAACGATTTTCATTGCGACGTCAATACCCCACTCTCGATTGGACGTCCGATGGCTGCTCGGCGCCAATCGTGGGAAGCCAAGGGAGATCCTTCAACTTTCGATCAGCGTGTAATCGCCATGATTTTGGTTATCGAAACTTTAAAAATCTTGGCCTTTTTGACACCTCGACTCGAACATTGATCGACGAGCAGTTGCACCGAGACATGAATACCT
>DFDK01000010.1:6051-9918 GCA_002367695.1 Acidimicrobium sp. UBA3029 | reverse complement strand
GCAGCCGGCGGGCCGTGATTAATCAGCAAGACCAATAGAAATGATCTGATACAGCATGCGGCCTGTGGCACCCCAGATCGTTTCGTCATCTAAGTAGAAAAAGTGAAGACTGAATTGATCTGGTGGTTCGCCCCACTGCTCTTCTGCATACGTATCCATGCGTACTAAGTCAACAACAGGAACCGTGAATACTCTGTCTACTTCGGCGTTGCACGCATGCAGCGAAGGTTTGTCTTTCAGAAAACCCACGATGGGCACAATGTGGCTCTTGCTCACATAAGTATTAAGCGGAGTGAGCTGACCGATGACCTCAACATGATTCGGGTCGAGATCGATTTCTTCATGAGCCTCGCGCAATGCGGCATCGAGTGCGCTCTCGCCACCGTCTAGGCGACCACCCGGAAACGAGATCTCGCCTTTGTGATTGGTGAGATCTTGTGACCTACGGGTGAGCACAAGCTCTGGCCCAGAATCACCGTTGAATATCGGGATCAATACGGCAGATGCGCGTGCGTCTTGTGCCGGTGACACGTGCTGCACCGTTGCAGAAAACTTTTTGATGCGTTCGACCAGCATTTCGGTCGAGCGCAAGACCGAATGGTCAAGGTTGCTAAATGGATTGTTGGGTCGCACCCACACTGACTGGGGACGAGGAATTATTTGATCACCACCAGGTCGCATGGTGGCGTTGTTTATGCGGTTGGCTTCCAGCCAGTTGCTATGAGTTGCTTGAGCACTTCGTCAAGACCAGCAGTCTTCAAGTTGGCAAGGGTTTTGCCCGGCATCTCTTCGCCTTTTTCCCATGTTTGCCAAGCGAGCAACATCTTTTCCATATCTGGCTGTGGTTGTTCAAAACTCATGTTGTAGAGCCTAACGATCGCGTCGAGGCTTTTCGGCAAAGTTGGTGCCCAATACGATGATGCCTTCAACAAGCCCGAGCGCGATGAGTACAAGTCGTCCAACTGAGTCCAGATCTACGACCGCTGCGGCCACAAAACACATGACGATGATCATCCAGTCGATGTAGCGGTGCACACGTCGACTCACCCACTTAAATGCGCTGACGCCACCATCTGCGATTGCGGCGTTTATTAGTAACGCAACACCAAGTGCAACAGGTACTGCCGGTGCTTGTGATTGGGCCGACATCATAATCAAGCCGGCAGCGATGCCGTATTCAACAAGTTGATGAAACCAGAAGCCCCTACCCTGTGTAGCCATAAATTATGACTCTAGTTGTTGGTGTGAAAATAAAAATGCCTCGGGTTTTCACCCGAGGCATTTTTGTAATTCTGTAGTGCGTTTAGAAAATGATTTACATCATCCCCATGCCGCCGCCGGGCATGCCGCCGCCTGCTGGTGCGCCATTCTTTTCTGGCTTGTCAGCAACGAGGCACTCGGTCGTGATCACCAATGCTGCGATCGACGCTGCGTTTTGCAACGCTGCACGTGTCACCTTGGCTGGGTCGATGATGCCGGCCTTGACAAGGTCGACATATTCGCCAGTTGCGGCATTGAGTCCGATTGAACCCTTTTCTGATTCGATGCGCTGGATGGCAACTGCGCCTTCCAAGCCTGCGTTGTCAGCGATATGACGAGCAGGTGCGGTCAATGAGTCATACACGCTGCGTGCGCCAGTTGCTTCGTCGCCAGTGAGCGACTCAACAACCTTAAGCACAGCTGGGCGTGAGCGGATGAGGGCAGTGCCACCACCGGCGACAACACCTTCTTCAATCGCTGCACGAGTTGCAGAAACAGCATCTTCGATGCGGTGCTTCTTTTCCTTGAGCTCGACTTCAGTTGCTGCACCGACTTTGATCACTGCAACACCGCCGGCCAACTTGGCCAAACGCTCTTGCAACTTCTCTTTGTCCCAATCGGAATCGGTGTTTTCGATTTCGGCTTTGATCTGGTTGATGCGTGCTGTTACATCAGCTTTTTCGCCCGCACCGTCAACAATTGTTGTGTTGTCCTTGGTGATGATGATGCGCTTAGCGCGGCCCAACAAGTCGAGGGTCACGTTCTCAAGCTTGAGACCGACTTCCTCGCTAATGACCTGTCCACCCGTGAGGGAAGCCATGTCTTGCAACATTGCCTTGCGACGATCGCCAAAGCCAGGTGCTTTGACTGCCGACGAATTAAATGTGCCACGGATCTTGTTGACAACGAGTGTTGCGAGTGCTTCACCCTCAACATCTTCGGCGATGATCACCATTGGGCGACCGGTCTTCATCACTGCTTCAAGCACTGGCAACATTGACTGAACTGTTGCAATCTTGCCCGCATTGAACAAGATGTATGCGTCTTCAAGCACTGCTTCTTGACGGTCTGCGTCGGTCACGAAGTATGGCGACAAGTAACCCTTGTCGAACTGCATACCTTCGGTGAACTCGAGCTCGGTGCCAAACGTGTTGGACTCTTCAACGGTGACAACACCGTCTTTGCCAACCTTGTCGATCGCATCGGCGATGACTTTGCCGATTGATGCGTCAGCTGCAGAGATAGTTGCAACGCTGGCGATGTCGCCCTTGTCGTCAACTTCTTTTGACTGGCTCTTGATCGACTCGACAGCGGCTGCAACAGCCTTTTCGATGCCGCGCTTCAAGCCCATTGGGTTTGCACCAGCAGCGACGTTGCGCATGCCGTGTTGCACCATTGCCTGAGCAAGCACAGTTGCTGTTGTTGTTCCGTCACCTGCAACGTCGTTGGTCTTGGTTGCAACTTCTTTAACAAGTTGCGCACCCATGTTTTCGAATGGGTCTTCAAGTTCAACTTCTTTTGCAATCGAAACACCGTCATTGGTGATCGTTGGTGCGCCGAACTTCTTGTCGAGAACAACGTTGCGACCTTTTGGTCCAAGCGTCACCTTGACAGCGTCTGCGAGTTTGTTAACGCCGGCTTCGAGAGCACGACGTGCCTCTTCATTAAATTTGAGTTGCTTTGCCATAGTGAAATAAATCCTTTGGGATGAGTTGAGGGAAAATTATTGAGAAACGACTGCGAGCACGTCGCGGCTGGTGAGGATCAAGAGATCGTCGCCCTTGTGCGAAACTTCGGTGCCGCCGTACTTGCTGTAGAGAACTACGTCGCCGACTTTGATGTCGAGTGCGAAATGCTTGCCACTGTCGTCACTCCAGCGGCCTGGGCCTACTGCGAGAACGGTTCCTTGCTGTGGTTTTTCCTGAGCGGTGTCAGGGATGACGAGACCAGATGCGGTGCGCTCTTCGGCTTCGCTTGGCTTGACAACAATGCGGTCGTCTAGGGGCTTGAGGTTCATATCGTTTTGTCCTCCGTAGAGCATGGAACATGACGTCCCATGCGGTTGAAACTGGGTTTTTTACTTGCCACATAGGACTTGCGCTTGGTTAGCACTCGACCTCTGCGAGTGCTAATGATACGGGCCTAGGCCTCGTTTTTCCAACCACAATCCACTTGTGCCAGCAGGTTTGCAAGCAAATCCAGGGGCAGGCCAATCACCGTCGTCAGGCTGCCCTCCACGCGCTCTACCAGGGCTCCACCATCGCCTTGAACGGCATAGGAGCCCGCTTTACCCATCGACTCGCCAGTGCTCAAGTACCACTCCATCTTCTCGGGGGTGATCTCGAGCATCGAAACGCCCGCCGAATCGAGGCCGTGAGCTTGACTCAACATCGTTCCGTCATGTGCCAGGTGGACCACTGCCACCGCGGTGTGTACTTGATGCGTGCGACCCGAAAGTTCGTTCAGCATTGACCTGGCATCATGCTCGTCTACGGGCTGGCCAAAGATTTTGCTGTCAAGATCAACCGTCGTATCTGCAGCAATGATGACTGCGGCGTTATGGTGCCGCGCTGCAACAGCATGAGACTTTGCCACGGCAAGACGTTG
>DFDK01000010.1:628-5809 GCA_002367695.1 Acidimicrobium sp. UBA3029 | reverse complement strand
CCCTTCACCAAATTGGTGCTCAAGAAATTGAGTCAACAAGTCAACTCGGCGTGGCGACTTTGACGCGAGAACAATATTTATTGGCAACTCCATGTGCTCATTAGCCACCACTGAGTTGCATCACATGACCGTCGTCAGGAACAGTCAGGTCGTCGAGATCATCAAGATAGCCATCTGGCAACACCACACGAATTGGGCCGTTGGTGTGACCGCGCGCAATTCGCTCTCCGCCATCAACAATCGTCAACGTGTGGTCGAGTGCGCTGCACAACTCGCGCAAATTTTCGAGCGACATAATCTCACTGAACTTGCGTCGCGTCTCGCCGCCCACCGGATAGCCAGTGAGATACCAACCCGTGTGTTTTCTAAAATCACGAATGCCACGCTCTTCACCTAAGTGTCCACACAACGCAGTTGCATGCTCGACCATCACTTCAAGCACGTCACCAAGTTTTGGTGTTGCTTGAATTGGGTTGCCACTAAACGCGTCGATCAAGTCACGAAACAACCATGGTCGCCCCAGACATCCGCGACCAATTACTACGCCATCACAACCGGTTTGCTCAACCATGCGCAACGCATCTTTTGCTTCCCAAATATCTCCATTGCCGAGAACAGGAATACTCGTGACCGCCTCTTTCAGTTCTTTGATCGCATCCCAATGCGCACTCGGTGCATAGTGCTGACGCGCGGTTCGTGCATGCAGCGCTACCGCAGATGCACCTGCCTCTTCGCAAATCACGCCTGTTTGCACGAACGTAATGAGGTCGTCGTCGATACCCATTCGAAACTTGCACGTGATTGGAATACCATAATTTTTACCTGTCTCGACCGCTGCCGTTACGAGAGCTCGCAATAACTGGCGCTTGAGCGGCACTGCTGCTCCACCACCGCGACGAGTCACTTTTGGTGCTGGGCAGCCAAAATTGAGATCGATGTGATCAACCGCATCTGCGCGACCAAGTTTGTCAACTGCGCGCGCAAGCATCTCGGGATCACTGCCATATAGCTGCAGACTGCGAAATGTTTCGTCACTTCCAAACTTGAGCATCGTGTCGGTTTTGCGATTGCCGTGCACCAAACCAGTTGCCATCATCATTTCGTTTACATACACAAGACCAGGCCCAAACTTGCGACACAACGACCGAAATGGTGCATTTGTTACACCGGCCATTGGCGCAAGCACCACAGGAGGCCAGACTGAATGCTCGCCGAGTTGCAGTGGCGCCAAGCGCCGCACAGTCTTTGTGCTGTTGTTGGCGCTCGTTTCGGCGCTGCTGATGTTGTTGGTCATGTGAGTTTGAGGTTTGGCATCGCGCCCATATCCATACTGGATGGGCCGTCCGCAACTAAACGGTACCAACCTGCCGATGCAATCATGGCTGCGTTGTCGGTACACATGCCCATACTCGGCAACACCAATCTCCATCCCGATTCTGCGCACACTGTTGTCATTGTGCTTCGCAACAACGAATTGGCTGCAACACCACCGCCAAGCGCAACGGTCTTTGCTCCAATTTGCTGAGCCGCTTTGCGCGCTTTTGCTGCCAACACATCAACCACCGCGTATTGGAAAGATGCGGCCACATCTGCTGTTAACACTGTTGGATTCTTGCGCACGAAGTTGATAACCGAAGTTTTGAGACCACTAAATGAAACATCGAGTCCATCGTGCAACATTGCTCGCGGAAAATCGATTGCGTTCGCATTACCAGTAAGCGCAACGCGATCAATTGCAGGTCCTCCTGGATGACCGAGATCCAAAAATCGCGCGACCTTGTCGAAAGCCTCACCTGCTGCATCGTCAATTGTTTGGCCGATCACACTGAAGTCTCCGTGGCCCCGCATCTCGACAAACAAAGTGTTGCCACCAGAGACCAGCACAACGAGCATCGGAAACTCAACGTGCGGGTCATCAAGTAATGCCGCGTATAAGTGCGCTTCCAAGTGGTTAACACCAATAAATGGTTTGTCGAGAACGAGAGCAACCGACTTTGCTGCAGCCACCCCTACAAGCAGCGCACCAATCAACCCCGGCCCAACCGTTGCTGCCACTGCATCAATGCGCTCAATCGGCACTCCAGATTGCGTGATTGCTTGACGTATTACGACGTTCATTGCTTCGACATGAGCACGGCTCGCAATCTCTGGCACCACGCCGCCATAACGAGCATGCAAATCTATTTGTGTTGCAACAACCGACGACAACACATCGTTACCACCCATTACGACCGCAGCAGCTGTCTCGTCGCAGCTTGTCTCGATGCCGAGCACCACCGTACTGTCGCTAAACAACGTGTTTGCACTCATGGTCGCGACTGCACAATCGCGGCAAGCCGTTGCGAATATTCCTCGCTCTGAATTTCGGTGCACCACATAACAATTGCGTCGTCGGTGTTTTCGTAATACTTTTGGCGAATTCCAGCCGGCACAAAACCAAAACGTCGATACAACTCTTGTGCCGCAGTATTGGTGTGCCGAACCTCGAGCGTGAGGGCTGCACATTCGCGATTGCGTGCCTCGGCAGCCAACTCCAACATCATTTCGGTTGCCACCCCACGCAGATGCCAATCAGGTTTCACTGCGATGTTGGTGATGTGTGCATCTTCTTCGGCAAATAACAAACCGCCATATCCCACAAGCACTTTCCCAATATGGGCGACTACGTAATGACGCCTACCACGACCCATCATTTCAATTTCTTCTGCAAATACTTTCTCGGTCCACGGCCGCGGATACACCGCGTTTTCGATGGGCATGATGTCGCGAATGTGCTTGCGCTGCATGGTCGCAATCTGGAGCACCGGACTGTCGCCTCTCATGAAGCGCTCCGTGTTGCCCAGTTAATTTCGGCGTCTGGCAAGCGCAGATACTCGGGCACCAACGAGTCGGCATCTTGCCACTCTTGGCGCAATGCACGATCGTATGCAATCTGGGCGAGCACAACGGCCGAAGGCAACGCTGCCATCTCATCTGCAAACTCAAAGCTTGGTAACACTCCAGCCACTACTAATTCGATTTCGTTGCGATAACGGAGTGCGCCATTGCCCACAAAAAGTGTTGCCTGGCCACGATCAATCGTTTGCAATGCGCATTCTTCTACTGTGCTCGCCTGCGGCGTTGTTACCTGACGCAACTTGCCATCGATATTTCGGTACAGCGACCAATACACCTCGCCGCGCCGAGCATCGATCACGCATCCAATTACGTCTTCGGTATCGCCTACCGCAGTTGCCAAAATGTCCAAACTGGTTACACCAATTATTGGCACATCGAGTACTTGTGCGATTACCTTTGCCGACGCGATTCCGACGCGCATTCCCGTAAACAAACCTGGGCCGATATCGACAGCAACCGCCCCAACATCGCCAAACGACACGCCGGCTTGCTTTCGAACAAAGTCGATCATTGTCGTCAACACCTCTGCATGTTGTTTTTCGCTGCGCATCTCGCTCGATGCCAATACTCGAGCGCCATCAGATATTGCGACACTCACCCCCGCAGTCGCGGTGTCGATCGACAAAATAATCATGAGGTTGCCCAGTTCGTCAACGAGGTACGTAATTTGTCCCACCGTGTTTCCCATTGCAAGCCTCGCCAGTCAATATCGATCTGGCGCACGGTAGCCAAATCTTCGGCGTCGGCATTTGCGGTCGCCGCCAACTTGACCACGAGACCAGTTCCGAGCGCGTCACCCACAACATCGCCCCATTCAACCAACATCAAACCGCCTGCTTCTTGCAACTCAGTCAAACCCAAATCATCCAACTCGCCTGTGCGCTCAAGCCGGTAGAGGTCGGCGTGATGCAACTTCAATCGGCTACCCGCATAGTTATGTAACAAATTAAATGTTGGTGAGGTCACAGGCTCCGTTACTCCAAGAGCGTGCGCAAAATGCTGACTGAATGTGGTCTTACCGCTTCCCATTTCACCAATCAAGACGATCATGTCGCTTGCGCGTGCAAGCATCGCGATTGCCGTCGCGATGTCTCGAGTGTCGTCGGTGCTTTGTGCGGTGAGTCGAATCATGTGAAGTTGAACGATTTAGCGTAGGTAGTTGCGTGGCACTCTTGCACTGATACCACACACAATCTCGTAACCAATTGTTCCTAACTGACGAGCCCAATCGTTGACAGTTATCTGAATCTCACCTTGCTGGCCAATAAGCACGGCTTCATCGCCAATTTGTACATCATCGCTTTCGCAATTGATCATCACCTGATCCATTGTGACCACACCCGCAAATGGTCGCCGTTTGCCACCAATGAGTACCTCGCCTGTTGTCCACAATCCGCGCGGCAATCCATCGGCATACCCAATCGGCAATGTTGCAATGCACGAACGCTGATTGAGCGTGCGGTGCAGGCCGTAAGAAACTGCTTCGCCTTCGCCTAGCCATTGCACATGAGAAACGCGTGCCTTTAGCGACATCACACGCTGCAAGGCTTCGCCAGTTGCAACGCCAAACGAATTATTTTGTGCGTCTGCTGCAATGCCGTACATTGCAATGCCTACTCGAGTCATCGTCGGTGCATTTTTCATTTGGCCAGCAATGCCCACATGATTCATCGTTGCCGACGAGTTTGCAATGTGCACCCGACTTGGAAGGAGCCCAATGAGTTTCAGATCATCACACACCTGATCAAACTCAGCTATTTGCCGCGCAGTTGCTTCATGGTTGACAACGTCGGCAGTTGCGAGGTGAGTAAAAATTCCGTCCAATTGCAACCATGTTTGCGCCGCGATGAGTTGTGCCATCTCGACAGCCTGCTTTGGCTCAGTGCCAACTCGGTGCATGCCCGTGTCAACCTTGATGTGTACAGCACCAACTACACCAAGTCGTGCAGCCACATTGGCGTAATACTCAATGGTTGCTCTGTTGTACAGCGTCGCAATGAGCCCGTACTTGATCATGTCCTCATGTTGATCTGCAGGTTGTTCACTCATTACCAAAATCGGTGCGCTCACGCCAGCTTGACGCAGTGCAATTGCCTCATCTGCAAGCGCAACACATAAGCCACTGGCGCCACTCTCAATTGCGGTTGTTGCACATTGCAACGCACCGTGCCCATATGCATTGGCCTTGACTACAGCCCACACTTCGCTTGGTGCAGATTCGGTTGCCAACACACGCACGTTGTGTGCCAATGCACTTAAGTTGATCTCGGCCCACGCCCATCG
>DFDK01000010.1:0-398 GCA_002367695.1 Acidimicrobium sp. UBA3029 | reverse complement strand
GCAGCGACTACGGCAACCGCAAGTTGCGCGGTGTGCGACAACGATACGTGCCATTGCGAAATGCCTTTTTCGAGAGCAAGCGCGAGCGCCCGGCCGGTGACGAGCAATGTTGGTTGACCACTCACTTGGCGCTCAATCGACACATCGTGCATGTCAAAAGCACCAAGGCCAACGCCGAGCACTTTCATAGTTGCTTCACGCGCTGCAAACCTGGCGGCAAGGCTCGGCGCATCATCGTTTTTGCCAGTCAAGCCATGCAGTTCATCTGCAGTGAATATTCGAGTCCGAAAATTTGGCGTGCGATCGAGAGCACGGCGAAATCGATCGATATCTACAGCGTCAATACCAATACCAAACATGGGCGCTCTAGTTTCCCGTTGTTGGCGTGCGCCAATGGT
>DFDK01000108.1 GCA_002367695.1 Acidimicrobium sp. UBA3029 | reverse complement strand
AGCAGTTGCCCCAAGTGCACGACCTGGGTCTCTGTCAATAATGGCTTCAACAAACTCATCGGGCGAAAGCTGTTCGTCTGCTTCGCCACCGCCTGCGGCCACAAGTTCGAGTGCCGACAGCGTGTCACGCGCCGAGCCACCGCCCTGTGTAAGCACCTGCGCAATTGCTGCTTCGCTCACTTTGAGGTTGGCATCTTTTATTACCCATCGCACATGCTCATCAAGGTCGTGCATTGGCAACAAATGAAACTGCAAGTGTTGGGTACGACTGCGAATTGTCTCGCTTACTTTTTGTGGATCAGTTGTGGCCAGCACAAACACAACGTGAGGCGGTGGTTCTTCAAGCGTCTTGAGCAACGCTGCTTCGGCCGGCTTCGACAGCATGTGCACTTCGTCCAAAATAAAGACACGGTGTCGGCCAGGGTTGCCGAGCGATGAACGCTCGATCAGGTCGCGCATGTTCTCAACACCGTTGTTGCTCGCGGCGTCAAGTTCGAGAACGTCGTAACTGTTACCGCTGTCTATTGCCCCACACGAATTGCAAATGCCGCACGGTTCTCCGTTTTTGGGTTCTTCGCAGTTGAGCACCTTGGCCAAAATGCGAGCGGTGGAGGTTTTGCCAGTGCCACGTGGACCCGAAAACAAATATGCCTGACCTTCACGATGGTTGATAACGGCGTTTTGCAGCGCGCGAACCACGTGCTCTTGACCCTTGAGCTCGTCGAAGCGGCGAGGCCTATAGCGGCGATATAACGATTGAACAGCCATCGCCTGCGAGCCTACCTAGACGGTGCCACACCCCCGAACCCTTTTGGCTACCGTTGTATGAGACCAATGATGACTTCAGCACAACTGCCATGTTTTATAGCCAAGCGAATGGCCTCAATTATTGGGTTCGCTATTGCTTCATTCATATTTCTGAGTGGTTTTAGCGCACTTGGGGCGATGGCAAGTGGGGCGGCCGGCACAAATGAAGTCACAACGTCTAATCCAATGCGCAATCAAATCGTGCAGGTGCAACCTCCGCAAATTCAAATGGTATTTCGAGATTCAATAGCCGAAATTGGCAAGATGGGTCTGACGGTTGTGTGCAATAACGAGTTGGTCGGTATAGCGCTGCCACAACTTGGCGCCGATAGCAAGACAGTTTCGGTTGCTCTGACCACTCCGTTTTCGGCTGGAGAATGTTTAATCAACTGGAAACTGGCTGATGGTTCGCAAGGTTCAATACCATTTACTTCGCAAATAGTTTCTGAAACAACAATAGTTTCCACCGACGGTCCTACGACCGACACCACCGTGCCAGCTGTTATTGGCGAGGTGGTAATGCAGTCTGCGGGTGGTGGGCCACGAGTTGGCGGCCTACTTGGGCTGCTGCGCATTTTTGAATATCTTCTTGTAGCCGCAATTTTTGGTGGCTTACTTACCGTGACGCTCGCGTGGCCAGAAGGCATTGACTACGGCGTGTGCTTACGCTTCTTTCGCATCACGTGGTTGCTTGCCTCTGTAACGATGTACCTGATTGTTGCCATCACTGCAATGCGCAACTCTGATAACACGTTCGTCAGTTCGCTCAATCCGTTTAGTTGGCTTGACACACTCAATGATGCGGCCGGTTTGGTATTACTGTTGCGCTTCGCCCTCGTTGTCGGTTCGTTCTGGGTCACATTTCAACCAGCGCGCGTTTTCGAGCCTGCTACCCAAGTTCCAGCGATCACCCTCATCACGGTGATGATGGCAACCTTTGGTCTCACACGAATTGGTCAACATGTTGCTCTTTTCACATACATCTTTGGTATTGCCCATGCATTGGCAATCGGTATGTGGCTCGGCGGATTGCTCTTGCTTTCGCGCACAGTGCTCAATGCACCGGGAGAAGCAGATTTACTCAATGCTGTTCGCGGATTTACGCGCATCTCTGGCGTCCTCATTATTGTCTCAATCGTTACTGGTGTGATGCAGGTATATCTGCTCGACAGTTTCAATATCTTTTCTACTGGTCATGGCCGACTCAACTTGCTGAAGCTTGTTGTTGTTTCTGTAATGGTCTGGGTCAGTTTGATGTTCAAGAATTTCACCATCAAACGACTGTCTAAAGAATCAGAACTCACAAGCAAGATGGCTTGGCGGCTCAGGCGTGCGGTGTCAACCGAACTTCTCGTTGGAATCCTCGTACTTGGCCTGACTTCATGGATGGTGCCGATGCACCCACCGGAGGCTCGTGCATCAGGTGCTGGCCCAACTGTGCCCTACGCATTTCGTGAAGACCTTGAAAATGATCGCTTTCACGTAATTATTTCGCTGACACCAAGCACAACTGGAATCAATGCAATGCGGATCGAGTTGCTTGAACCATCGCGCATCAACAACTTTGTTGTCAAACTCATTCCGTCAGAGATTGGTTATGCAGGTATTGCAATCAACGTGCCGCTCAAGCGCAGAGGTGCTGCGATTGTGATGGGTGATGGTTCATTCACGTTGCCGGTTGCTGGAGTGTGGTCGATCGAGATCAGTGGTGCAACTACAACTGGTGAATTGATTCCGCTTGCCACGACAATAAACATCAAAGAATCTACTGTGGTACCAACAACCACGATTCCAGCAGAAATAGCCCCTGCAACCACTCTTGCTGGCGGTTGATCGGTCGCTATTCTTTACGAGGTGAGTAACAACTCGATGGACGCAAAACTGCAGGATCTGCAGGCCCGCAAAGACCAGGCCTACAACGCCGGATCACCCCGCTCGGTCGAGCGCCAACACGAAAAAGGTAAGTTGCTCGCTCGTGAACGCCTGGCGATTTTGCTCGATCCAGACAGCTTTCATGAACTGGATTTGTTGGCTCGCCACCGTGCCCACTCGGCTGGCCTTGAAGAGCACCCTTACACCGATGGTGTGATCACGGGTTGGGGCACGATCGATGGACGCAAAGTATTTGTGTTCAGTCAAGACTTCACCGTGTTTGGTGGCGCACTTGGCGAAGTGTTTGCCGAAAAGATTCACAAGTTGATGGACTTGGCGCTCAAGGTTGGTGCACC
>DFDK01000115.1:2356-4091 GCA_002367695.1 Acidimicrobium sp. UBA3029 | reverse complement strand
GCTTTGTCTCAACCGGAGTTGGCCGCGTTTTATCAGTTAGCAAACGAGATCGGTCTCGATGTATTGGTGGAGACCCATGATGAAGATGAGGTGGAGAGGGCGCTTTTAGCGGGCGCAACGTTGATTGGTGTGAATCAACGTGACCTCGTGACTTTTGAGGTAGATCATGAGAGGGCTGTACGGATGGCAGCGGCTATACCAAATGGGGTAGTCAAGGTTGCAGAATCTGGTGTCCGAGATGCCAACGACGCACAGTCGCTTCGTAATGCAGGTTACGACGCTGTCTTGGTCGGTGAAAGTCTGATTATCAGCAATGATCCGGCTGCTTTGATTGGATCACTGCGAGTAACAAGCACCAAGAACTAGCGTTACTTACTGTGTTCATCAAAGTCTGCGGTATTACAAACGAACAAGATGCACTACTTGCAGTTGCGCTTGGGGCAGATGCTCTAGGTTTCGTTTTTGCACCTTCGCCTAGACAGGTTGCGCCGAGCAAGGTACGCGAAATTGTGCGTCGATTACCAGCCGAGATTGTGACAGTCGGGGTTTTTCGGGACGAGTTACCAAAGCGCATCATTGACATCATGCAAGAGGCACATCTGCAAGGCGCTCAATTGCATGGTCATGAGTCGCTTCTTATTACTTCTGAAGTTTCAGATGCGGTGCGGTTTTCGATTAAGTCTGTTGTCGCTGGTTCGCCAGATGCGGCACGTGCAGACGAATTCGTTTGTGATGCGATTTTGGTCGATGGCCTCAGCCCTGGATCTGGAGAAGTTTTTGATTGGAGTTTGATGAATGAAATTCCGCTCGGACTTCGGCTTATTCTTTCTGGCGGATTACATCCAGGGAATGTTGCAGAGGGCATTGATCGAGTGCGACCGTGGGGGGTTGATGTGTCGAGTGGAGTTGAAAAAAGTCACGGACTCAAAGATCCAGTGAAAATGCGACAGTTCATCGCTAGTGCACGTGCTGCTGCCCGAGAATTAGGAGACATCGACTAGTAGATTTGGGTAATGCTGCAGGATCCAAGTCTCGATGGTCGCTTTGGTGAGTTTGGCGGGCGTTTCGTTCCCGAAACTCTTGTGCCTGCTTGCCAGGAGTTAGAGGCAGCATTTCGTGATGCGTGGGCTGATCCTTTATTTCGAAAAGAGCTAGATGATCTGTTGCGAGACTATGCAGGTCGACCATCGATCTTGACTGAGTGTCACAACTTGGGCAAACAATTGGGCATTCGGTTGCTGCTGAAGCGCGAAGACCTTAATCACACTGGATCACACAAGATCAATAGCGTGCTCGGCCAGGTATTGCTGGCAAAACGTATGGGCAAGAAGCACATTGTGGCTGAGACTGGAGCCGGTCAACACGGTGTTGCGTCTGCAACTGCTGCTGCTTTGCTCGGCTTGAGCTGCAAGGTGTACATGGGCGAAGTCGACGTGCAGCGACAAGCGTTGAATGTGTTTCGCATGAAGTTGTTGGGTGCGCAAGTCGTGCCAGCAGTTTCTGGTAGTCGCACACTCAAAGATGCGGTCAACGAAGCAATGCGTGATTGGGTGGCAACAGTTGAAGACACCTACTACGCAATTGGGTCAGTGATGGGTCCGCATCCGTATCCGTGGATGGTGCGCACATTTCAAAGTGTGATCGGACAAGAAGCAAACGAGCAGTGTCATGCATTGCTCGATGGCAATGACCCTGACGTCGTGGTGGCGTGTGTCGGCGGTGGATCTAATGCGAT
>DFDK01000115.1:0-2068 GCA_002367695.1 Acidimicrobium sp. UBA3029 | reverse complement strand
GCTGGTGGTGCAGCGGTTGGTAAAGGTATGCCTGGCGTAGTGCACGGAATGCGCAGTTACCTTATGCAGGACGAACACGGTCAGGTACAGGAGGCTCAATCGATTTCGGCTGGCCTCGACTATCCAGGTGTTGGTCCGGAGCATTCGTTTCTTTCCTCAATCGGTCGCGCAGAGTATCCAAGCGTGAATGATCAAGAAGTGATCAGTGCCTTTCAAGTGATGTCGCGCAGTGAAGGAATTATTCCGGCTCTCGAGTGTGCACACCCGATGGCCTGGATTATTCGTGAAGCACCCAACATGCAGGGTCAAACCATTTTGATGAACTTGTCTGGTCGAGGTGACAAAGATGTTGCTCAGATGATGGAGATTTTGGATGGACAAATTTGATGTCGGCAGATATCGGCATTCTTGAAACGTATTTGCGCAATAAGCGAAGCGAGGGCCGCAAACTCGTAGTTCCTTACATCACCGGCGGATTTAAGGGTTGGACAGATGCGATCCGTGCTGCCGCAGCAAACGGCGCAGATGCGATTGAAATCGGTATTCCATTTTCTGACCCCGTCATGGATGGTCCAACTATTCAGCACGCATCCGAGATGGCGCTGCACAATGGGGCCACGCCTATATCTATTTTGCACGAGTTGCGATCGGTCGATGTCGGTATTCCGCTTGCGGTGATGTGCTACTACAACACCGTTCATCATGCCGGGCATGAGCGATTTGCAAATTCTTTGAGTGAATCCGGAGTGTGTGCAGCGATTGTCCCGGATCTTCCGCTCGAAGAGTCTGGTTTGTGGTGTGCTGCAGCCGACGCGAGTGGTGTTGAGACGGTGATGCTGTGCGCACCAACCGCACCCGATGAGCGGTTGCCGCGAATTATTGAACGTTGCAGAGGTTTCGTGTACGCCGTTGGTTTGTTGGGCGTGACAGGAGAGCGAGACACGCTTGCATCAAGTGCGCTCACTCTGGCTAAGAGATTGAAGGCGATTACCGATATACCTGTATTGATTGGCGTAGGTGTCTCGAATGCACAGCAGGCAGCAGAGGCTTGCACAATTGCCGATGGCGTTGTGCAGGGGGCTTCGGTTATGCGACGATTGATCGAGGAAGATGCAGATGCAGTAGGTGATTACATAGCCGAAGTTCGAAAGGCGGTAGATCAATGTTAAAAGAAGGTTCTTTGGCACCCGAGATTGAATTGTTGGACCAGCATGAAAAGAAGTTTTCGTTAAAGAAATTGTCGAGGCGCACAATCCTTGTCTACTTCTATCCAAAGGCCGATACGCCGGGATGCACACAGCAGTCTTGCGGTTTGCGCGATATTGCAGACCAGATTGGCAAAACAGTAATAGTGGGAATCAGCCCAGATAAACCTTCGAAATTATTGAAGTTTGATGAGAAATTCTCGCTTGGTTTTACACTGCTTTCGGACGACACCAACGCTGTTGCAAAGAAATACAAGGTGTGGAAGAAGAAATCAATGTACGGTCGGGAGTACATGGGGATTGAGCGCTCTGCTTTCTTGATCAATGGCAAAGGCGAGATCGTTCATGCGTGGTACAAGATCTCGCCTAAGGACACTCCGCTTCGATTGCTCGAGTCACTGAAGAAGTAAGGAAATTTGGAATGACAACTTTTCCTGCGCCGAGTTCATTGCTGCCGCATCGCGCCCCATTTTTGTTTGTTGATGCGATCACTGAACTAACACCTGGTATTTCTGCATCAGCAATTTGGACGCTCACTGGAAACGAAACTTTTTTTGAAGGACACTTTCCTGGCCGACCAACGTTGCCGGGAGTGTTGATGTGTGAGGCGATTGCTCAAACGGGTGCGTTGGCAATCGTGAGCGACCCAAAATTTGCAGGCAAACTTCCACTTTTTGGCGGATTAGATGGTGCGCGGTTTAGGCGGCAAGTTGTTCCCGGTGACACATTGGAACTTTCTGCGACTATCAGTCGTATGTCGGCCCGAGCCGGTAAGGGTGCGGGAGTGGCTCGTGTCAACGGTGAGATTGCGTGTGAATGCGAATTATTGTTTGTGGTAGTTGACGCCTAGTCAACAGTTAACG
>DFDK01000109.1 GCA_002367695.1 Acidimicrobium sp. UBA3029 | reverse complement strand
GCAAAAGTGATGGATGCAGATGTTCTTAAGGTGCCCGCCGATCAGCGAGGTCGTACCGACGGGGTAGCTATGCAAAGGTTTTTGTCGTCGCTCAGTGAATCTGAGTTGCAGCGAATCTGTGCCATTGTCGCCACCGCTGGCACAACCAATGTTGGTGTTGTCGATGATCTCGAGGGCATTGCCAAAGTTGCACTTGCAATTGACACGTGGTTGCACATTGACGGTGCATATGGTGCCGCCGCGTTGTGTGCTCCAAGCGTGAGGCATCTATTCAACGGCATCGAACACGCCGACAGCATGATTGTTGATCCGCACAAGTGGCTCTTTGGCCCGTATGACTCATGCGCACTTATTTATCGCAACCCAGCCGAAGCGCGTCATGCTCACACTCAACACGCCGAATATTTGGATGTGTTGCAGCAAGACGGTGAGGCAGTGCGCGACGAGGCCTGGAATCCTTCTGACCTCGCTCATCACCTATCTCGACGAGCACGAGGTTTGCCGTTTTGGTTTAGCCTCGCGATGCACGGCACCGATGCCTACACCGCAGCAATGGAACAAACCCTCGATGTGACACGTCAAGGTGCACAATTAGTTCGCGATGCAAAGCATGTGGAGTTGGTGCTAGAGCCCGAGTTATCGGTCATTGTGTTTCGACGAATTGGCTGGACGCCCGAGCAGTATCAGATGTGGAGCGACCGCATTTTAGGTGAAGGTCTTGCTTTTGTGGTGCCGAGCACATGGGATGGCGAAACCGTCTTGCGCATGTGCATAGTCAACCCACGCACAACAGTGGCAGGATTAGCTTCAGTTATTTCATCATTGCAGTAAGGAGGAGGTGGCATCATGTTGAAGTCTGTTCGATCGGTTGTGCAACTGCGCAGGTTTGAGTTTTCAAAAACAACGCGACGTTTAAACGCATGTGGTGATTTGGACGACTTGCGAGCGATTGCTAAAAAGCGTCTTCCGGGTGGTGTGTTTGACTATTTCGACGGGGCAGCCGAGGATGAAGTTACAAAAACTGAAAACTCGAGAGCGTTTGCCAATGTCGAACTGCGACCACGAATACTGCGAGATGTCTCGAATATCGATACATCAACGACAATCATGGGGCAACCGGTTCCATTTCCAATTGCACTTTCTCCTACAGGTTTCACGCGCATAGCTCATCCACAAGGTGAGTTGGCCGTGGCGCGAGTTGCAGGAGCGATGGGTCTGCCATTCACACTCTCGACACTTGGTACGCGAAGTATTGAAGAGGTTGCTGCTGTAGCAACGGGGCCGCTTTGGTATCAGCTATATGTTTGGAAAGATCGTGGCTTGTCGCGCGAACTCGTGCAACGTGCCAAGGCTGCGGGCTATAAGAGCATCATGCTCACCGTCGATACACCCGTGTTTGGCAGGCGCGAGCGTGACGTGCGCCGTGGGTTTACATTGCCACCAAAGATTGGTCTTGAGACTTTTATTGATGGTATTTTGCATCCGAAGTGGACATGGGATTTCGTGCGCAACGAACCGATCACATTTTCGGCAGTAGCGGGACGAGCTGATGTCGACGGCTCTCGAGCAATCACACTTGCTGATTATGTAAATTCGCAATTCGATCCGACATTGTCGTGGAAAGATCTTGAGTGGATTCGCGAAGAGTCTGGGCTGCCAATCATGTTGAAAGGCATCCAATGTGTAGAAGATGCGTTAGTCGCTGCCGATATGGGGGTAGATGCGATTGCTCTGTCTAATCATGGCGGTCGTCAATACGACGGCGCACCTGCACCAATTGCTTTGTTGCCCGAAGTAATGCAGGCAGTTGGAAACCGTATTGAAGTATTGGTTGACGGCGGGGTTCGACGGGGAAGTGATGTCGTAAAAGCTTGTGCGCTTGGCGCACGTGGCGTGATGTTTGGTCGGCCGTATTTGTATGGCCTCGGTGCAGCAGGTGAGCCTGGTGTGAAGTGGGCGCTCGATCACATCACTCAGGGCGTGACAAGAACAATGGCGCTAATCGGGGAAACTTCAATTACCCATATGTCTGACGGCGTCGTAAAACGCGTGCGCCAGTAGAACCTATTTTTGTACTGGTTCTTTTTTAACAACAGTCTTTTTGCGGGTGCCGTAACGCTTGTTGAAGCGCTCAACGCGACCTGCGGAGTCGATGATCTTCATCTGACCAGTAAAGAAAGGGTGGCTGGCATTCGAGATGTCCAACTGCACACATGGGTATGTCTCGCCATCTTCCCACACCGTCGACTTGGACGGATCTGGATTCATGGTTGTGCGGGTCAAAAATCGATACTCTGCCGAGGCATCTTCAAAGACAACAAAGCGGTACTCGGGATGTGTTTCCTTTTTCATAAGTCTCATAGTGTAGCGGGGCATATTCCCCGTCTATACTTGTCCAATGCCAAATCGTTGTGATGTCCTCGGAAAGCGTCCGGGTACGGGCCATACCGTCTCCCACTCAAATATCAAGACCAATCGCTGGTGGAAGGTCAACGCCCACAAAAAGCGTTTCTGGCTTCCATCTGAAAAGCGCTGGATCACACTCAACGTGAGCTCCAAGGGTCTTCGCACAATCGACAAGTTGGGTATCGAGCGCATCGTCGCCGACATCCGCGCAACCGGTCAGAAAGTCTGAGCATCTAGGTCATGGCAGCAAAATCTAAGGACAAGCGTCCAATCATCAAGCTTCGTTCAACAGCCGACAC
>DFDK01000064.1:3488-4765 GCA_002367695.1 Acidimicrobium sp. UBA3029 | reverse complement strand
ACGCCGTCAACAGCCTCGTGCACTCCACTTGTCAGGATTGTGCTCCATCCGCGATCGATTCTGCTCACTCGACCAAGCCTTCGACTATGTTGCAACGACGTCATGTCAAATTTTTTTTCGATTAACTCCGTCGCAAGTCGCTCATTCCAACCGAGCGCAAGAACGTCTGCTGCATCATCACGAGTGGTGGCATTTGCCAAACCTTCATGTGGGTCATTGGTCATTTCAAGGTTCACGCTAGCGAAATTAAACCCTTACTGCATTTGGCTTTACGTGGATAGCCTTGACAAGACAGTGCAAAACAACGTAACGATGAAAAGTCATGTCTAAGCCCCTCGTCATAGTCGAGTCCCCCGCCAAGGCCAAAACGATCGCCAAATTTCTTGGTGATGGCTTTGACGTACGCGCATCTGTCGGCCACATCGCCGACCTTCCGAGCAAGGGCTTGTCGGTAGACGTCGACAACGGATTTAAACCGACCTACGAGCTCACCGAGCGCGGTAGCACCATTATTAAGGAACTAAAAAGCGTTCTTAAGACAGCGAGTGCCCTCTACCTTGCAACCGACGAAGACCGCGAGGGCGAGGCAATCGCTGCGCATTTATTTGAGTATCTCAAGCCGAAAAATATCGAGACCAAGCGCATGGTGTTTCACGAAATCACCAAAGCAGCAATTGATGAAGCCATAGCCAACCCGCGCGACATCGATTACAAACTTGTTGACGCAGCAGAAGCGCGCCGCATTCTCGATCGCTTGTACGGGTATTCGGTCTCACCAATTTTGTGGCGCAAAGTCAACCGCGGTTTATCTGCAGGTCGCGTGCAAAGCCCTTCCATTCGTTTGGTGGTCGAGCGCGAACAAGAACGCATGGCCCACATCTCGGCTGCGTACTGGGATATCGAGGCAGTCACTGCAACCTCGCCACAGTTCACTGCAACACTGCAATCGGTCGATGGAGTGCGCATTGCAACAGGTAAAGATTTCAATGAGAAAGGCATCGCCAAAGAAGCGGTTGTCGTTATTAATGAGGCGCGAGCCCAAGAGCTTTCGGCAGGCCTGCAAGGCGCAACACTCGAAGTGCGAAGTGTTGAAGAAAGGCCATATCGCAAGTCGCCGAAGGCGCCGTTTATGACGAGTACTTTGCAGCAAGAGGGCGGCAACAAGTTGCGCATCACCGCCAGCGAAGTCATGCGCGTTGCACAGGGTTTGTATGAAGCCGGTTACATCACTTATATGCGTACTGATGCAGTAACGCTTGGTGCCGAAGCACTGAACG
>DFDK01000064.1:1633-3135 GCA_002367695.1 Acidimicrobium sp. UBA3029 | reverse complement strand
AGCCCAGAAGAACTAGCACCAGAATTGCGCGCCAACGAACTTGCGCTCTACCGATTGATCTGGCAGCGCACACTCGCATCGCAAATGAATGACACGTTGGGTACGACGCTTACTGTGCGATTGGGTGCAATCACGCCAGGCACCAACCCTGCCAACTGCGAATTTTCTGCGAGCGGCACCACCATTACATTTACCGGTTACCGACAGGCATACCAAGAAGTTGTCGAAGAGTCTGCTGACGATGCCGACGAAAAAGAAGCATTGCTGCCAGTGCTTAAGGTTGGCGACGGCGTTGCTGTTGAAACCATCAACGCGCTCGGTCACAACACTTCACCACCATCTCGTTTTACCGAACCAACGCTGGTGAAGAAACTTGAAGAGCTTGGCATTGGTCGTCCGTCAACATATGCGTCGATTCTTGGCACGATCATCAACCGCGGCTACGTGTGGAAGAAGGGTCAGGCACTTGTTCCATCCTGGACAGCGTTTGCCGTGGTCAAGTTGATGACCAACTATTTTTCGACGCTTGTCGACTACACATTTACTGCAACTGTTGAAGAAGAGTTGGATGAGATCGCCGAAGGCAAGCGCGTGCGCGATGCATGGCTTGCAGAGTTTTATTTTGGAAACGGCAAAGAACTGCCAGGTCTCAAGCCACTTGTCGAGCACAACATCGAAAACATTGATGCCGCAACGCTCAACGCATTTCATGTTGGTCTTCACCCAGTAAGTGGAGACATGATCGAGGCCCGACCAGGAAAATTTGGTCCTTATATAAGGTGTGGCGAGCAAACTGCCGGTATCCCCGACAGCATGGCCCCCGACGAACTGACGGTCGAAACGGCAATCGAAATATTGGCCCGCCCAAAATTTGAAGAACCGATTGGCGAAAAAGATGGTCTGCCTGTTTATAAAAAAACTGGCAAGTACGGCCCGTACGTCATGTGGGGCACGCTCGACACTCCTCCACCGGGCATGGAAAAAGCAAAGATGGTTTCGTTGTTCAAAGACATGACCATTGAGGCGCTCACGATTGATGATGCACTTCTCTTGTTGTCGTTGCCACGCACGGTTGGTTTCGATCCTGCAGATGGCGAGATCATTACTGCGCAAAACGGTCGCTATGGCCCATACATCAATAAGGGCAAAGAGAGCCGCACGCTCGACACCGAGCAAGAGTTGTTTACATTTACGCTCGAGCAGTCGCTGGCCAAGCTTGCAGAGCCGCGCGTGTATGGCCGACGCGGGCCAGCAAAGCCACCGTTGCGCGAGTTTGGTGTCGACCCAGTGAGCGGCAAACCAGTTGTTGCTAAAGATGGCAAGTTTGGTGTGTACGTCACTGATGGCGAGACGAATGCGAGTCTTACTCGCGGTGACCGTTTGGAATATGTGACGCCAGAACGAGCATTTGAGTTGCTGGCTGTGCGCCGCGATGCAGACCCATCGCTCAAGCGCAAGAAGTCTGCCAAGCCAGCCAAAAAAGCTGCGGCAAAGAAAGTCGC
>DFDK01000064.1:1131-1360 GCA_002367695.1 Acidimicrobium sp. UBA3029 | reverse complement strand
AAAGCCTCATGACTCTCGGCCGCTACATCGCCTTTGAAGGCCTTGAGGGCTGCGGCAAATCAACGCACGTGACTCGACTCGCCGATGCGCTTGGCGGCGTTGCAACTCGCGAGCCTGGCGGCACTGCAATTGGTGCGTCGCTTCGCACAGCAATGTTGGATGCATCTAACACCATGCTTTCACCACGGGCAGAGGCGTTGATGATGTCAGCCGATCGTGCGCAGCATCT
>DFDK01000064.1:0-856 GCA_002367695.1 Acidimicrobium sp. UBA3029 | reverse complement strand
TTTTCATCACTCGCCTATCAGGGTTATGGGCGCATGCTCGATCTTGATGAACTGAAGCGTTTTAACAACTGGGCAATCGCGGGCAACTGGCCAGATTTGGTGGTGTTTATTGATGTGCCGCTCGAGCAATTGCTCGAGCGCTTGCAGAAGCGTGAGCTCGATCGTTTCGAGCGCGAAGACCGCGCATTTTTCGAGCGTATCTTCACGGGTTTCCATACCATGGCTGCATCCGACCCAACTCGTTGGCTCATCGTCGACGGCACACCGCCAAAAGAAGAACTCGCCGCGACTATTCTCACTCAGGTTTGCGAGCGCCTCAAGATCACATTGTCATGAGTGGGGCAATTGATACTGCATCAAAGGTGTGGCAGACCGTTGTTGGCCAATCGCATGCAGTGCAACAGTTGCAACACCTTGCAACACAGTCGGTACACGCCTATTTGTTTGTAGGACCAGAGGGTTGCAGCAAAGAAGAGGCCGCCCGTGCGTTTTCTACACTACTCATCACGGGTTCGGATGATGCGACAACCCGCGAAGCAAAACTGATTGCTCGAGGTGCGTACTCCGACGTAGTTGAAGTGCTGCGTGAGGGTGCTGCCGTTGACAAAGACGAAGCCGACAACATCGTGCGTCTGTCTTCAACAACACCCACCGAAAGCAAAGTCAAGATCGTAATAATCCACGAGTTGCACCTCATGAAAGATTCGGCTGCTGTTCGATTGTTGAAGACGATTGAAGAGCCACCGGAGCGAATGATTTTTATTCTTCTTGCCGACCAACTCGTGCCAGCTCTTGCGACAATCAATTCGCGTTGTGTCGTTGTCAATTTTGTGCGTCCCGATGATGCGCAAATTGC
>DFDK01000028.1:1458-4835 GCA_002367695.1 Acidimicrobium sp. UBA3029 | reverse complement strand
CTTGCACGATGACGCCAACGCCAACGAGCAGCGATGAGAGCCGACAAGTTGCCGGCGGTGCCTCCGGCTACAAATACACCACCCGACTCTTCAGGCATACCCGCCATGTCTGACACCCACTTGATCGCTTGATTTTCGGCGTAAACGGCGCCAGCGCCTTCAAGCCATGAGCCTGCATAAATATTGGATGAGGCAACAACCAAGTCGAACAACACTGAGCTCTCGGTGGGGGCGCCTGGCACAAACGACAAGAACAATGGGTGATCGACGCTGATGCACGAGGGCGCAAGTTCGTCGACAAACTCGCGCAACACATCAAGTCCATTGCGTCCTTCAGGTTTGATTGTCTGTCCAACAATTTGTTGCAATTCGCTCAGCGTGTAGGGCTTGTCGAGCGGGGGCGGATCCATCTTGACGCGCTCCATTGCATACTCAACGATCGCGATCGCCAACTCGGCACTTTCTTCATCATAAAAGTGCATTGACTTCGGCTTCGAGATATCGCTCATTAATGGCTTCACTTACCCATTGCTTTGCGCACGACATCACGTCTTGGCAAAGAGGGCACTGCACCATGAACCGTCGTAGCGAGCGCACCGGCAACTGCACCCACTGAAGCGGCATCGTTGATGGTTGCGCCGCGCGCAAGTTCGGCACTCAATGCACCGATAAATGCATCTCCAGCGCCAACCGTGTCGACAGCAATAACTTTGTGAGGCGCAATGCTTGATTCAGATGATGCAGTATTGATCACTGCGCCCATTTCTCCAAGCGTCGTCACCACTCTCGCCACGCCTGATGCGAGCAACGATTGTGTGCCACCGCAAGCAACAGACTCTGTCTCATTCGGCACAATCACGTCTACAAGCGACAAGATCTCAACTGTCAACGCTTTATATGGCGCAGGGTTCAGCACGGTCATAGTTCCACTCTTTCGAGCCGCAGCCAGTGCCGCAGCCACAGTCTCTAGCGGAATCTCGAGTTGCATCAGCAACACATGCGAAGTCGGCAGCTGTAGCGGATTTTGTGCAATGCCAACTTGGGTATTGGCCCCAGAGACAACAACAATTTCATTCTCGCCACGACTGTCGACGTTAATAAACGCACGACCTGTTGGCATGTCGACAACATGCAACATCGTCGTGTCGATCCCCTCGTTTTCGAGCACGCCGCGTAAAAATACCCCTGCATCGTCGTTGCCCACACAACCAACAAATGCCGTACGTGCACCCATGCGAGCGCAAGCAACCGCCTGATTGACACCCTTGCCACCAGCATGCTCGGCATAACCGAGCGCGACGATGGTCTCACCTGGTTTTGGCAAATGATCGAGTGTTGCAACCAGATCGAGATTGGCGCTGCCCACAACCACTACGTCGAATGCGAATTCTTTAGGGGTCGTACTCACCTCTCTACTGTGGCACATCACTGAGCCCAAACAGCAGAACGCGGGCAAACAACTAGAGTCTTGCGGATGACATCTTCAAGTAGTCCAATCCCAATGATCATCGACTGCGACCCAGGCCATGATGATGCGATGGCGCTCGTAGTGGCTGCCCGGCATGCCAATGTGCTCGGAGTAACAACTGTTGCTGGCAACGCACCAATCAGTGCGACCACACGCAATGCTCGCATCGTGCTCGACATGATCGGATCTCGAGCACCATTGCATCAGGGTGCACACCGGCCCCTTGTAGCACCGCCTCGAGATGCTTCATATGTGCACGGCAAAAGTGGATTGGATGGAGCCGACTTGCCTGAACCATCTGGCCCAGCAGATTCTGAGGATGCCGTTGGCTTCATAATTGACACTTGTCGTACAACCGAGGGTGTGTGGTTGGTGCCTACTGGCCCGCTCACCAACATCGCTCTTGCACTTCGTAGCGCACCAGACATTGCGCGCCGCATTGCAGGCATTTCTCTCATGGGTGGCGGTTCATTCGGCAATCGCAGTGCCGCAGCCGAATTCAATATCTGGGCAGACCCAGAAGCAGCAGCAATGGTGTTTGAGTACGGCGGCAAATTGATCATGAGCGGCCTCGATGCAACACACAAGCTGCAAGCCACCCCGAAACGCATCGACAAAGTTCGTGCACTCCCAGGACATCTTGCTTCAGTGCTAGCCGACCTCTTTGTATTTTTCTCTGACGTGTATGTAAAGCGTCACGACAACATGCAAGGGGGTGCAGTGCACGACCCGTGCGCCGTGCTCGCCCTCACACATCCACAACTATTCACCACCAAACCTCAACACGTGGTCATCGAACTAAACGGCGAACACACGCGCGGCATGACGATGATCGATCAGCGTGGGCTTATTGAACGCCTCAGCCCAAATTGCGAAGTGGTATGGGACGTACAAGCCGAAGAGGCCTTTGATGTAATTGTTGAGGCCATCGGCCACTATTCGAAATAGCTACTTGCTCCAGCTGAGTAATTTTTCGACATCACTAAAGTCAAAAGGATCTGAGCAAGTCAAAATGAGGTGCTCAGCGCCGACCTCTTTGTATTGAGCAAAAATTTCGGGCGTCACTTCCTTTGGATAGATAGCAACCGTGCGCTCGATCTCGCGAGGGTTGCGACCAATCTTTGCGCACCACTCGTCTAAAATCTTGCTCTTGTTGCCGTAGCTCTCTGGCGGGCCAAAGTAGTTGTACTGATTGGCATGTTCTGCGACAAGGCGCAACGTAACTTTTTCTCCGCCACCACCAATCAAGATCGGGATTGATCCATTGACGGGCTGAGGGTTGAGCTTCGCCAAACGTGACTTAATGACCGGCAAGCCAGCCTCAAGCAACTTGAGGCGCTCGATTGCGGTGCCAAATTCATATCCGTATTCGGTGTAGTCACGCTCGAACCAACCCGAACCAATGCCCAACACAAAACGGCCATTACTGATGTGGTCAATGGTGCGCGACATATCGGCAAGTAACTGCGGGTTGCGATATGTGAAGCATGAAACAAGTGCACCAATTTGCGCATGGCACGTATCGGCCGCCATTGCGGCGAGTAGCGAATAACACTCGAAGTGTGTGGCATCTGGGTCGCCAGACAAAGGATGAAAGTGGTCCCAAGTCCAAATGCTGTCAACGCCCATTGCGTCGGCCGTCTTCCATGCCTTGCGCAATTCGGTAATAGATGTTGCTTGCGGCCAAAGTTGTACACCAATTTTCATATCGAACTCTCTCTCGTGATTAAATAAATTTTTTAAGAATGGCAAACTTGCGCTTTGTGTAGGGCGGATATGCAAGAGGTGCATCTACCCGAGTTGAACGCTTGAGTACTGGCTTGAGATGCTGAAACGTATCTACGCCGGCGCGACCGTGATACGCACCCATGCCGCTCTCGCCTACGCCACCAAAGGGCAAGAATGGACC
>DFDK01000028.1:645-1249 GCA_002367695.1 Acidimicrobium sp. UBA3029 | reverse complement strand
ACAACTTTGTCATTGACTTTTTGATCTTCGGCAAATACATATAACGCAAGTGGGTGCGGTCGAGCATTCACAAAATCAATGGCGTCATCAATTGACTGCACAGCGAGTACTGGCAATATTGGACCGAAAATTTCTTCTTGCATAACAGCGTCGCTCGCCTTGACATCGACAAGCACAGTTGGCGAGATGTAGCGATCCTGTTCGTCGGTTTGCCCGCCAATTGCAATATTGCCTGAAGCCAACATTGCATCTAGGCGCGAAAAATGACGTGGCGATGAAATGCGAGCGAAGTCACTACTTTGCCGTGGATCGTCTCCGTAGAAATTCTTGATCGACTTGCGAATTTCTTCAACAAGTTTGTCGGCTATCGAATCATGAGCAAGAACGTAGTCGGGCGCAACGCATGTCTGACCCGCATTTACATATTTAGCCCACGCAATTCGCCTGCCAGCAATAGCGAGGTTGGCTGACTTGTCGACAATGGTTGGGCTCTTGCCACCCAACTCAAGCGTGACAGGTGTGAGATTTTCGGCAGCAGCACGCATGACAATACGACCAACTGTGCCGTTGCCCGTATAAAAAATGTGATCAAACTTTTCGGCCA
>DFDK01000028.1:0-467 GCA_002367695.1 Acidimicrobium sp. UBA3029 | reverse complement strand
ACTTCAGAAGGTTTCATCACCACTGCATTGCCGGCAGCAATTGCGCCAGCTACAGGGATCAGTAAGAGCTGAATTGGATAGTTCCACGGAGCAATCACCAACACCACGCCCAATGGCTGTGGAACCCGGTGCGAACTGCCGGGCAGAGAAACCATCGGCGTAGAAACCTTGCGAGGCTCTGTCCACTTCTTGAGATTCTTGATCATCAATTCGATTTCGGTAATCGAAAAACCTATGTCATACAGCCAGGCCTCTTCTGGACCACGGCCCAGGTCGGTCGCAAGAGCTTCCGCAAATTGATCGGCGTTTTCTTGAAGCATTCGCACACACGCTTGCAATTGGGTTTTGCGCCAGGCGAGAGGGCGTGTTTTGCCAGACTCATACGCACTGCGCGTTTTAGCAACGACTTGAGAAATCATTCGAGCGGACGACGAGATTCGAACTCGCGACCCTCACCTTGGCAAGGT
>DFDK01000017.1:35932-37658 GCA_002367695.1 Acidimicrobium sp. UBA3029 | reverse complement strand
AAATCGCCATTGAGCATTGGATCAATTGCAAACATACTGCTCACGACATCTTCTCGATTTTGAGATCAATGACGTCTTTGGTGACATCTAACAATTCGCGTACATCGGAACCACCCAAATTGATTGGTAACCATGCGGTGCCACGCAACACGTCGACAGACTCTTGCAACAACAACACCAATGTGGCTCGCTGCGAAGTAACGCGCACCGACTCGCCTACTTGCGCACCAATACGCGGCACGTCGAGTGGATTGACGATGACTGCCGCCGAAGTAGCAAGAGTTGCCAATGATGGGCTCTTGGCAGTGCCAATGGCATTGTCGTACAACTTACGTGACACAACAGCGCGATAGTCGTACGAGTTGCGCTCATTGCTTGCGGCGTCGGCGCGTGCCAATGTTATTGGAGCCGGATGCGCGACGATCACTCCGTCGTGCTCCACTGCGTGAGTATCAACAGCCGGTGCAAACTCGCCCACTCTCGAAATCATTGCGGTATGTACTTCGTTATAAGAAGCAAAACCTAAATCGTGTGACGTTGCTGTACCCAACTCGACTGCAATCATCCAGTCTGGGCGCGCAGTGCCAACCGGCGTGATCGACTGCGCAACATTGCTGATGCGACCTTCAAGATTTGTTGTAGTGCCCTCTTTTTCGCCATAAGCAGCTGCTGGCAACACAATGTCGGCAAGCGCTGACGACTGCGTAATAAAGGTGTCGATCGCAATGATGTTACGCGCGCCAGAAATACCGCGGCGTGCCAAGTCGGCATCAGGAACATCGGAGAGCGGATCGGCGCCGAGCAGAATTAAGCACTCGATCTTGCCTGATGCGGCCGCTTCAAGAATCTCTGCAGTTGACTTTCCCCCATTGCGCGGCGTCAGACCCGCAGTGATTGCGCCACGAACATTGCCGCGACGCAACACCGGAAGCACTGTGGCTTGCGGTGCCATATGGAGCACTTCGGCAAGTGCATGCACCACAGACTCTTCAGACTCAGCCAAGTTCATACGACCGACGATGACTACCACCGAACCACTTGCGACTTGTGCTGTGAATGCAGCATCGGTAGCAAGTGCGCGCAATGCTGCTGCTGTCTTACCTGGCTCGACATGAACTTTCTTCCACGCCTTGCCCGCTAAACCAGTTGCACGTGGTGATACTTCAACAACACGACCGGTGCGCTTGGAAGCTGCATGGCGCACGCGTAGGTACAACACTGGCAACTCTTCTTTTAAGTCTGGAGCGAGCAAGATAATGGTCTTAGCCGTATCGATGTCGGCAATTGTTGCTTGAGGCAACGAGAACACTTGCGGAGGAAGACCATCTGCGAGTTGCGAGTCGCGCGCGTCGACACCCAGTGCATCGGCAAGTTGGGCCCATGCAAATGCATCTTCGTTGGTGCCGCGTGCTCCGCCAATAATGGCAACAGACTGCGGGCTTGACAAGAGCGCTGTGCGCAACATGCGAGCAGCCGAATCAATAGCTACCGACCAACTCGTTGCACTCAAGTTTCCACTTGCATCTTTGATTAACGGAGTTGTGAGGCGATCCTTTGAGTTGATCGACTCAAAATTGAAGCGGCCCTTGTCGCATAACCATCCCCAGTTGACTGGCTGGCTGTCAACGCCCTGATAGCGAACCAACTCATCGCGACTGCTTTGCACCACTGTGCGACAGCCAACCGAACATGTTGTGCAAGTGCTCTCAACATGCTCGATGTCCCA
>DFDK01000017.1:35442-35651 GCA_002367695.1 Acidimicrobium sp. UBA3029 | reverse complement strand
CCCGAGAAGTACGAGCTAAAAGGCTCGTCAGGAAATGTCATTACTTGCGTATTGTTGCCGCGGCTCGTAAATGAAATCAATGCATCGCCAGCAACTTCGTCGGCAAAGCGCGTGCACCGATCGCACAAAATGCAGCGCTCGCGATCGAGATACACATTGTCGCTAATGGCGATTGGCTTTTCGTAGTGTCGCTTCTCTTCAACAAAGCG
>DFDK01000017.1:34742-35199 GCA_002367695.1 Acidimicrobium sp. UBA3029 | reverse complement strand
CCCTTGTCGCACACTGGGCAATCGAGCGGATGATTTGCGAGCAGCAACTCGAGCATGCCCTCTTGGGCTTTTTTAACGCCTTCAGTTGCAGTGTTGACTACTTGACCATCTGCAACTGGTGTCATGCACGACACCACCATCATTGGTCCACGCGGACCAACAACTTCAACAAGACACTGGCGGCACATGCCCACCGGTTCCATGCGCGGGTGATAACAAAAGCGTGGAATGAAATCGTCTGTGCGGTCTGCTGCCGCAATGATCATCTCGCCCTTACGTGCAGCAACGACTTTGCCGTTGATGGTGACGCTGACGGCGTTTGGATCTACAACTGGCTCTGGTGCTGTGGTGTTTGAATCGACTGTCGTCATGACTATGCCCCAACCTTTGCAGGGGTTGAAACTGCGGTAACAGGAATTGAGATGCGCTTGACCAAACGAGCTTCAAATTCGCTGCG
>DFDK01000017.1:32833-34499 GCA_002367695.1 Acidimicrobium sp. UBA3029 | reverse complement strand
ACTTCAAGAATTTGTTGCAAGTCGGCCTCTGTACCCGTGCCGTCAACAATGCGGGTGAGGATGCGCTCGAGCCACGTGCCACCTTCGCGACACGGCGTGCACTTGCCACACGATTCATGTGCATAAAAGTGCGTGAGCGTGAGTGCTGCAGCCGGAATGTCGGTGGTCGAATCCATCACCATGATTGCGCCAGAACCAAGCATCGAGCCCGCTGGCCCCACCTGGCTTGCTTCGAACGGCAAGTCGAGTTGATCGGCTGTAAACCAAGGTGCCGAACCGCCACCTGGCACAAATGCCTTGAGTTCATTGTCGTTGAGAATGCCGCCACAAAACTCTGCTCCGTACAACAAGTCTCTAAATGTTGTCGTGCCGTTGATGATCTCAAATACTCCAGGATTTTTGACGTGCCCTGACACTGCAACCATGCGTGTACCAGGAGAAGTCTTTGTACCAATTGCAGTAAATGCCTCGGAACCATTGACCATCAACCAAGGCAAGTTGGCAAGTGTCTCGACGTTGTTGACGATTGTCGGCTGACCGTACAAACCATTTGCTGCAGGGAAAAATGGCGGCTTGAGTCGTGGCATACCGCGATTGCCTTCGAGGCTCTCGATCAATGCGGTTTCTTCGCCAACTACGTATGCACCAGCACCCCAGTGCAACACGATGTCGACCGAAAACTTGGAACCCAAAATATTTTTGCCAACATAACCGGCCGCATAGGCCTCGTTGAGTGCAGTTGCCACGCGCTCTTGAGCCAGCGCCATCTCGCCGCGAATGTACAAGAAGCACTGCGACAATCCAGCCGCGTAACACGCGATGAGACAACCCTCAATCAGTTGGTGCGGATCGCGCTCCATCAGCAAGCGATCCTTGTACGTGCCGGGCTCGCTTTCGTCTCCATTGACAACCAAATATTTTGGAAAAACTTGTTGTGGAGTAAGACCCCACTTTGTACCTGCAGGAAAACCCGCGCCGCCGCGACCAAGCACGGTTGCACTCTTCACTTCTTCATGCACGTCGGTTGCTGCACGACCAAGCGCTTTACGCAAACCGACATAACCACCTGTGGCCAAAAAGCGATCGAGAGTAAACGAGTCGGCATGCTCGAAGCGTGATGTGACAATCTTTGGCCTGTCGCCTGCAACAAAACCTGTCGCGTGTGGATACCTAATAGCAGTTGTCATAATGCTGCCTTGCCGTCCATCCATGCAGGATTCTCGGTTACGAGTTCTGGAGCAATCGCACCAACGCCACGATCGGCCGGAATGCGCTGGCGAATTCGTGCGACAACACCATGGCTAGGAATCTCGTCGGTCAGCTTGCCGCTTTTTAGATCATCGATCAATGTGTCGAAGTCGCCGTTGGTGACTTTGTAGCGAAAGCGATAATTGACTTGCAGAGTTGGAGCCTCGGTGCATGCTGCCTGGCACTCTGCATGAGCAAGAGTAAACATTCCGTCTGTGGTCGTGCCGCCAGCCTTAACACCCAACTTGTGTTCGGCGTGATGCATCAAGTCGCCAGCCCCCATGAGCGCGCACGACATGGTGCCACAAATGTTGACAAGATATTTGCCAACTGGCTCAAAACGAAACATCTCGTAAAACGTTGCAGTTCCATACACCTCGGCCGAGGTAACGCCAACAAGCTCACCCAAGTGCACCAT
>DFDK01000017.1:31838-32628 GCA_002367695.1 Acidimicrobium sp. UBA3029 | reverse complement strand
GACTTTGGTCGTGGATAATGAGCAATGATCTCGAGTGCGGTCTTGATGTTTGTTTCGTTGAGGCGGCTCATCTGTCGACCTCACCCAAGACTGGGTCTACCGAAGAAATCACTGCAACTGCATCAGCCACGAGTCCGCCACGCATCATGTGTGGCAAAGCTTGCACATTGACGAAACTCGGTGCACGCACGTGCATACGATACGGCGTTGGGGAACCGTCGCTAGCGATGTAACAACCGATCTCGCCACGTGGGCTTTCGATCGCAACATACACTTCGCCTTCTGGAACCTTGAAGCCTTCGGTAAAAATCTTGAAATGGTGAATCAATGCTTCCATCGATTCGTTGATACGGGCGCGAGGTGGTGGCGTGACCTTTTTGTTTTGAATGCGGTAGTCGCCACCTGGCATCTTGTCGAGAATTTGGCGAACGATGCGCATCGATTCACGAATTTCGGCCAAACGGATTGCATAGCGATCAAATGCATCGCCGTAGCTTCCAACAATCACATCAAACTCAAGTTCGTTGTAATGCAGGTATGGCATGTCGCGACGCAAGTCCCATGCCAGGCCAGTCGAACGCAAGATTGGGCCAGTGGCACCGAGTGCAATTGCTTCTTGTTGAGTAATGACTCCAACGCCCTGCAAGCGCTCGCGCCAAATCGGTTGACCGGTCATCAACGTGTCGTACTCTTCCAATCGCGGTCCAAGCATCTCGAGAATCTCGAGCACATCGTCGCGCCAACCCGCAGGCAGGTCGGCGGCAACACCGCCGGGGCGAATGAAGTTGTG
>DFDK01000017.1:20760-31585 GCA_002367695.1 Acidimicrobium sp. UBA3029 | reverse complement strand
ATGTCCATCCCGTTTGAAGCCATGAACAACAGGTGACTGCTCATGCGATTCATTTCCGACAACAACATGCGCATCCACACGGCGCGCTCAGGAATATCGCCATCAATGCCGAGCAACTTCTCAGTAGCCATTGAAAAAACAAGTTCGTTGTTTAATGGCGACGCGTAGTCCATGCGAGTGACGTTGGTGCCACCCTGCATAAATGTGAGCGACTCACCAGTCTTTTCCATGCCTGTGTGCAGGTAGCCAATGATTGGCTTGCAACGCAACACGGTCTCACCCTTCAACTCGAGCATCAAACGCAAAACTCCGTGGGTCGATGGGTGCTGTGGACCCATGTTGATGATCATCGTCTGATCTTCGCCAGGGTCAGCCTCAACTTCGGCGAGCAATGCAACGTCGGCTTCGCTCATCCGCAACACTGCGCCAACTTCGCGCATGACCTCTTTGGCCGTGAGTTCGCTGCGTGAACGCAACTCCTGATTGCCTTCAAAAGTTCCGGCAGAAACGACCGTGCTCAAAAGATCGCTCATGATGCACTGCCTTTGAACTGCACTGGAATCCGGCCTTGCGAATAATCCTTGCGTAGTGGGTGACCGTCCCAGTCTTCTGGCATCAAAATGCGTGTTAAGTCTGGGTGACCATTAAACGTGATGCCAAACATGTCAAACACTTCACGCTCCATGGCCTCTGTGCCAGGGTACAAATCGAATGCCGAGTCAATTGACGCATCGGCTTCACTCACTTGAGTGCGCAGACGCAATCGATTGCGATCGCGCATTGACAACAAGTTGACAACAATTTCAAAACGCTCCGGAGCAATCGCTTCTGGCAAGATGCGTCCAGGGTGGGTCAGAAAATCGACGGCGGTGAGGTCGACGCACATTGTGTACGAATCATCGATCAATTTACGAAGCGTTGCGATATAACGATCTTTTGGTACGAATAACACGTTCTGTCCGTGTGATTGGCCCAATACGCAATCGTGCAACACGTCGGTTGTCATGGTCTAGCGCTTTCCAAGAACAACAGGTGTGTACGTGCCAGCTGCAATTTCTTGAATGTGCACATTGGCACCCGCACCTGTTGATTTGCGGCGGCTCATAATCTCGCCGTCCTCAATGAGTTGGTGCAATGTTTCGATCGCATGGATGAGTGTCTCTGGAGTTGGAGGGCAACCTGGCGCATACACATCGACAGGGACAATCTGATCAACACCTTGCACGATTGCGTAGTTGTTAAACATTCCTCCGCTGCTCGCGCATACACCCATCGAGATAACCCACTTAGGTTCCATCATCTGGTCGTAAACCTGTCGCAACACCGGCGCCATCTTTTGGCTCACGCGTCCAGCAACGATCATGATGTCGGCTTGGCGTGGTGAAGCGCGAAACACTTCCATTCCAAATCGTGCAAGGTCGTAATGCGCTGTGCCGGTTGCCATCATCTCAATCGCACAGCAAGCAAGACCAAAAGTTGCGCCCCAACTTGAACGAGAACGCGACCACTTAACTACATCTTCAATGCGTCCAGTTAAAAAGTTGTGCTCAAGCCCACCAAGACCATCGTCCATTACGTTGCGCGCGAGACCCATCAGGCTGCTGCCCCATTGTCATCTTCACGGCCCTCAAAACCCACGCGACGCACTGTACTCAACACTGTGCGGCTTGGCGATTTCATCTCATCATTGTTGCCCAGATCGAGCCGGACTGCCTTTTTAATCGGACCCCAATCGAGTGCACCTCGCGCAATGGCATATACGAAGGCAATGAAAAACACGGCGCTAAATGCGAGCATCTCGAAGAATGCATATGAGCCAAGTGCCTGACGGCTCACTGCGTATGGGTAAGCAAAAATAATTTCGATGTCAAACATGATGAACAACATTGCGATGATGTAGAAGCTCACCGGAAAACGCTCTGGTGCTTCGCGGCCTGGCACAATTCCGCACTCGTACGGTGCCGACTTTGCACTGTTGGGTCGTCGCGGTGCAAGCAACATCGATGCAACGGAACTTAAAGCACCGAAGATGATGGCAAGTGCCATCAAGACGATGATTGGAAGATACTGGCCCACGATACCGCTATGCCTTTGAAGGCAAAATCTCGCTGCTCATATTTATTCGCAACTGCAAGTCGCGACGATGAAGCAGCCAGCACAACATCAAGAAGATCAGGCCCGAGCCGAATGTGATCAACATGGCAGGTTGACGCTTTGCGCCAAGGTCACGCAACATGTGCACGTAACGATGTGGTTGCGCAGTGTCAATAACTGGTCGCGCAGGCGCACGACCTGGCTCAGCGCGCTGTGGCACAACGGGAGCAACTTCAACAAGTGCATATCTTGGCTTGTGAAAAAATGCAAAGAAGTCAAGTGAGTCATTGATTTTTGGCCAACGCTCGCCACCGCGGTCGTACACAGCAACCGACATATACGAACCAACCGAAAACTCTTTAGCTTCGTTTTGCAAAATCGCGTCAGAAGCAGCAACTGCCTGACCGCGCTGCGGGTCTGCTTCATCCAACAACTGCCATCCCTCTGCTTGAAGTTCAGTTGCTACCGACTCAGCATTCGCTACTGGATCGGATCCAAGCGTGGGCCCTGATAGAAGAATTTCAGCACCAACGAGCAACGACGAGTCACGCACAATTGTTATCGGTTCTGCGGGATGCCAGAACGGCTCTGGACCCTTGAGACCAATTCCGTATGTCCACCAAATTGCACCCATGGTCATCATCCAGCCGAAGAAGGCTGCAATAACAATCAAAAAACCAAGTCTTGCACCAACGTTGGTGCCAACCACTAGATAGGTCCCGCCAATGAGTACGGCTACAGAAATAAGTACAACAACAATGCCGCGCAATTCTGGTTGCCAATTAACCGCAAAAAGTGATGACAACATTTAGAGACCTCTCACATAATCGACAATGGCTTCAACTTGTGATTCGGTAAGCATTGCGCCGAATGCAGGCATACGACCGCTGCCTTGACCCTGCTCGCCATAACGCTTTCCATACTCACTGCCACCATTAATAAAGGCAACCATGTCAGATTTTTGTGGAAACTGCCGAACAGCCGATCCACCTGTGAGGTTTGGCCCAAATGCACCACCACCAGTGACTTGTGGATCGCCATATGACCAACCCTTGGTGTGGCAACGGGCGCATGAATAGTTTCCACTGCCCAAATCCAAGTTAAACAACGCTTCGCCAACTGTCTTATATGTACCCGCAGCAACCAAACGTTCGGCTTCTGCCTGAATTGCTTCTTGGGTTGCCTTTGGCAAATGCCCACCATCACAAGTTAAAGGATCGTCAGTAATAACTCGGCAATCTTCGCGCGGAATCTGAATCCCCTTTAAATATGTAAGCACTGTCTGAATTTGTTGCTCATTCATTGGCCCGCCGCCAACAAGACCCCATGGCGACATCGGTGAAAACGGGCGACCATAATTCAAAATGAAGCGAACTTCTTCTTCGCTGTATCGGTAATAAATAGTGTTGATTGCTGGTGCTTTCCAACTCACTTCTTTTACTTCACCAGTTTTTGGATCGGTGATCGCATATGCAGCAGCGCCACCAGGACCTTTCATGCCACCGTGACAACCTGCGCAGTTGTAACCACCATCGGCAGTTGCGGCAAATAACTTGCTACCCCAGTGATCGAATTGGCGGTCCCACATCTTGATTGCGCCGGCCTCGCGACCTGGCTCAAGAATCCAATACAACGGCAAACTGATGGTTACTACAGCCAGAAACAACAGGCCTATTAACTGTGTGCGCTCAATCTTCTTTCCTTCAAGAACCTCGTCGTCGTAATATGGCTTGCGGTTTGCGGCAAGCGTAATTTCGGATCCAATTTCGGCGCGACTGCGACGAATATTGGTGAGTCCATAGACAATCCAACCGCCAACAGCGATTACCAAAATGATCCAAGCAATGTTAGAAGTGACTACAGCAATCATTAGTGGCCTCCGCCAACACAGTGTGGACCTTCGGCTTCTTGACCCGTGGTATTGGTGCCAATCGGTGGCCCACCAAAAACAGTTCCTGTATCAACAACAACGATGTCATTGGCAACAGAAACTCCAAAGCGATCCATACCGCGAGGAGCAGGGCCGCCCTTTTTTTCACCAACACGGTTGTACTGCGAACCGTGACATGGACACTCAAACCATTGCGAACTCACACAGTTGGGAACACGGCAACCTAGGTGTGGACACTTTTGATATAGGGCGATAATTCCGGCTTCCATGCCGCCATATACGGCCGACTGTGCACCGTAAGCAACTTTTGCTTTAGAGAGACCTTCTTTTGGATACTCAGTAATCCATGACCGAGCTTGTGGCACATAGAAAAAGCCTCTGTTGGCACGAATCTGACCGACCACTGTGTCGATGCTGCCAATAGTGATTTTGGAACCAAAACCACCGGACGAACTTGTCCACAAAAATGCGATAAGGGCTGCACCAAATGCACCAAGACTTGCGCCCAACAATGTTCCTGTTGCGCGATTCAAAAATTGACGTCGTGCTACACCAATAGCTTCAGCATCAGGTGGCGACCATGGCTCAACTTCGGCGCTTGGCCGTGTTGCGATGGCGGTATTTCGAGCAGCTACTGCAGCGCGCTCAACTTCCCGGCCAGACACTTCTTCTGGGTCAACTTTGCCAACGTCCTTGCGACGAGTCTCACGCTTAAGTGCGCCTACACCCCGTGAGTCATTGCGCTTGACCGAAGTAAGTACGAGCGCAAGACCGAGCACGATGAGTACTCCGACTGCGAGGGTGATGATGGTAGTTGTGTTCATATATATGTCGCCTTAGAGATCGAAAAAGATTCCGTCACGCCATGGAAACGTGAAGTTGAAACCCGGTCCGCGGAAGAACGAGCCAATGATCACGAGCACTGCCCAGAACATTAGGTGGACTGTGAAAATACTGGTGAGAAATTTACGATCTTCTGGTTTGTTGGATGGATTGCGGTCCATATATGGAGCGAGCATCAATGCAATGAGCGCAACACCAGGAATTGTCACACCAGCAATCATCGGGTGAAACATGGTGAGCAATTCTTGCAAACCCAAGAAGTACCAAGGAGCCTTTGATGGGTTTGGTGTTTGGTTAAAGTTTGCGGCTTGCAATAACGGCGCGTTAACAAACCACGAAAATAAAAATGTAAATGCAGTGCATGCAAGCGCAGCTACAAACTCTGGTCCGAGCAGGTGCGGCCAAGTGTGCACCTTGTCGACTGGTACGGCTTTTACATCTTGGATCGAACCTGATTTAACAACTGTCAATAAGCGCTGTGTGTGACCGCCGGGGCCAGTACCAAGCGGTGAATTTCCATTTGGCGCTGTGGTAGCAACGCCAGTTGCGACACGTTCAGCAACTACAACTCCACCTGCTGCTTTAGAACGATTGAGTAATTCTTCGGGAATACGCGAGTCTGATGTTGCGCCACTTGTTGCAGTGCCAGCACCACTGTCGGTAGCTGCTTTGTCGCGTGCTTCTTGCGCACGCTTGAGAAGATGTGCCGGAATCTCGGTCATAGTGGACCCGATATTCCGCCGTCTTTACGCACTCGCCAAAAGTGCACGGCAAGAAAGATGACAGTGATGAATGGAAATAGCAATACGTGCAGCACGTACCAACGCAGCAGCGTTTCGGCACCGATTTCGACTCCACCGAGCAACACAAATCTCACTTGAGAACCGATGACCGGCGAATAACCCATCATGTTGGTACCCACCGTTACTGCCCAGAGCGCAAGTTGGTCCCATGGCAGTAGATAGCCGGTGAATGAGAGAAGCAAAGTGAGGGTAAGCAGAATAACGCCGATAACCCAATTGAATTCGCGGGGCGCTTTGTATGCACCGTGATAAAAAACGCGCGCCATATGCAAGAACACACTGAGCACCATTAAGTGAGCACCCCATCGGTGCATGTTTCGAACCATCAACCCAAATGTCACTGATGTTTGCAGCGACTGAATGTCTTGCCATGCATTTGTGGCAGTTGGTCGATAAAAGAACATCAAGAAGATGCCAGTAACCGTGAGCAAAATAAACAAGAAAAAGCTCAATCCACCAAGGCACAACGTGTAACTGACCTTTACCGCGTGACGCTTTACTTTCACTGGGTGCAAGTGATAGAGCACCGAGTTCATGATCACATACGAACGGTTACGCGGTGAATCGGTGTAACCCTTACGGAAAATTGAGCCAGGACGGAATATCGAGTTCCATGCCTGGCTGCCCTTGAGCGACTGATTCAACTTCGTTGCGCGCTCTTTCGGAGTCAACTTTGGTTGCTCATCAATTGTTAGTGCCATAAAGATTCTCCGTATCAATCAGTCTTCTAGAGCCGCATCCCGTAGCCGTAGCCATGGTTTGCCGTACGTGTGTGAAAGTCTCCTGTTGCAACAGGTTCGCCAACTTTGCCCATAATAATTACGCCAGTTGGACAGCGATCAACGCACAATGCGCAACGTGTACAGACGTCGTCGTCAATGATGAACAACACGTTGTCAGATGGATCGTCGCCAGGCTTCTCGGTATTTTCGGCAACAGCAATTGCCTCGGGTGTAACCATGTGGATGCACTTCCAGGGACAAATATCGACGCAGCCTTCGCACATGATGCATTCGCTCTGATCAATGTGAATGAATTGTTTTGGCTTAACAGCCTTTGCAAGGTACGCAGCATCAACTTCAACGAGTTGATACTCATCCGACCATTCCGGCATCGGTGGGTTGGCGTCTGTCTTTGTCATTTGTGATCAGGCCTTGCGTACCAGTGGTCGACCGTATAAAGATGTCTCAACAACTTTTGTTTTCGCGGCTCCGCGCTTTTGCCACCATGCGAAGATGAGGCCCAGTATTACAAAGTAAAAAACGTGGATAACAACGACGATGATGTCGCGAATTGCTTCGTAACTTGCATCAAATGGAAACTGTCCTCCAAAGGATTTAGGCTTCAAAATATCGAATGGACCAAAAATAATTTTGTCCTTGCGCCACCCCAATTCTTTATCGGCATGGTCAATCCATTGGTGGGGCACGACACCAAACGAGATGAACATCACAGCGAAAACGTACGTTGATCCAAACATTGCTTCGCCCCATGTTGCTTTGCGATCTGCTGGGCGGCGCTGACCAACAACAATGATTGCTGCAATTAAAACAAGGGTGAGGAAAAAGGAAAACAAGAACGCTTGGTTCATGCCAGGCCACCTCAAGATGTCTATTGCCAGCATGGTTCTCGGGGGTACCTTTCCTTGTCTATCTCAGGTCAATTACTTTTCAATTCCAAAAATAAGGCTAGTCGGGCAAAGTACCGAGCGGCGAAAACTACCGAGTTCGTGCAATCGTGCGCCCTGTGACTTGTAACTACCTACTTTGGCTAGTTGTGAGGTCTGGCAAGTGCCTCCTTCGATTTCTTGGGCCGGCAAGCGATGCGTTCTTGAATCGGACCAAATTTGATTTAGAGTGTACGCCGTGACCGAGATACCCGAACACCTGCTCAAGCGATCGAAGGATCGCCAACAGTCAGGTGCAACTCCGTCCACAGACGTTGCGGCGACCACCCCAGCCTCGGCGCCTGCTGCAGTTGAGAAACCAATTGCGCCAGTTGTAACAAAGGTGCTTCCTGATCCTGCCTATGTCGCTGCTGCTAAGTCGCGCAAAAAGATTCCGTTCTGGGCAATGGCCACATTGAGCCTGCTTCCACTGTGGGCGTTTATGTATGTGGCTGCACTTAAGCCACAAGAAAAAGTTATTGAAGGTCCACTTGCTATTGGCGCAATTGCATACGGATCATGCGCAGGTTGTCATGGCGCAGAAGGTCAAGGTGGCGCAGGTCGAACGTTGTATCAGGGTGAAGTGATGAAAACTTTCCCAAAAATTGAGGACATGTTGAACTTTGTCTACACCGGCAGTCAGGCGTACGTAACTGCAGGACTCAAGGTCTACGGAGATCCTGAACGCGAAGGCGGCGCACATGCACCTCTTTCATATAACGGCAACCCCATGCCGATGCAAGGCGAAAAAGCTGGCGGCGCACTGACCGAAGCACAAATTCTCGGCGTGGTGTGCCACGAGCGTTATGCAATCGGTGGAACAGACCCTAAAGACGAAAAGTGGGCTGCCGAATACGAGACGTGGTGTTCACCAGAGTCTGAAATTTTTCTCGCCCTTGAAAAAGGCACCTCGTCGTTTGAAACTATTGATAAAAATTTCTCGATGCTGCCTGGTCCTCCTGCACACGTGGGTATTGAGCCTCGCGAATCCGGCAAGTAACAGACCGATTTTCCAACTGTGACCGTAGATGGCGATTGCCGTCACACCAGTGTTTAGTAATTGCCTTGTGAACGTACGATGAGATCATGAGTTCTGCAATGAACCGTTTGCCGACATTGGAGACCGATGTGCTTATTGTCGGTGGCGGTCCGGCAGGTGCTGCGGCAGGCTTTTGGCTTGCGCAACTCGGATACAAGCCAACAATTGTTGAGCGTAAACATTTTCCTCGCGAAAAAACTTGTGGTGACGGACTCACACCGCGCGCAGTAAAACAACTTGGCGACATGGGTCTTGCAGATGGGCTTACGCAATTCCATCGTTACGACGGACTGCGCGCAACTGCACACGGCAAGGCACTCGAGTTGCATTGGCCAAGTCACCCCATCTACCCGCAACATGGCTACGTTGTTCGTCGCCGCGAACTTGATGCAATGGTGGCGCACAATGCGGTCAAGGCTGGCGCTGTGTTACTTGAAGGACACGAAGCAACTGCGCCAATAGTTATTGACGGTGTTGTCTGTGGTGCAACCGTGACAAGAAAAGACACGGACGAAATTTTTGAGATTCGCGCCAAGTATGTGGTGGTCGCCGACGGCGCCAACAGTCGCTTTGGCCGCGCTCTCGGCACGTCGCGCACCAAAGAATGGCCGTATGGCACGGCTATTCGTACCTACTGGCAAAGCCCACGTCATGCTGAGCCTTGGATCGAATCGGCACTCGATGTTAAAGATCGCAACGGTAATTCGATGCCTGGCTACGGATGGATCTTTCCAGTTGGCGATGGCACAATCAACGTTGGCGTAGGCCTGCTTTCAACTTTCAAAAAATTTAAAGACGTCAACACCACCATGCTGCTCGATAGTTACGCGCACATGATCGCCGATGATTGGGGCATTAACCCCGATACACCAGAGTGCAAAGCAACCAGCGGCAAGATTCCTATGGGTGGTTCGGTTGGCCCAAAGGTTGGTCCGGGTTATCTCGTTATCGGTGATGCCGCAGGAAGCGTCAACCCATTTAATGGAGAAGGTATTGACTACGCATACGAAACAGCTCGCATTGCTGCCGATGTATTGCACAGCGCGATCTCGAGTGGCGACTCAAAGGCCCTCGAGCAATACCAAATATTGATCGATGAAGAATATGGTCAATATTTCAAAGTGGCACGATTGTTTGCCCGTGTCATTGGTCGTCCTGTATTGATGCGCGAGTTATCTCGCGTGGGTATCCACAGCAGAACGCTGATGGAATGGGTATTGCGCATCATGGCCAACTTGCTGCGCCCAGACGAACTTGGCCCTGCAGAAGCCGCATACAAAATGGCCGCTGCCATTGTGCGTCTTGCACCAAACGCCTAAATAATTTTTGCTTGCTGCTTAATTGCTACTACAGACCACTTCGGTCACTTCGTCTGTGATCAAGTCGAGCATCGTTAAACTATTTTGCGAAAACTTGGTAATGAACTCGCGCAAGTTTGCGGTGTCAGACTCGGAGTTGCAGGTGCGCTTCACACCATCGCCGAGTTTCACAATCCAATCATTTTGCAGCACACCCAAGCTGCCGCCATTCAACATGTCAACAAGCGGTGGCAGGGTCAATATTTTTTGACTGGAAGCAGTACTCCCGTCTACTGGCACAAGAGCAAACCACACGACACCACCGCCCAGCATGTCGGCCAACAATACACACGCAGATGGATCGGCCAGATTGGTGCATGTGATCTCGCCCATCGTGCCTTCAAGAATTTCAACGACTCGACCGTCGTCCAATGTGAGAGTTGCGTTGCCCACCGTTTTACTGCTTGCAATTTGCCAGCCCTCTTGGGCTGCGAGTGAAGTAGCCACAGCAACCAGTTCAATATTGTGTTGAGTCGGAAGTGCGGTTGGCGTTGACGAGCCTCCGGATACAAGTGCGAATAAGCCCAATACAACAATGGCTGCGGCACCAAGGATTGCAAATGCCGCCCACAGGCGAGCCGACAAAAAGTGGCGCATGGCTTTACTCTATTTCGCTGTAGCGACTGCGTGTGCTGCACGATGGGCGGCTGCAGCCAGTTGTTCCATTACCGCATCTGTATGGCCCACTCCGACAAAGAGCGCTTCGTATGCACCTGGTGCCATGGCAACGCCTTCGTTGAGCATCGCATGAAAAAACTTTGCATACATCTTTTCATCCGTTTGCTTTGCTTCGTCAAAGTTGGTTGGCACACGACTGCCAAAGAACGCGCCGACGAGCGTGCCAACAACCGGAAACTGTGCGGTGATGCCAGCACTCGTACATGCGTCACGCAGCAGAGTGGCGAGTTGTCGAGCGCGCGCACCGAGTTCCATATATACGTCTTGCGTCAGTTCGTTGAGTGCGCTCAAACCTGCCGCAGTGGCAAGTGGATTGCCCGCAAGAGTTCCTGCGTGAAACACTTTGCCAAGTGGCGAAAGATTTTCCATCACTGCGCGAGATCCGCCAATTGCGCCGATCGGAAGCCCGCCACCAATTACTTTGCCAAAGCATGTGATGTCGGGACGTACGTC
>DFDK01000017.1:1482-20546 GCA_002367695.1 Acidimicrobium sp. UBA3029 | reverse complement strand
AAGCGCACCAGCCTTATCGCAGGCAGCACGAAGACCTTCTAAAAAACCGGGGGCTGGCGCAACGACGCCCATATTTGCGGCGATTGGTTCAACAATCACTGCAGCTACATCGTTACCAATTTCTGGCACAACGTTGTACGGCACAACAAGAGTGTTGGCCACAGCTTCTTCGGGCACGCCTGCTGTACCGGGCAAACCAAGTGTTGCAACACCACTTCCACCAGCAGCAAGCAACGCATCGGTTGCGCCGTGAAAGTTTCCGGCGAAAGTAATGATTCGCTTACGACCAGTGGCTCCACGAGCAAGTCGAACTGCAGTGCTCGTTGCTTCGGTGCCACTATTCATTAAGCGCACTCTCTCGCAGCTTGGTACTCGTTCGCGAATCGCTTCGGTGAGTTTCATTTCACGTGGAGTTGGAGCACCAAACGATGTGCCGTCAACTGCTGCGGCTTGCAACGCTGCAGTGATCGATGGGTGCGCATGACCCAAAATGATGGCTCCGTAACTTTGCACCAAATCGATATATCGCTTGCCCTCAACGTCAATCACGTGCGCACCCTCGCCACGAGCAACGATGTATGGCTCGCCGCCAACAGCCTTAAATGCGCGAATCGATGAGTTGACCCCACCAGGAATCACTTCGGCAGAGCGTGTGTACAACGTGTGATTAGACGGCACTCCCTTGCCCGTGCAAACTGTGGCTGTGCACCCTGCGGCAACACACGCAACTGGATCACAAAACTGAATGCTCATGCGTTAGCGATTATTTTCTGCGAACCAACGAGCAAAGTACGTGAGGATAATGTCGGCTCCTGCGCGCTTAACAGCGGTGAGTTGCTCAAGTGCCACGGTGTCGTGATCGATCCAACCGTTGGCAGCTGCTGCCTTGATCATCGCGTATTCTCCACTCACGTGATAGGCCGCCACTGGCACATCTACTTGCGCACGCACTGCCGTAATCACATCAAGATAACTCAACGCAGGTTTGACCATCACGATGTCGGCACCTTGTTCGATGTCGGCATGCACTTCGCGTAGTGCCTCACGAGCGTTACGCCAATCTTGTTGATAACTCTTGCGGTTGCCTCCGCCCTGAATCTGCACATCGACCGCATCGCGAAACGGGCCATATAGACCAGACGCGTACTTTGCCGAATACGCCATGATCGCAACTTCGGAAAAACCTGCTCCGTCAAGTGCGGCGCGAATCGCGCCAACTTGTCCATCCATCATTCCGCTCGGTGCCACCACATGTGCGCCAGCCGTTGCCTGAGCAAGTGCTGCGCGACAATAAATATCTAGTGTTGCATCGTTATCAACGTCACCATGCTTGTCGAGCACTCCACAATGTCCGTGCGATGTGTATTCATCTACGCACAAGTCAGACATCAATACCATGTCGTTGCCAACTTCTTTTTTCAATTCGCGCAACGCCACCTGCACGATGCCAGCCGGATCAAATGCTCCAGAGCCAACTTCATCTTTGACTGATGGAATACCAAACAAAATGACAGCAGGAACACCAAGTTCTGCAAGTTGCACTACTTCGCTGCGCAATGAATCAAGCGTGTGTTGCACAACGCCAGGTAGCGACGTGATTGGCTGGGCAGCCGAAATGCCCTCACGTACAAACAGTGGTGCGACAAGATCTTTGACACCCAATCGAACTTCTGCAACGAGTTCGCGCATGGCGGGACTCTGTCGCAGGCGACGTGGGCGAGATTGCGGAAACGCCATACCCGTAAGGCTACGGGCGCTGTTGTTCGAAAACCTCAACGAGTGCAGCCACTACAGCGCTGGGCGTTGTTTGTGCCGCAACGCTCGACACCCGAATATTGAGATTGCGTGCAACCCTTGCAGTTGATTCACCGATTGCGATCACCACGTTTGGAGTCTTCATCCCCATGCCAGATCGCCACGAACGAACAGCTGATCCAGAATAAAAAACAACGGCATCCGCTTCTGCCGCCTGCGCAACTTCTTGTTCACTCGGAGTTGCCGCCACCGTTTGATACGCCGCCGCCTCATCCACTAACCACCCGCGCTCAGCAAGTCCGCGTGCAACCGATGAGTCGACCGCACCACCCAGGTTTTCAACTTGAGCAAGCAATACTCGCCCTTCGCCATAGGGAAACTCGCGCACAAGTGTTTGGGCATTTGCAATGCTCGGCATGAAGTCTGCAGTGCAACCAAGTGCCTTTGCCGTTGCACCACCAACCGCCGCGATTTTTGGTCGTCGTGCGTCGCTTGCCAACAATGACTGCAAAAATGCTGCGATGCTCTGTGCCCCATTTGCAGACGTAACAACAATCCAGTCGTACTCTTCCACGTGCTCGAGCGCCGCCTGCAGCTTGCGACCTCCGTCGCTTGGTCCGACAATCTTGATCAGCGGTATTAATAACACATTGACCTCGACGTCGGCCAGCAATTCGGCAAGTTCACTCGACTGTTCAACTGGTCGAGTCAGTACAACTGTCTTTCCAGCAAGGTTGGTCATTGCAGTTTGTTTCGGCACTGCGTTGCGATGTCGCGAGCTAATTGCAATCGGTCTGCAACGCCAGCAACCGACTGCGTGTGCACAACATGACGATCGGCAGCGGTGTCACCCGTCGCCATAAATGCAGTAAAAACATCTTGCGCGTCCAGATGTGCACCGATCGGCATATTGCAACCTGCGCCCAACTCGGCCAAGAATGCTCGCTCCATTTCAACCGCACGTCTAGTTACAGCATGGTCGACCGCCTGCAGTGCAGTTTGCGAAGTTGCATCCCCTATTTGACACTCCACAGCCACACAACCCTGACCAATCATTGGCACAACAACACTTGGATCAAGAATTTGTGCAATCTGATCGGTGAGACCCAGCACCTCAAGTGCCGCAACCGCCATCACGATTGCTCCACCTTCAGGTACCTTGCCCAGCCGAGTATTGATATTGCCTCGCAAATCAATAAACGTGAGGTCGGGTCGCATGGTCAGCAACTGTGCACGTCGGCGCACTGAGCCAGTTGCGACTGTTGCACCTTGTCGCAGACCAGACAACGTATTGCCAACTAGTGCATCGCGAGCATCTCGACGCGCACACCATGCGCCAACAACAAGACCATCGGTTTGCGCAGAAGGTAAATCTTTCGCCGAGTGCACAGCCAAATCTGCGTTGCCATCCAACACGGCCTGTTGTACTTCCTTAACGAAAATGCCCTGACCACCAATTTGGTGCAAAGGCACCTCGCGTTTGATATCGCCGAGTGTTTCGACGAAAACGAGTTCGGTCCTTTCTCCGGTGGCCGTAGATATTGCATGAGCAACTACTTCAGCTTGAGTGCGGGCTTGTGCACTCGAGCGAGTTGCAAGACGAATCATTCGATGTCGAAGAGGTCACGCAGTGCCGCGGCGATGCGCTCACCTTGAGGCGTGCCTGCACTTTTTTTGAGTTGAATGGATGGAGTATGGAGCAATTTGGCTACGACCGACTTACTCATGATTTCCACTAATTCGCGCTGCTCTGGCGTCAGACCAGTCATGCGAGTCGCAAATCTTTCCATCTCAGCGAGGCGTATGTTTTCTGCTCGCTCGTGCAACTCGGCGACCAATGGTGCGGCTTGCCGAGCAATTGATTCCTGGGTGAAGCGCTCAACTTCTTCGCCGATGATTGATCGCACTGCATCGGCTTCATTGTTGCGAGCATTAATTCCCACTTGCGCCCAGTCGCGCAAGTCATACAAATCGCGCAACGTTACATGTTCAATTTCTCCTACCGAATGCTCCACATCCCGCGGCATCGCAATGTCGACGATGAGCAGTGGAGATTGTGGCGAAATAGTGCGTGCAGAGTTCACCAATTCTGTAGTGATGATCGGTTCTGTTGCACCTGTGCATGTCAACACCACATCGGCCATGCCTAGAGCATTTGCCAACTCAGAAATTGGACTGACCACGGCACCAACAGTTGCGGCTAGTTGCTCTGCGCGTTGCGTATTGCGGTTCATGACTGTGACCGACGCAGCTCCTGCGCTCGAAAGTGCGCGCGCAATTCCTGCACCCATGTCTCCTGCGCCAACAACAAGAACGCTTTTGCTCTGCATTGTTCCCAGCAACTCTTTGGCCATCTCGACTGCAGCGTGCGAAATCGACGTTGTTGATTTACTTATTCCAGTTTCATTGCGCGCACGCTTACCGACTTCAAGGGCTTGGCGAAACAACATATTGAGTGTTGTACGAGAGGTCTGCTCAATTCGGGCCAAGTCCCATGCATCGCGCACTTGGCCAAGTATTTCGGTTTCACCAATCACTGCAGAGTCAAGACCAGATGCCACTTCAAAGAGGTGCGATACAGCAGCCTCATCGTGCTGGCTATAAAAATGCGGATGTAATTCGTCTGGTGTTAGCCCAGAAAGTTCGCAAAAGTAGTCGCGCACATCTGCATACGCACCATGAAACTTTTCGGCGACTACATACACTTCCGTGCGGTTACATGTTGAAAGCAACACTGTTTCTCGTACGTTGTCGCGCGACACCAAACTATGTAACGCCTTTGTCAGCGACTCTTCCGCCACGGCAACGCGTTCAATTACATCTAGGGGCGCCGAGCGGTGATTAACTCCGAGAACGACTATTGACATGCGACAGGCCTGTGGAGCTGTTCGTAATAACCAAGTATCTGAAGTTCCATGCCCAAGTCAACGCTACGGACCGACACCTCGCTAGGTACTGTCAGGACTGTTGCAGCGAAGTTGAGAATTGACTTGATACCAGCAGCGACAAGCAACTCTGCTGCACGTTGCGCCGATGCGGGTGGCGTTGCAATAACACCAATGCTGACCTTGTTGTTGTTGACGATTGACAACAGATCATCAACATGCTGCACCACTACTCCACCAATTTTTTTGCCAACCTTTGCCAAATCGATATCAACAACTGCTGAAACTTCAAACCCGCGCGAAGAAAACCCTGCGTAATTTGTTAACGCGTTGCCCAAGTTGCCCGCACCAACAACCACGACTTTCCAATCGTTCAGCAATCCCAGTTCGCGTTTGATTTGATAGACGAGATACGCAACGTCGTATCCAACACCTCGCGTTCCATAACTTCCTAAGTACGACAAATCTTTTCGAACTTTGGCTGCATTGAGTCCTGCCAAACCCGCAAGTTGATCGCTCGACAACTGCGAGACACCTTCTGTTATTGATTTGTTCAGAATCTGCAAGTACACAGGCAACCGAATAACTGCCGCGTCCGGAATACGCCGACGAAGTGCCTCAGGCCGTGATGGGGGTTTCACAAGATCTGTCACTCTGTAAAGGGTAGGCGTTCGTGCATGAATTCACGAAGTCTGTACCCCGGCGTGGGGTCTTTTGTTCACAAGACATTCGTCACCCGTCAGCGCTACTAGCCTGCGCCCATGATCTTGGCTCAATTAATAGATGCCCAATCGGCACATAATCAGATCAATTCGGGGCTGGCTGGTGCTTCAACCCTTATCGCATGTGCATTTACTCTGAGCACGTTTGATCGCTGGTTGAGGCGACGCCAGCCACACGAATTGGCGTGGACAGTTGCGATGGCGCTCTTCGCAGTTGGATCGGGTGCACTGTGGTGGGCCGAGAGTGCGGGATGGAACTTGATGGCATTTCGAATTTTCTTCTTGGCCGGCGCCGTGCTCAATGTGTCGTGGCTTGCACTCGGAACCATGTATTTACTGGTTGGTCTTCGTGCAGGAAATATTGCCCGTAACTGGCTCGTGTGGTTGTCGGGTTTTGCAACAGGAGTGGTGTTGATTGCGCCAACAAAATCGCAAATCGTTTCCACCGAATTTCCTGCTGGTCGAGAAATATTTGGCGTAGCGCCGCGCATTCTTGCGGCCGTCGGTTCGGGTGTTCCCGCAATGTTCATCATTGTTGGCGCACTGTGGTCGGCTTGGCGTGTAACCAGAAAACAAAACCCTGCGACTGCAAAAAGTATTACCCGAACGGTCACTTCTCCAAAGCGACTCGCAGGAGGCAATGTGCTGATTGCGGTCGGCACAGTCGTGTTGTCGGCAAGCGGCACACTCGCTGGCCGACTAGGTCAAGACCGCGCATTTGCAATTACCTTGCTCTGTGGCGTTTCAATTCTGTTTAGTGGATTCTTGGTAGCGAGCAACTCAACACTTAACGCATCATCAGCGACAAAACGCCTGCACCCAAAATTGCTGCAAGTAATAAACCCATAACAAGTGTTGTGGCGGGTCTCATGATCCGATGTTACGCCGCGAGAGAGAACGACAACTCATTTTTTTGGGCTTAAGCGCACCGACGTTGCTACTCCAGCACCAGCGCTTGGATCTTGAGCAATCACCACCATGTCGGTTGGTCCAAGTTGCAGTTCGGCTGCCGCCGACCCGCGGTCGACACACAACGCGAGCATTCCATACGAGTCAATAACAAGACCGATCCCACCACCAATGTCTGCAAAGTTGCGCACAACTGGTACTGAGCGCACAATCTGAGTGGTTGGATCTGATGCGCCGATAATGATTCGCAATGGTGTACCCCACTTGTCGATATCTTCAGGCCCAACATTTAATTGGCAGTTTCCAAATCGATCCACCCATGTCACTTCACTCAGCAATTGCCCGCCCTCTTCGCGCGGTAGCGGAATAACGCCTGGCAATAACAGGCTCGGGTCAATCTCATCGCCCAAATCGGTGAGAGCAACGCCGTTGCAGAGATGCGCAGCAGCTGGTGCAAAAATATCGCGCCCCGCAAACGTGTCGCCTGGTGAAGCCAATTGATACGCGGGATTGTTCAATACCACGGCCTGATCTGGCCCGCCTGCGAGCGCGACCGCTCCCGGCAAAAGACCATTATCGGGGCCAATAAATACACCCTTGCCACCACCAACAGAGATTGCGATTGCTCGCCGTGAACCGCCCACGCCCGGATCGACCACTGCAAGCACCACGCCAGTCGGCACGTAAGGAACACAGCGAGCAAGTGCGAGTGAACCGGCGCGCACATCAAACGGAGTTACATCGTGTACAAGATCAATCACATTGACATGCGGTGCGATGTCGGCGATTACCGATTTAACAACACCAACGAATTCATCTTGCGTTCCGTAGTCAGAGAGAAACGAAACATGAGAAAATTTATTCATCACAGAACACTCACGCGAAACAAAACGTCGTTATTAAAAAGGTCCTGAGATACACGAATGGACCGGTGCCAACCCCCCGACGGCACCGGTCCAAACGGCGCGCTCTTGCGAGCGCGACTTCCAGTTGGGGGGTAAACCCCTGCTGGAAACTGTGACCTAGGACATACCCTACGCACATTGTTGGATAGTTCAAGCATTTTTGACCGTGAATTTTCACGAACCCATTTCGCGACTTCGCAACAACGCGGCCTGCACTGTTGCCTCGATGGCGGAGCGAATACCGGCCTGCTCTAAAGCCTGTATTGCAGATGCTGTAACACCATTTGGTGATGTCACATTTGCGCGTAACTGGGCGGGTGTCTCGGCTGACTGTTGTAATAATTTCGCCGAACCCACCAGTAACTGGCGTACCAATGCATCGGAAATTTCGGGCGACAAGCCGGCCCCAACCGCCGATGAGATCAGAGCCTCGGCAACTAAAAATATATATGCAGGTCCCGAACCAGAAATTGCAGTCACTGCATCCAACAATTTTTCGTCAACTCGCACCACAGTGCCAACACTGCCCAACACCGACTCTGCCCATTCCATGTCGGCCAGGACGCATTGCGAAGATCCACTGATAGCTGCTGCGCCTTCACCAACAAGTGCAGGAGTATTTGGCATTGCTCGCACAACAGCAGCGGTTGCACCCGCGGCAGATTGCAATGTGGTCAACCCGATGCCTGCGGCGATTGACAGCACTCGTGTTGCGCCGGCTTGCGCAAGTGCAGCGCATGTTTCGGCTGCAGCAGGTGGCTTAACCGCAATAACACCGGCTGTGCACGCACCAATTTTTTCTGAAGTAGTAATTCCTGGGTAGAACGAAATTAATTGCGCTCGTCTCTCACTCGAAGTTTCTACAACAGTAATCAACGATGCGGGCCAACCAGCTTTCAATAACCCAGCAACGAGCGCGGCACCCATATTGCCTCCACCAACAAATGTGATGGGAGTGCGAGCCGCCGAATTCATTGTGGTCAGGCTAGCGAGATGCGTCCGAGCCACTCAACCGACTTCCCCGACCGTTAATAGCTCGGACGCAACCCCATGTGTACGGTCAGTTGCCGAATCGGCTATTAAAAAGCCTGGCGAATCCAATCTGCAAGAATCCTTTAAAATACTGTTCTACGGTCGCATACAGGGTGCCAATTGCTCGATCAAGTTCCTTCTCGTTTAGCGATCCGATTGGCATCTCACCGCGTAAAAACACGGCATCTTCGGCGCCAATAGAGAAGTGAGCTCCAACGAGTTTTTCGTTGCGTCGCAGCAACGACTCGTACAACGCTTCGGCATTCTCTTCGGGGGCTGGCATTACGTAAGTTTCGTAACGCAAAGTTCGCTGACCCAATGTCAACCACACAGTTGTAAATTCCTTTTCTTCACCTTGCATGCGCACATACCACCGAATGTCGCCATCGACACTTCGATCGACGGCGAGTATCGCAGGGTTGTGCGACCGAAGATGCACCAACCACTCGTCTATTTGCTGTTCGATCCGAGCAAGTGCCTGATCGTCAAACAAATCGCTCACTACTTGCAAGCCACCAATTCGCGCTCAAGCAATTGCGCATACACGTTGCTCACAGTACTTGCTGCCGATTTCCATGAGTACGCTTTCGCCCGCTCTGCGGCAGCGGTGCCCATTGCAATAGCGAGTAACGAATCGTTGAGTAATTGTGCAGTGAACTTGGCAAAGTCGTCAACATCGCGACCGGGCACCAAAAAGCCGGTGCGACCATGATCAATCAAGCTGAGCAACCCGCCTACGCCAGTGGCGACAACGGGAATTCCGCATGCGCCGGCTTCGAGTGCAACCAAACCAAAACTCTCACTGCGCGATGGCACCAACACAACATCAGCAGCACGATAAAAAGTAGATAACAGGTGGTGAGGCTGTGGAGCAAAGAAATGCACACGTCCTTCTAGTTTGTTGTCGGCGATTATGCGTTGCACACGATTGAGTTCGGCTGCACCGTCTGCACCGCTTGCGCCACCAACTACGACAAGTTGCGCATCGCTGCGGCCGAGTTGCGCAAGTGTGCGCACCGCGACATCAAGACCTTTTAGTGGCTGTATGCGACCAACAAACAACAAAATTGGTCCATTGCCAAGCCCAAGAGCATGCCGCGCACCGCGACGATCTCCTGGAGAAAAGAATGCTCGCTCCACACCAGGTGCAACAACTTCTATCGTCCCAGGAGCACTGCCGTATAACGACTCAAACTGTGACTGCTCTTCGGGGCAACTCACACAAATGGCATCAGCACAACCGATGATTTCTAGTTCAGATTTTTCGCGCACTGGAGACTCAATATCGCCGCCGAGTCCTTTGACGCGAGCAAACGTATGGAATGTGGTGACGAGAGGCAAATTCAATTCGTGCTTCAAGCGGTGACCGGCCATACCGGACAACCAATAATTGGCGTGTACCAAGTCGGCACCACCGTTTCGCTGCAGATGCCATGCAACCGAATCAGTAAATTCGTCGACTACACCGAGCAGCTCTTCTTTCGGCATATCAACATCACCAGCGCGCACGTGCACTACGCGATGATTCGGCTCGACCATGACTACTTCTGGAAGTCCAGTTCTCCATGCGCGTGTATAGGTAGTGCAATCCACTCCGCTACTGGCAAGCGCGGAAACGAGTTCGCGCACGTACACATTCATGCCTCCACCATCACCCACGCCCGGTTGGGCGAGTGGCGAGGTGTGCATAGACAGCACCGCAACACGTTGCATCACCCTTAAAACCTATCTGCGGGGCGCATTGATTTGCAGAGTTGGGCGATGAGCCATATTTCGCAGTGATCTTTAGGGGCTGAGCCCGGCATTCACTAGTCGTTTAGAAGAGCATCAACATTGGCGCCACCACTTTTGTAGCGCTTCACGAGAGCTGCAGTAAGAGCGTCAATGGTGTCAAACAATGAACGCCGTTCACTCGATCGCAACAACTCAAATTTAGCAAGTTCGTCAATAGCAGTGCGCAAACTTGTTTCGTCAAGCGTGCGAATCGAACCGAAGCCAAGATCTTCACAGAGGTGTTCAAGTTCGAGTACGAGTGGGTGATCGCCAGAGATAATTGTTTCGCGTGGAGGACGAGCCGAGCCGCCACCATGCTCTTGACCAAACACACCAGCAAGATTTGTAGCGACATCAAGCAATGGTTCGTTGTCGATGCGTCGGCGCAATTCGTCGCGCGCAATGTCCAGACGTCCCTGGGCTAACCGGCGCACAAACGAAATTGCATCTTCTTGGTGTTGCATCTCGGCACGTTTGGCACGCAGCTCGTCAAGAGAAAGTTGATCAAACATATTTGTCACTTATCGCCCCCAGACACTGGTGGAAGAATCGCTACTTCGTCACTGTCTCCAACGACCGAGGTGCCGTCAGCTGACTCGCCATTGACCCATACTCGACATGATTTCAACACCGTTGCAAAGTCTGCCCCAAATCGGGCAACCGCAGCATCCAATACCTGATCGACCGTGTCGCCGGGCATTGTGTCATGAGCAGTCCCAGCAGCTTCGCGGGCCGAGGCAAACATTCGCAGTTGAACCACATGCTCATCGTATCTTTTGCGACTACCCTGCGTCCTTATGTCCGCAAATGACGTCATTGCCCAACTGCTCGTCATCCGTCATGGCCAGTCCGAGTGGAATGTGCAAGAGCGCTGGCAGGGGCATGCTGATATCGAACTCACCGAGACAGGTATCAACCAAGCCAGACTTGCAGCCGAACGGCTTGGCACGTTTGACTACATCGTGTCGAGTCAACTGCAACGCGCGCTACACACTGCGCAGATCATTGCCGAGACCCATGGTGTTGGCCCAGTTGTTGTCGACGAGCGACTGCTCGAATCAGATGTGGGTCCTTGGCAAGGTTTGACTCGTCACGAAATTGAGATTGAGTGGCCTGGCTACTTGAAGGATCGACGCAAACCAGATGGCTTTGAGTCTGATGAGTCGATTGTCGCCAGATTAACTGCTGCATTTTGCGATATCGCAGCATCATGTGTTGCGAGTGCGAGCGAAAGTATCCCGACAGCACTAATCGTCAGTCACAGTGGAGTCATCCGTACAATGCGCCACACACTCGGCGCACACAATCCAAAGTTGCACAACCTGGGTGGCTGTTGGTTTTTTGTGCATCGCGACAATCGCATCACTACTGGTGAAATTGTTTCTGTGATCGGCGACGTCTTGGGCGATATCGCAATAACTGATTCGTTGTAGAATTACTGCACATGCTTACTCGAATCTTTGGTCGGTTATTAGACGATTCGTTTGAGCCAGAAATTCGCCACAATATTTCAATAGTCATACTCGGTCGACTAGTCGCAAATGCTTGCTACCGATTTGCTCCACCATTTTTGGCCATTATCGCCAAAGATTTCAATGTCTCGCTCTCCGACATTGGCGTTGCACTGTTTGTTTCCGAGTTATCGGGCTTCGCTTCACCATTTGCTGGCCGCATTGTCGACCGACTCACTCATCGAAACGCAATGGTGATTGGTCTAGTTGGCACATTGCTCGGCTGCGCCATTGCCGCAGCTGCACCAAGTGTTTACTTGTTTGCAGTTGGTGTCACCGTTCTTGCCCTCACAAAGCAGAGTTTTGATCTCGGGCTCGGCGCATGGATTGCCGATCACGTTCCATATCAACAACGTGGCCGCATCGTTGGCCTCACTGAAACTTCATGGGCACTCGGCCTACTTGTTGGCGTGTCACTTATGGGGCTCATCACTGCAGCCACCAACTGGCGCATTGGCTACATGTTTGGCATCATCTGCCTCGTAGTAGTTACTACTTCAATTGCCAAACGCGTCAACTCGAAGCCACGTGTTGTCACGCCACACGTACAAGGTGCAAAAACACGAGTACACGGTCGAGGCTGGCTCGTCGTAGTCACGATGTTTTGCATCATGTCTTGCGCACAAAGTTTGTTTGTTACGTTTGGCGCATGGTTGCAAGATCAATTTGGTTTTGGCGCTGCCCGCCTCGCGGCAGTTGGCTTCGCCCTCGGGGCTGTCGAGCTTTTCGCATCACTCAATAGCGCGCAGCGCACAGATGGTTGGGGCAAAGAACGCTCGATTGCTGCTGGTGCGCTTCTGATCGTGCCAGCTGGCATCTTGCTTGCGATTGCCTCAAGCAACATCGTGCTCGGTCTCATCGCGGTCGGCGTTTACTACCTTGGCTTCGAATTTGCGGTGGTGAGTTTGTTGCCAATTGCTTCGCAACTCGTTCCGAATAGCCCTGGTGCAGGCCTTGGTTGGGTGCTCGGGGCAGGCACTCTTGGTCGAGCCATTATTGCCATCGTCGGTACACGCGCGTATGAAAAATACGGCGTAGATGTTCCTGCACTAATCGGTTCAGGCTTCGGCGTACTTGCAGCTATCTCAATCCTCACATACAAAAAATTAGGTGGAGCGCACTAGCCCCTATACGCGTTAGTGATTGGCAGACGTCGATCTTTGCCAAATGCTTTCAAGGTCACTCGTACACCTGGTGGACCCTGTCGCCGCTTGTATTCGCTCAAGTCAACAAGCCTGCTGATGCGTCGTACAAGTGTTTCGTCATGACCAAGCGCAATAATTTCAGCGGCTGTTTGGTCTTTTTCTACAAACAATTCAAGAATTGCATCGAGTACGTCGTATGGCGGCAACGATTGATCATCGCGCTGATCTGGACGTAGCTCGGCAGATGGTGGTTTCGTGATCACAACTTCAGGAATTACTTCGCTTTTATTTGTGGTGATCGTATTTCTGGTGTTGATATATCGACACATTGCGTACACACTTGTCTTGAGCAAATCTTTAATTACTGCATAGCCACCTACCGAGTCGCCGTAGAGCGTGAAATAGCCAACGGCGAGTTCGCTCTTATTGCCAGTGGTCAGCACCATCCAGCCAAACTTGTTTGACAACGCCATCAGCGTGGTACCGCGCACCCTGCTCTGCAGGTTTTCTTCTGTTAGGTCTTGTTGTAGACCAGCAAAACTTGTTGCAGTCATCTGCAAGTACGCTTCAAATGCTGGCTCGATCGAAATGGTTTGCATGTCGATTCCCAAGTTGTTCGCAAGTATTGCAGCATCGGTCCGCGAGCCTTCGCTTGAGTACCGAGATGGCATCGATACACCGTGTACATGCTTCGCACCAAGCGCATCCACTGCAATTGCTGCAACAAGCGCAGAATCAATGCCACCCGATAATCCAATCACTACATCGGTAAAACCATTTTTGCGCACATAGTCGCGCGTGCCCAACACAAGTGCCTCATACATCTGTTCAATGTCGCTCGTAGCGGCGGCAATAGTGCCCGTCAATTCAACCTCGCGCGGCGCAACAACCGGCAACAATTCTTTTATGTCTACGTTTGGGTCTCCGGGCGTGCGTGGCACGACAACATCAACGAACTGGATCTCTTCAACAAACTGTGCAGACTTTGCTAACAATGCTCCACTTGCATCAAACAACATTGAGCCGCCATCGAAAACCAATTCATCTTGACCGCATACTTGATTGACATAGGCAATCACACATTTATTATCACGCGCACGTTCGCTCACCATTTGTTGGCGCTCACCACTCTTACCGCGATGAAAGGGTGAGCCATTAATGTTGATATTGAGTACTGCTCCTGCTTGAGCCTGCGTTGCGACTGGACCACTTGGCTCCCAAATATCTTCACAAATTGTTACGCCCATTAGTGCACCGTTAATTCGAAACAACGAAAAATCTTTGCCAGCAGAAAAATATCGCTGTTCGTCAAACACGCTGTAGTTCGGTAACAGTTGTTTGTGATACACGTTGTGCACGCGACCATGCGCGCAAATTGCAGCAGCGTTAAACAGTTCATCGCCCACCCTGTCCACAAAACCGACCACCGCCACACACGATGTAGTGGTGGCTGCAAACGAGTGCAGCGCCTCAATGTTGTCTTTCACAAAGCCGCTCTTGAGCACCAGATCCTCTGGCGGATACCCAGTGAGAACGAGTTCTGGAAACGCCAACACCTCACAGCCACGGACGATGGCATCTGCATAAATACGTGAAACCCTTGTGGCGTTTGACGCAATGTCACCTACGACAGGATTGATCTGGGCTAGCCCGATGCGCACAGTTGCGTGAGTGAGGAGCGGTACAGCCACAGTCTTCAGGCTAGAGGGGCAATCCGACTGGCGTATCTTCACACGCCGTTCACAATTGGGCAACGGGATAGAAACGGCAGTTTGCGAGACTAGACATGTACCTGAGAGCGGAAATTGCAATTCTGCTCTCCCAACCGGAAGGACAAGCAATGCCATATCAGGCTGAATACATCTGGATCGACGGACATCAACCAACACCGATGCTTCGATCAAAAACAAAGATCATCAAGAACGGTGTCAAAGTTCCTCCAATCTGGGGCTTCGATGGTTCGTCAACCGGGCAAGCAACAGGCGAAGCTTCCGACTGCGTGTTGAACCCAGTGTTCACCTGTCCGGACCCGTTGCGCGGCGGAAACAATATTTTGGTGTTATGTGAAGTGTTGATTGCATCAACCGGCAAACCACACCCGACCAACACACGTGCAACATGTGCCGCAGCTGCATCAAAGTATGCAAGCCACGGAATGATCTACGGCATCGAACAGGAATACACAATGATGCGTATGAATGGTCGACCACTTGGTTTTCCAGAAACAACCGGTGAGCCAGGACCACAAGGCCCGTACTACTGCGGCGTCGGTGCAGGTCGTGTCATCGGTCGTCCAATTATTGAAGAGCACACGCAAGCATGTTTGGATGCTGGCCTAATGATCGAAGGAACAAATGCTGAAGTAATGCCTGGTCAGTGGGAGTTTCAAATTGGTGCTGCAAGCGCGCTCACGGTGAGCGATCACATGCATGTTGCGCGTTGGTTACTCGATCGTATTGCAGAAGATTACGACGTAGTGATCTCGTATGCAGCCAAGCCACAAAAAGGAGACTGGAACGGCGCGGGCGCGCACACCAACTTCTCCACCAAGGCGATGCGCAACGATTACTCTGCGATCGATGCAGCCTGCAAGGCACTCGGGTCCAAAGTGATGGAGCATGTAAGCAACTACGGCCACGACATCGAGAGCCGACTCACTGGTAAACACGAGACAGCTCCATACAACAAGTTCACGTACGGAGTTTCCAATCGCGGAGCATCAGTACGTATTCCTTGGCAGGTAGCTCGTGACAAGAAGGGCTACGCAGAAGATCGTCGTCCAAACGCCAACGTCGACCCTTATGTAGTGACGCGCCTCATTCTCGAGACTGTATGTGGCGCCGCCAAGGCCCCAGTTGCCAAGAAGGCGAAAACAAAATCAGTAAAGCCTGCACCGAAGAAATCAACCGCCAAGTCGGTCAAGAAATCAAAAGGCGCAAAAAGCTCAAAAAAGAAATAGCCATATAGGTTTCAACAGCACCGAGGATCCGGTCCTCGGTGCTGTTGATTATTTCCCACGGCAGACTGTTGAGGTGACTTCCATGCACGATCAGCAAAAAGATTACGTCCTTCGAACCGTAGAAGAGCGCGGTATCCGCCTAGTGAGATTGTGGTTCACCGATGTGCTCGGCAACCTTAAGTCGTTTGCAATTAGCCCTGCAGAAATGGAAAATGCGCTCAACGACGGAATGTCGTTTGATGGATCGTCGATCGATGGTTACAGCAGAGTGCAAGAGAGTGATGTGCTCGCGCTCCCCGACGCCAACACATTCGAAGTGCTGCCATGGGCAGATGCAAAAGGTGCAGAGGCTCGAGTGTTTTGCGACATCGCCAAGTTGGACGGCACACCGTTTGATGGCGACCCACGACAAGTGCTCAAGCGCAATCTAGGTCTTGCTCGCGACAAGGGATATTCGTTCTACGTTGCTCCCGATATCGAATATTTCTACCTTGCACCTCCAGACAGTAGTAACACGCCTGTCTTGCTCGACGAAGGCGGTTTTTTTGATCTCACCTCAACCGATATTCCAAGCTCGCTGCGCAAAGAAACTATTCGCACGCTCGAGACCATGAGCATCCCTGTCGAATACAGCTTTCATGAAGATGCTCCGAGCCAACACGAAATTGATTTGCGTCACACCGATGCACTCACCATGGCCGACAGCGTGATGACATTTCGTTTTGTTGTCAAAGAGATCGCGGCACTGCACAATGTGCACGCAACATTTATGCCAAAGCCCCTCGAGTCCATTCAGGGTTCTGGAATGCACCTCCATCTTTCGTTATTCAACGGCGAACAAAATGCGTTTTACGATGAGAACGATGCATACAACTTGTCGCCGACTGCAAAATGCTTTATGGCTGGTTTGCTACGCCATGCCGCCGAAATCACCGCAGTCACCAACCAAACGGTCAACTCGTATAAGCGACTTGTTCCTGGCTTTGAAGCGCCAGTGCACATCTCGTGGGCACGTAACAACCGCAGCGGCCTGATCCGCGTGCCGATCGCTAAACGCAATAGCGACTCTGCGACGCGCATCGAATACCGATCACCAGACCCTGCGTGCAATCCATACCTCGCATTCTCTGTCATCTTGGCTGCAGGATTGCGCGGAATTCAAGAGGGTTACGAATTGCCAGTCGAAGCAGACGCCAACTTGTTCGAGATGGACAACGACGTTCTCGAGAAGATGAGTATCCATCAATTGCCGCAGTCGCTCAACGAAGCACTGCAGGTAATGGAAAACTCGAGCCTTGTTGCCGACGCACTTGGCGATCACATCTTTGAGTGGTTCTTGCGCAACAAGCGTGCAGAGTGGCGCACTTACAAAACGCATATCAGCCAATACGAACTTGGTCGCTACCTGCGCTCGCTGTGAATAACCGCACTTCTGCAAACGAAAGCGTTGTCGGTCAAATGATCGCCGTGTTTCCAAACCCGCCATCTATTGACCTGGCACGCACACTCGACCTGGCTGGATATCGCTGGAAGGCTGTCTCATCTGCCGACGACGCAGCAAAGAGCGAGCCTGTCGAAGGTTGGGCTGGCGCAGTGGTGATGTGTGATGAGGACCCGGAGGGTGGTTGGGCACTTTGCCGATCGCTGCGCAAAAACGATAACCCTGTTGGCCATGTGCTTGTGCTCGTCAACGGCACCCAACTCGCCGATCTCGAATTGCGAGACGATTTGTTCGACGACTTCTGTCTGTCACCTTTTCATCCCCGCGAACTTGAGTCGCGTCTGCGCCACATGTTCTTCACTGAGATCCGCGGCAGCAGAGAATCGCTAGTCGAATACAGCGGCCTCATTCTCAACCTTGAGACATACCAGGCATCTTTCGGTGGTCAACCTCTCGACTTGACCTACATGGAATACGAGTTGCTTAAGTTCTTGGCTCAAAACCCTGGCAAAGTATTTTCTCGCGAAACATTGTTGTCGCGAGTTTGGGGCTATGAGTATTTTGGTGGGGCACGCACGGTTGACGTACACATTCGTCGCTTGCGTGCAAAGCTCGGCGAAGAACACGCCAACTTGATTCAGACTGTTCGCAGCGTTGGTTATCGCTTCGGACAATCCAAATGGTCTGCTTAGACCACAGCACTTACTAAAGTCACTATTCCGATCGAAGTAAATAGCACTGCTGCTGCTCGCTGAATTTTGTGCAGTGGCACTTTCTTTTGCAACCACCCACCTGCCAATACTGCTAGTCCAGACACACTTGAGAGAGCTGCAATTGATCCGATGCCAACGGCGATGGGGTCATCAAACCTTGCCGCGAAACCCGCAGTGGCGAGTTGCGTAAGGTCTCCAAACTCTGCAACCAAAATCACCGATGCTGCTGTCCATACAACGCGTGCGTTAGACATCGATGCCGACCACTTTGCGGTTTCATCGTGATCGGTAGACGAACCCGTGCGCCATGTCATGATGCCCCCAGTCAAGAACAACAATCCAACCAAAACATGGATCGGAGTTTTGGGAAGCTGGCTCAATGCAGTACCAAAAATCACGGCGAGCAACACATGTGCTGCATAGCCGAGAGTTACACCGCCCCACACTGGCAAGCGGCGATGAAAGTGTGTAGACAACAGCAGTGTTGCAAACATCGTTTTATCGGGTAACTCGGCAAGAAATATTGCGCTAAACGTGACAGCGAAATGTTGCAACATGTTGCTTCAGCAGTGCTTAGTCAGCAATGCGTTGCATGCGCTTTGCAAGTGTGCGATGTGTTGCCAACATCGAGTCAACTTTGTTGCTTACAATTTGGCCATTGTCTACCACCAACTTGCCGTGCACGATTGTGTGTTTTGCGCCAGTTGGACCACAGCGCAACCATGCTTCGATTGGATCTGCAACTGCTCCCGCAAATGCGACACCAGTCAGCGACCAAATTGCAAGATCGCCAACTGCACCGACACTGATTTCACCAATTTCGCCAACCCGGCCCAGGCAGCCTGCGCCACCTCGAGTCGCGATCTCAAGTGACATGCGAGCCGTGCCGGCTGCCGCACCGTTGCGCAACTTCACCAACAGCATTGCCTGTCTGGCTTCGAGCCACATTGAGCCTGAGTCGGCCGAAGATGAACCATCTACGCCAAGACCTACGTGTACACCAGCCGCGCGCAAGTCGACAACCGGTGCGATACCCGATGCCAAAATCATGTTGCTGCTTGGGCAATGAGCCACACCAATCTTTGCTTTACCTAACTGTTCAATTTCGTCATGGTTTGGCATTACGCAATGTGCAACCCACGCACGATCGGTACACCAACCTACGTCTTCCAAGTATTGGGTTGGTCGGCAACCAAATGTTGCGAGTGAAAACGCATCGTCTTCGGAATTTTCGGCGAAGTGTGTGTGCAAGCGAACATCAAGTTTTTCGGCCAGTTGTGCAGACTCTGTCATCAACTGTTTGGTCACGCTAAA
>DFDK01000017.1:412-1282 GCA_002367695.1 Acidimicrobium sp. UBA3029 | reverse complement strand
GCCAAAATAACGTCGTGATCCTGCACCACATTGTCTGGTGGCAACCCACCATCTTTTTGCGACAACGACATAGACCCACGAGTTGGATGAAAGCGCATCCCCAAATCTTTTGCTGCCGTGATCTCGGCCGACAATAAGTCGCCGCCGCCTGCGGGATGCACATACAAGTGGTCTGTCGAAGTTGTACAACCCGACAACGCCAACTCTGCAAGACCCACCCATGCCGAAACATTGGCGGCTTCTTCGTCGAGCGTGCTCCACAGTGGGTACAAAGTTTGCAACCAACCAAATAATGCAGCATTGGTCATCGGAGGAAATGCCCGCGTGAGGTTTTGATACATGTGATGATGCGTGTTGACAAGCCCAGGTGTAACGAGGCAATCAGTTGCATCAATGACGCGAGTTGCTTGTGGCTCAGAGCCTGCGGACCCAACACCAGAAATCAACCCGTTGGTGATTGCAACCCAACCGCCAGGTATTTCTCTTCGCGCGTTGTCTACGGTTGCAACGAGTGTTGCGTTGCGAACAACGAGATCGGCTGTTGCGTTCAGTTGTTTAACTCAACAAGTTCGCTGCCGGCGTTACGAATGTCTCCGTCACGTTGCAGAAAATAGCCGAGCAATGCAGCAATTCCAGCAGTCGACAAACCCACGACAATAGGAAACGAGAGCAATGCAATAACGATGATGACTACTCCAGGCATGTCATTTACCGTAGTGGCTTGAAAGCCCAGGCTTCAATCTCTACTGCCCCACCAAATGGTAATGACGCCACACCAATGGTGCTGCGAGCAGGGCGGCTTGTCACAAAACCTTCTACATATGCGGTATTAAAAGTACCGAACGTATCCATGTCGGTCAAGAAGCACAG
>DFDK01000017.1:0-127 GCA_002367695.1 Acidimicrobium sp. UBA3029 | reverse complement strand
TGAGCGGCAACTCCGCCCTTGACGATCTTGCCATCAACCACACCGAGTTGACCAGAAACAATCACCCAGTCACCGGCACGAACCACTGGCGTATATGGGCCAAGGGGTGCACCAGATTTGGCTACTG
>DFDK01000096.1:3532-4673 GCA_002367695.1 Acidimicrobium sp. UBA3029 | reverse complement strand
CTCGTGGTTAACTGATGCTGTGCGTTTCCTCCTCAACCTCAATTCCACTCGACGCACCATATTGCTCTCCACTTGGGGCTTGTTCACTGGCCTCGCGCTCTTACTTATTACCGCAGGCGTCTTCAGCACATTGGTCGGCATTCGTGCCGAACTAAAGCATCTACCAACTCTCATCAGTGGCGGTATCACCACCGCCTACTACGCGGGCTTCTTGCTCGGCTCTTGGTACACGCTTCGAGCACTTAAACAAGTTGGTCATATTCGCGTCTATGCGGCACTCGCCTCGCTGCTCAGCGCTTCCATACTGATTGCCGGTGCCTATGACTCTCCACTCGTATGGATCATCATGCGCAGTAGCACAGGATTTTGTTTTGCAGGTTTGTATGTCGTGGCCGAGTCCTGGCTCAATGGCCTTGCTACCAACACATTCCGCGGCCGCCTGCTTGCCATGTACAACGTTGTCACTATCGGTGCATACGGCGTTGGTCAATTGCTGGTATTTAATTTTGATGCACGGACGCTCACGGGCTTTGCATTTGCGGCTGTTGTTTCATCGCTCGCGGTCATTCCTGTCGCAATTTCCGAACAAGCAACAACTCCTCATGTCGAAAACAATACGCACATAACAATGCGCGAACTTGCAAAAATAGTTCCAACGGGTGCCGGCACCATTTTACTTGTCGGTCTTGCGCACGGTGGCATGCTCGGCATGGCCGTAATCTTTGCAACACGAGAAGGTCTCAGCATTGGTCGCGTCGGTATTCTGATTGCCGCAATCAACCTCGGTGGAATGGCACTTACATGGCCTATCTCTTCGGCATCTGATGACATCGACCGTCGCATCATCGGCGTTCTGAGTTCACTTGCCGTGATTGTCATGGGTCTGCTCATGCTCACTCAAACGCCAAGTAGTTGGCTCACCACGGCACTGCTGTTTGCCATTGGAGGTTTTAGTTTTCCGTTGTATGCAGTGGGTAGTGCCTACACCAATGACTGGGTGTCACCCGAACAGATGGGCGCCGCGGCATCTCAACTTGTCATGCTGTATGGCTTTGGCGCGATGATTGGGCCTCTCGTTGCTGCACCATTTCTTGACATCATCGGCACTTATGGTTTTGCTTGGTCGATCATTTCGTTACAT
>DFDK01000096.1:567-3254 GCA_002367695.1 Acidimicrobium sp. UBA3029 | reverse complement strand
AAAAATAAAAAACTTAAATAGCGGCGCTTAAGCGGCTCGAGCGATCAACACACCGACGCCTGCAAACTGCAAAATGCCGGCAACGACAGTGAACAAATGCCAGATTTCGTGAAAGCCAAATACCTCTGGTGAAAGTTTTGGTTTTTGCATGTAAAACAAAACAGCGCCAACGGTGTAGACAATGCCACCGAGCGCATACAGCAACAAGCTGGTGAAGCCAGCGAGGTGATACGCCCACGGTAAAATTAGAATCGCGGCCCAACCAATAATTAAATACAATGCGTGACCAAGTCGTTTGGCTTTCCACGTGATCTTGAGACCCATGCCCACTGCTGCGGTAGCCCAAATTGCGAGCAAGAATGGCACACCAACTTTGCGTGGCAAAGCCAGCAAACACACTGGCGTGTACGAACCAGCAATGAGCACATAGACCATTGCATGATCGAGTTGTTGCATTGTTCGTTGTCCTTTTAGCGAGCGCGTGAAAAGGTGATACGACGCAGATGTTGAATAGAGCGCGAGTAGTGACAATGCATAAATGCCGACAGCGAATCGTGCAATGCCCGCAGGTGCAACGAGGGTGAGAATAATGCCGGCGGGAATGGTGACGGCTACCGCGATGGCATGAATACGCCCACGCCAACGAGGACGCCACTTGCCTGTCGAGTGCTGAAATACGGGGATATGCGGCACTGGGGTCACCTCCTAACGACAGCGTAACCTTGGCACATGACCTACAACTTTGATCGCTTTTTAAAATACGACGAGATGGTGTCGTGGTTACATGACTTACAAAAGCAATTTCCTGGTCTTGTTGCGCTTGAAACATATGGAAAATCACACAAAGGTCGTGATTTATGGATTGCTACGGTGACCGATGCCTCGACTGGTGCACACAACACCAAGCCCGCACATTGGATCGATGCCAACATTCACGCCACCGAGGCGACAGGCAGTGTTGCCGCGTTGTTCATCTTGGAATATCTTGCCAACAACTTTGGTAATCACGATCAAGTTACTGAAGCATTGCGCACTCGAACGTTTTATATCGTTCCGCGAGTCAATCCAGATGGTGCAGAAGATGCGCTTGAAGATCGACCCCTCTATCACCGCTCGAGCGTGCGTGCGTGGCCGTGGCGCGATGGGCATCGTTGGCCGGGTCTGAGCGTTGAAGACATTGATGGTGATGGATCAATTCGCACCATGCGCATACCCGATGCTGATGGAGCGTGGATGGAACACGAGGAGGACGCTCGTGTGATGGTCGCTGTTGGGCCACTCGGTGCGCCAGCTGGCAAAACTCGATATCGCTTACTCGACGAAGGTGTTGTCACAAACTTTGATGGCTTCACGATTCCGATGCCACGCGACCCGGCAGGACTCGACCTCAATCGCAACTTCCCCGCGGGTTGGGGCACCACAGTGCTTGGGTCGGGCGACCACCCGATGTCGGAGCCAGAAGTGGATGCATTGGTGCGTGCTGCGCGCTCACGTACCAATGTGTGTGGTTACAACGCATTTCATACGGCTGGTGGTTTTATGTTGCGCCCTTCGAGTACACGCGCCGATTCATCATTGCCACCGTTTGACATTTGGGTTTTTAATGAACTCGGCAGAGTTGGCGTACAACACACCGGTTACCCAGTGCACTCTGTGTACGAAGATCTCACATGGGACAAGAGCGACACAATGAGTGGCGCTGGTGATGACTGGGCGTACGAACATCTTGGTGTGTTTAGTTGGACAACCGAATTTTGGGATGCGATCTATCATGCAACAGGAGAGCACTCACCCACCGATATTTGGTATGTCGGGCCATCACCACAACAAGATTTGTCAGTGTGCAAATGGACCGACACTCATGCGCCCGGTTCATATGTTGCATGGAAAAAATTTGATCACCCACAACTCGGGCTAGTTGAAATTGGTGGTTGCGACTTCTTTCGCACATGGACAAACGCTCCACCATCGAAATTACGCGATGAAGTCAAGGAGCATGTGCACTTTGCACTCTTTCAAGCTCTTGCATCACCGCGCATCGAGATCAAACTTGCCGACGCGCAGTCGGTGGGCGATGGAATGTGGCGAGTACGTGTAGGCATTGCCAACACGGGCTGGCTCGGCACCGAAATCAGTGCCTGGGCACGCAAGCACAACATCGTGTTGCCGCTGACCGTGCAAATAGATGGTGTCTCCGCTAGCGATCTTGTTGATGGCGCGCCTCGCGTCAAGCTCGGGCAGCTCGATGGTCGCGTGCGCTTTCGCGTCAGTGGTGATGCAAAAAGTGACGGCACTCCAGATCGCGTGATGCACACGTGGCTTGTAAGGGGCAAAAAAGGTCAGACCGTCACACTGACCGCAACACATCAACGGGCAGGCACCGCCGTTGCATCGGTGGTCTTGCCGTAACGATTGTGTGACTGTAACGCACGCAACATAATAAAGAGTGCGCTCGGCACAATAACTACGTTTGGCATTGCCACGAAGAAGTCGCCAATCATCAGACCGTAAACACCCCACGACACCGACATGACAACGACCATTGCGAATGTTGCCACCGAGACACCAACTAGATGAGTGGTACGCGCTGCGCGAATAGCTTGTGGCACGATGCCAGTGCCGCCGACAACGACTGCGATCGGGCCAAGTACATCTCGAGATACCGCACCAGCTACAACCGCAATTGC
>DFDK01000096.1:0-235 GCA_002367695.1 Acidimicrobium sp. UBA3029 | reverse complement strand
AAACCAACGATGGTCATCACGTTGGCAGTGACCACCAAATAGGTGTGAGCGACAATCCCATAAACAACCCACAAAATTGAACCGCTCAAACTCTGCATTTGCGAAAAGACGGAAACCCCTTCAACGGTGTTACGCCGTACCACTCGGTAGGCCTGGGGAATCGTAAAAGTAAACGACAGGCTGATACACCACAGGCTAAAAACATCGCGAAAACTCACTTCGCAACCATAGGTCG
>DFDK01000107.1:42515-48595 GCA_002367695.1 Acidimicrobium sp. UBA3029 | reverse complement strand
GTGGAGACGATGGGACTCGAACCCACGACCCCCTGCTTGCAAAGCAGGTGCTCTAGCCAACTGAGCTACGTCCCCGTATAACGATTCATAAGGGTACAGGGCAAAGACTGCAGTCCCATAATGCAAGCGCATTAATGCCATGGGTTGCAATAAAGCGATGCGGGTAGCCTTCGGGTCATGGTTGCCGAATTGATCTACGCCTTTCGCGTCATGCGATTGCCTTTATTGGACGCCAGTGGCGCGCCCCTGGGCAAGATTGACGACATTGTTGTAGTACCCGGTCGAACCACCGAACCACCGCGTGTCTTGGGGTTTGTCGCATCTAGCCAACGGCGCCTGATTTTCGTCAATGCCTCGCGGATTGCCTCACTTGACAACAACGGTGCTCGCCTTAAGTCGTGGGACGTTGATCTGAACCCATTTCGCCCACGGGCCGGCGAACGACTCCTTGGCAAAGACGTGCTCAACCAAAAAGCCAGCGACGAAACCGTCAGCGATGTAGCCCTCGAATTTTTGAATGGTCGCGCACCGGGTTGGTATGTATCAAAAGTACGTCTCGCAAAACGCAGCATGCTCAACCCTCGACCGAGCTACCGACTAGTTGATTGGGATGTTGTTGCAAGCTTGTTTGCTCCGTCAACAGCGCAGGCTGCCGAAGCTGCTCGTTTGCGCGACATGCACCCAAGCGACGTGGCCACGGTCATTCGCGCACTTCCACTCGAACAACGCCGACTTGTCGCTGAGGCGATGGATGATGAGCGCTTAGCCGATGTTTTGGAAGAATTGCCAGAAGATGAACAGCTGCGATTGATCGAAGGTCTCGACTTGGAGCGCCTCACCAATGTATTTGACGAGATGGAATACGACGACTTGGCCGACTTGTTGGTGCAAATGCCAGGCGAACAACGCAGCAAAGTGCTGGAAGCAATGGACGACGAAGACGCTGAGACTATGCGTCAGTTGTTGTCACACGCCGAAGGTACAGCAGGCGCATTGATGACGCCCAACATTGTGGTGATGTCGCCTGACTCAACAGTTGCCGAAGCGCTTGCACGTATTCGTGAACCAGACATCTTGGTCTCAATTGCGGCACAGGTGTTTGTTGCACATGCCCCGCACTATCCAACAACAGGCACCTATCTCGGTGTTGTGCACTTTCAACGGTTGTTACGCGAGTCTCCACACATGACATTGAGTCAATGTGTTGAGATGGAACCAACGATCGTGCCAACAATGCCTGAACGTGAAGTGGCCGAACGTTTGGCAAGCTACAACTTGTTGGCAGTTGCTGTATGCGATTCCAATAATCGTTTGTTGGGTGCAATCACTGTTGACGATGTGTTGGATCGAACCCTTCCTGCCAACTGGCGTCGACACCCAATAGGTGGGGTGCAGTCATGAAACAGCGCGACAATCTTGCACGCCCACGCGACCGCCAAGCACCACTCGGAGTGCACTACAACCCCGATACATTCGGACGATTTTCTGAGTCCATTGCCCGCTTGATGGGCACAGCACGGTTTTTGATTATTCAAACTATTTTGGTGATCATTTGGATTTCACTCAACGTGTTGTTTCTCGCTTTGCAGTGGGACAAGTACCCATTTATCTTGCTCAATTTGATGTTTTCGGTACAGGCTGCATATGCCGCGCCTTTAATTTTGTTGGCTCAGAACCGTCAAGAATTGCGTGATCGTCGCCAAGCCGAAACCGACCGTGCGGTTGCAGCAAGCACCCAAGCCAATGCCGAATTCTTGGCTCGTGAACTTGCAAGTGTGCGTTTGGTGTTGGCCAACGTGGTGACAGTTGACGAGCTACGAGACCAACTTGAAGAAGTGATCAAGTTGCTCAATCAGCAAAACTCAAAATAAAAATAACATTCTTTATTTGCAGTTTTTGCAACGCCCAATGAGGTCTAGTTGGTGTCTGTCGATCACAAATCCTTCGCTACGAGCAACTTTCTCAAGAGCCTTTTCCAACTGATGTTCAAGACCTTCGGGCACGACCACATCTCGCACCGCACCACACTTTGAGCACACCATGTGGTGATGGTGACCCATCAGGTGTTCAGCTAGTTCGTAACAACTGCTTTCAGAATTGGTTACTACTCGCACAACGACTGAGGCCTCTTCCAACACCAACAGGTTTCGATACAACGTGCTTTGAGGCATATGTTTTGCTTTGCCCAACATGTCGGTAATCAACATTGGTTTGCCGGCCTGAATCAAGATGTCAATAATTGTGCGGCGTTTGTCGGTATATCTTTGACCGGCATTGTGTAACAGATCATGAACTGCTGCGTGAATCTCGATGTTGTTCAAACTTGACATCACGTACCCACAAATTGGTGTAGTCGGATACCGCCAGTTAATACTTCACGCAATATTTCTGCGTTTGGTAACGAATCTTGACCCAATACGCAAGTACCCGTGCTTGTTATCTTGCCTCGATGTACAAATTGTGCTGTTGTGGCACCAACCACGCCGGCAATTTGTGCAACTCGTTCGGCAACTCCAGCTATTTCGACAATTCGAGAACCGTTGCGAAAACCTCTTACCTCGATACGCAATGCACCCATGCCGCCTTCGGAGTGTGGTGGAACAAGCATGGGTAGCCGTGCCGTAAAGCGGTCTCGTCTATTGGCTGAAACTCGCGCAGTGATGCGCTGCAATTGTGGTTGTGCCTTTTTCAACAAAACAGGATCTGCCATTTCGGCTCGATAGCAGTCGTATGCACCAACTGGTTCTGGAAACCAACACAGTTCTCGTCCGCTTCCGCCAGGTCTGCGCAACCACTCACCGTCATGCCACCCGATTGATTGGCCGGCTAGTGCGCGGTGATGTTGAACGGCGCAGTTTGGGCCACCTGTTCCATGCAATGCAACATGTGCTTCATCGATTTCGTCGAAGTTGGTTTGCAAATTACTGAGCAATAATCCGGTCATGCCAGGCGAAGCCGCAGCACCAACGACGAGTGTCTTGTTTTTTGCCATCACCTCATCGTGCATCTTCAAGAGATTCATCACGTCTGACACATCATCGCTTAACGAAACCATCGATGCGCCGCGAGCGAGGATCTTTTTTGCGAGTGGGGCATGTGGTGAGCCACACGCAAGCACCACCACCGATGCCGTTGCAACGGTTTCAAAATCGACGACACTTATGGCGACGTTGTGGGATCGGTGCACTGCGGCAAGCCGTTGTGCGCCGTAGAGGTCTTGGTCGTGCAACAAGATCGGTATCGAGCTTGTCGCAACTAGATGCTCAACTACCCGCGAACCAGTAACCCCAGCGCCGATCACCCCAATAGCACCCGAAACACCAATCATGAATTGTGTGGGTTAGTTCTGCGAACTTGTTTGATTGGTAAGAGGGTCAGTCGGTGGATTGAGTGGGCGCCATCCGCCTCTCTGGCTCGACGGTTCAGACTTGCCGCGCACTCTCAAAAGCGCACCAGCAATACCCGCAATGCCGAGCACCATCAGGACGCGTCGGATGAAATTCACAGGTCTACCTCCGTGGGGCTAACAAGAATCGAACTTGTGACCTCATCCTTATCAGGGATGCGCTCTAACCAACTGAGCTATAGCCCCGAATCTGATTCAGGGACGCAAATCCTACTAGCGCTTACCGTGACTCTCAACCGAGCCCACAACAACCTCTTCCTCCAGCACAGTCACGCGAATACCACCCACAAGATCGGTAATGAGGTTGAAAATGGTGGCAGCGAGGACCCAGAGGGCCGTCGCAAGCACCACACCTAGTAGTCCCAAGACCATTACGTTGACAAACAACTGCCCACCCTTAAATTGAAACGATTCCCACCCGAACGACTTCATGAATTGCTGAATATTGTCAATCGTGCCGGTCGCTGAGGCAACACTCCAGAGCAAGACAAGAGCCACGATCATGATCAGGTAAACCACGAAGTGGAAAATCAACCCAATCTTGAATACCGACCATGGGTCGATGTCTCGAATCACACGTGTTACCCGACGAATGCGTGGAGCTGATTTTGCAGATGTACTCACGGTGACATTGTAGGCAACAGTTGGGCCCAACTATCGCGGGCATTGGCTGTGGCGTACTGACGCCCAATGCGTACTCTCACAGATTGCACCATGTTGTCGTCAGTTGCACTGCTAACCAATTGTGCCCCGTTGCGTGATGCAATTTCTCGTGCCACTGACTCTCCGCCATACACGGCCCCAAGGGCAGCCGCGTCGGCGGCAATTTGCGCTCTGGACTGATCAATAATGTGGGTTGAAACAACCACAAGACCACTCAATGACAAAGCGGTGAATGCACAACTCAGCACAATGCTCAGCACCGCACTTCCATCATTCGAGGAAGTAGTGAGATTGAAGTGTTTGATTAGTCTTCGTCGTGAGCGAGAACCAGTGCTGCAGATGCAACAACTTGTCCTGTACCCAAACTCATGATGCGCACACCAGTGGCAGCACGACCTTGACTTGAAATCTCTTTGACTGGGGTGCGGATTGTTGTTCCACCCGATGCAACGACAACGATGTCGTCTTCGAGACCGACCATAAAGGCTGCAACAACGCTGCCTTTTTTGCCTGTCAACTTGATTCCGATCATGCCCAACCCGCCGCGACCTTTGCGTGCGAAGTTGGTGAGTTGAGTGCGCTTGCCATAACCAGACTCGGTAATCAACAAGATGGCAGAGTCATCCTTGGCAATATCGAGTGCAACAACTTCGTCGGTTGTACGCAACTTCATACCGCGCACACCAGCCGCAGACCGACCCATAGGTCGCACACCTTTTTCGGCGAAGCGAATTGTCTGACCACCCTTGGTCACCATAAACACGTCATCAGTACCTGATGTCTCGATTACACGAACGAGTTCGTCTTTTGGACGCAACTTCAATGCGATAAGTCCGTCACGGCGACTCGAGTTGTATTCGTCAAACGCTGTTTTTTTAACTTGACCTTGCTTCGTTGCGAAGAACAAGAATCGCTCACCTGCAAGTTCGCGTGTGTCAATAATTGCCTGAATGGTCTCACCTGGCTGCAGCGGCAACAGGTTGACAATTGGAATGCCCTTTGCGGTGCGCTCACGCTCTGGGATCTCGAGAGCTCGCAAACGATACACACGGCCACGGTTTGAAAAGAACAACAAATAGGCATGCGATGTTGTGAAGATCACGTTGCGCACAATGTCGTCGGTCTTCATCTTTGCGCCGCTCACTCCTCGGCCACCACGGCCTTGGGTGCGGAATGAATCTGCGCTCACTGCTTTGATGTATTGAGCCTGTGTCATCACGATCACGAGTTCTTTATCGTCAACCAGGTCTTCCACACCAAGTTCGCCGACATCGTGGGTGATCTGGCACACACGAGGTGTTGCAAAAGCATCGCGAACAGCTGTCATTTCTTTGTTGATTACCGCGCGAAGCTTGGTGTCCGAATTGAGAATTGCTTGCAGTTCTTTAATTCGTGCAAGCACATCTTTTTGTTCGGTTTCAAGATCGATACGCGACAATCGTGTGAGTTGACGTAATTGCATGTCGAGAATGTCGATGGCTTGACGCTCGGTAAAGCTGTATTTCTTACCCATCAACGCTACTTTGGCTGATGCTGCATCTTCACTACCGCGAATCAGTTTGATGATCTCGTCGATGACATTGAGTGCCTTAAGTCGACCTTCGAGAATGTGATTGCGATCGTTTGCTTTTTGTAAACGGAATGTGGACCTGCGAGTAATGACTTCAATTTGGTGATCGATGTATCCAACGAGCGCGTCACGCAAGTTGACAGTACGAGGTACGCCCCTCACCAACGCCACCATGTTGACCGGGAAACTGGACTGCAACTGTGTCAACTTAAACAAGTTGTTCATTACGACGTTTGAGTTTGCATCACGTTTGAGCGTGATGATCAAGTTCGTTTCGCCACCCGACGAGTTGTCGTTGACATCGGCAATGCCATCAAGATTGCCGCCGTCTACCAACTCTTGAATACGTGATGCGATTGCCGAGCAACTGGCCTGATATGGCAGTTCTGAAACAATGATCTGCATTTGCCCGCGACGGCCTTCTTCAATGGAGACTTTGGC
>DFDK01000107.1:6295-42262 GCA_002367695.1 Acidimicrobium sp. UBA3029 | reverse complement strand
TTTGGGTTTTCAAGCAAGTGCAATGTTGCGTCAATGATTTCACCCAGGTTGTGCGGTGGAATACTGGTGGCCATACCAACGGCAATGCCTTGGCTGCCATTGACCAACAAGTTTGGAAAGCGGGCTGGCAACACAATCGGCTCTTCCGACGTGCCGTCATATGTGGGTATGAGATCGACTGTGTCTTCATCGATGTCGGCAAGCAGTTGCATGGCGAGTGGGTGTAGCCGTGACTCTGTGTAACGGCTTGCTGCAGGACCAAAGTCTGGCGAACCGTAGTTGCCATGGAAATCGATGAGTGGGTGGCGCAGTGAGAACGGTTGAGCCATACGAACGAGGGCGTCATAGATCGCGCCATCACCGTGTGGGTGGTAGCGGGCCATTGTGTCGCCTGTAACTCGGGCGCATTTCACGAATGGACGGTCAGGGCGAAACCCTTGCTGATCCATGTCCCAAATAATGCGGCGGTGAACAGGCTTCAGACCGTCACGAACATCGGGAAGTGCACGCGACATGATGACCGACATCGCATAGTCAAGAAACGAACGTTCCATCTCGTCTTGTAACTGCACCGGTTGAATTGCATCTGGATTGGTAAACAGGTTTTCTTGGCCAGGAGGAGGTTTAACAGGTGGTGCGCCAGCAGCAGACGTTGAAGGCTTTTTTGCCACTCGTTTTGTTGGTTTGTTAGTTGGTTTTTTGCTTGCCATACATCTGTTTCCTTCGTCGTAGCTTGCGCGAATTAAAAGTCGAGGTTTCGCACGTCGCGTGCATTGGTTTGGATAAACAATTTGCGGCTTTCCACATCGTCACCCATGAGCACACTCATGATGTCTTCTGCCAATGCGGCTTCATCGACTGTTACCTGCAGCAACGTGCGAGAGTTGGCATGCATAGTGGTTGAACGCAACTCCTGCCAGTCCATTTCACCGAGGCCCTTCAAGCGTTGAAATTCTTTTTTGTGATTTGGATTTTCACGCATGAATTTCTCTTTTGCAGTCTCATCTTTGAGATAAATCTTGCTTTTGCCGATTTCGGTGGAAAACAATGGTGGTTGAGCGATGTAGATATATCCGGCCTCGACCATTGGCTTCATCTGTCGATAAAAGAATGTGAGCAACAGCGTACGGATGTGGCTTCCATCAACATCAGCGTCCGCCAATATTACGACTTTGTGATAGCGAGCTTTTTCGCTATTGAACTCGTCGTTTCCAATACCACCACCAATTGCGGTGATGAGAGTCTGAATCTCGGTGTTCTTCAACATTTTGTCCATGCGCGCGCGCTCAACGTTGAGAATCTTGCCACGGATAGGCAAAATTGCTTGAGTGCGTGGATCGCGTGCGTCGACAGCAGTGCCACCAGCTGAGTCGCCTTCAACGATAAACAATTCGGTTTCGCTTGCATCGGTGCTAGAGCAGTCTTTCAATTTGTCTGGCATGCCTGCACCCGCAAGCGCGGTTTTACGTCTCACGGCGTTGCGTGCATTTTTTGCTGCAAGGCGAGCTTGTGCCGCGCTCACTGCTTTTTTAACAATGCGATTCGCTTCGGTCGGGTTTTCTTGCAACCACTCTTCGAGTTTGGTGTTGGTTTCTTTTTGTACAAAGGAACGAATTGAAACGTTGCCGAGTTTTGCTTTTGTTTGACCTTCAAATTGTGGCTCGCGAAGTTTGACAGCAACGATGGCAGTCAGACCTTCACGAATGTCTTCGCCAAGTAGGTTTTCTTCTTTTTCTTTGAGGCCGCCGCTTGCACGCGCGTATTTATTGAGCACGGAAGTAAGCGCTGTCTTGAAACCCTCTACATGCATGCCGCCTTCAACTGTGGAAATACCGTTGGCATATCCATAAATGCCTTCGTAGTAACCGGTATTCCACTGCAGGGCAATATCGAGTGTCTGATCGGCTTCGCTGGCTTCGTAATTGGCAACCTTGTTAAACAATGCATCACGTGACGCATTGAGGTGCTTCACAAAATCGACAATTCCACCCTTGTATTGGTAGGTGATTTTCTGTTTTTTATCTGCGCGTTCATCAACAAACACCACTTCAAGATCGCGATTAAGAAATGCAATCGTTTGCAAACGTTCGATGACGGTGCGCCCAACAAACTCGGTGCCTTCAGCAGCAAAAACTATTGGGTCAGGAATAAACGTAATGGTTGTACCTGTTGCCGTCTTGCTCGGAGATGCACCAACTTTTGTAATTTTGGTTTTTGGAGTACCGCCGTCGACAAACTCTTGTTTGTAACGCACACCGTCACGGTCGACTTCTGCAACAAGTTTTTTAGATAATGCGTTAACAACACTGACACCCACTCCGTGCAGACCACCAGAAACTTTGTATCCGTCGCCACCAAACTTGCCACCAGCATGCAACACGGTGAGTACTACTTCGAGTGCGGACTTGCCTTTGTGTGGACCAGATGGATATGGATCAACTGGAATACCGCGGCCATTGTCGCTCACTGAACATGAGCCGTCGGCTTGCAATGTAATCACTACTTTTGTGCAATAGCCGGCCATTGCTTCGTCGACTGCGTTGTCAACCACTTCCCAGATCAGGTGATGTAACCCTGCAAGACCGGTTGACCCGATGTACATACCTGGGCGTTTGCGAACTGGATCAAGGCCTTCAAGGACTTGAATGTCTTTTGCACCGTACGAAGCAGAGCCCGCGGTAGACGATTTATTGGCTTTGGCAGTTGCCATTATTGACCCCGAAAAGTTGGGCCCCGAAGGGGATTTTTAAGCGAATTGAGCGACATAAATAACACAGTGAAGTCTACCAATTACCTGTTGCGGGGATTGCGTTTTACTCGGACTTCGATGGCAATAATTGTGCTTGTTGTCGCTGCATTTAATTTCTCAATAAGTTGCGGTTCTAAAAACCTCATTTGAGTCGCCCACGATGGATCGTCGATTTCAACGATGAGCCGACCTCGCTCAAGTTTTATTGGTGTGACGTGTTGGGCAACTTGCTCACCAACAATTTTTGGCCACTCGCCAAATACTCCTGTGATTGCGGTTGTTGATTCGGCACCGAGCCGGTCGAGTAGTGCGTCGAGTGCACCTGCCAGCGAACTGCTTGCGTTGTCGGTTACAAAATCTTTCTCGTTTTCGTCTATTGCTTCGTTGGTTTCTTCGCTCATGTTTTGGCTCTCGTTGTCAGTCTGCACGGATGGTTCCACCTTCAATGTGTACGAGAGTGTCTGGATGTGCGGTTTGGGGCAAAACCCCAGCAGACGTAATCAGCACTTGGCCTAGAGGGAAGTGCCGGAGGAGGGCGGCGCTCCGATGTGGGTCTAATTCTGATAACACATCGTCCAAAATAAGCACTGGTGGGCTACCAATCTCGGTGGTGATGAGGCGATGCACAGCCAATCGAAGAGCAAGTGCGAGGGTCCGTTGCTCTCCTTGTGAGGAGTGTGTTCGTGCGGGTAAACCATTAATTGACAATTCGATATCGTCGCGATGTGGGCCAACAGTGCTCGAACCGCGCCTCACATCATCATTACGACTTTCACTCAAACAACGTGCGAGACCTTTTGTTCTCCATTCCGGGGCGTACGACATACCTACAGGAGTTTGACCTTCGTCCAGTTCGGCAAGCTCTACATACGCAGATTGAACTTGCGGCAACAACATCTCAAGCATGTGTGTGCGAACATCACCAAGTTGTGTTCCATGCGTCGATAACTTTTCGTCCCATACATCGAGTGTTGTTGCAATGTCGGGAGAAAGTCGCCCACCTGACTGTTTAAGTAAAGCGTTTCGTTGTTTGAGCACACGTTCAACCTCGCTGCACAACGCATCTTGTTTTGGCCACAATGCCACCAATGCGTCGTCCAAAAAATCTCTTCGCACCGACGGCGCATCTTGCACAAGGTTGAGGTCTTGAGGGGAAAACACGGTGGTGCGCATAACCCCCAATAAATCGCGGGTTTTGGCCAGTTTTTGTTTATTTACCAGCACTTTATTGCGGCCTGTCCGGCTGAGTTCTGCCTCTATCAGCACCTCACGCCCATCCGTGTGGGTAATTGTCGCCCGAATCACGGCGGTATTGGCACCAGTTCTGATCATTGCCTCTGTGGGCACACCCCTAAAACTTTTAAGAGTTGCTAAATATGACAATGCTTCGACAAGATTAGTTTTGCCTTGCCCGTTGTTGCCGATGACCGCGGTGACACCATCGGTCAAAGTGATCTGAGCCGACGCATAGTTACGAAAGTCAGTGAGCTCCAGGTGTTGAATAATCACAGGCCGGCAACACTACGGTGTCACTAGTTGGTGAGGCGTTGAGGCATCACTAAGTACAAATAGTCAGGTGCCCCAACTCCGCGCAACACTGCAGGTTTGATTGGGTCGGTTGTCTGAATGGTGATTTCGTCACCACTCACTGCTTCGATGCCATTAGCTAGATACTCAGGGTTGAAACCAACCGTAATTTCTGATCCAACCATTGTTGCGTCGAGTTCTTCAACCGTGTTGCCAACATCTTGAGTAACAACAATCAATTTGAGTGAAGTTGCAGTCATCTCGAGGCGAACTGGAGTGGTTTCACGAGCCAAAATTCGACAACGACGAATCGCTTCAAGCAGTGGTTCACGAGCTGTGGTCAGTGTGTTTGGGTAGCTCGGCTGGATGAGTTGACGATAATTTGGAAACTCAATTTGTAACAAACTTGTACTGAGTGTTGCTTGGCCAACAGTAAATGTTGCGCGGTCGCCTGCCAAACACAGTGAGGCTTCTTCGCCGCTTGCAAGCAGTCGTTGCAGTTCGTTAAGGGCGCGGCTCGGAATAACTACTTTTTCGCCGTGGCCCAATATGTTGCTACCTGGTAGATCACGTACAGCAAGCCGATACGAATCGGTTGCTACGAGTCGCAACCCTTCCGGTTCGGCCGACATCAACACCCCTGTAAGGGCCAGTCTTTGCATGTCAGACGAAGCCGCCCGAACAACTTGTCGCAAAGCATCAGCAAAAAGGTTTGCTGCCAATGTGACTGGTGGTGCGCTTGCTTGAACAATGTTTGGAAAATCTGTTGCTGCAAATGTTGGGACAGTGAATTGGGCCCGACCAGAACTCACACTGACTGTGTCGCCGGCTGTTTCAACACTTACTTTGCCTTCAGACATCGATCTCACAATATCGCTCATCAGTTTTGCGCTGGCCACGACAACACCGTCTTCTTGACCACCAACATTTAAAACAAATTGAACCGACAGGTCATTGTCTGTGCACGACAACGACAACTTGTCGCCCGTAACTTCAATGCGAACTCCTGATAGTGCGGGCATTGCGTTGTTACGTGTAGATGCAACCCTTGCTGCAGCCCCTAATGCCTCAGCGAGAACCTCTCGCTCTACTCTGAATTTCATGGCCTGCTCCTTCGCGTCACGCTTTTATCGTTAAATGTGGATGTTTGTAAGAAGAACTAATAACAGTAATAAGTCCTGTGGATTGTGGATAAACGGTGTGTTTCCCAATTGCAACAAGGTTTACAACCCCACACACACCCAACCCGTTCATCACATCTTGCAACTGTGTAGTTTTTGGTGTGGTGGACAACCAATGTTTATCCACCGACCGCGCACTGTCTTTACACATAGTTGTCCACATGGTGTGTTGCAGTAAAGAAGCGTTCATGGTCAGGTGCGTTACGACGTCTTAAATTTTTGCACGAGTTCTGTCACTTGTTCAAACACTTGTTTGCGCTCACTCATCATCCGTTTGGTTTTATCAACGGCGTGAATCACTGTCGTGTGGTCTCGCCCACCGAACAACCTTGCAATCGCTGGGTAGCTGAGATCGGTGAGTTCACGAAATACATACATTGCGGTTTGGCGCGCCAGAACCAAAGGTCGTTGACGGCTTTTGCCTTTCATGGCCTCGACATCAAACCCAAGGTGGTCAGATATCTCGATCAACAATTGCTCACTTGTACGCGTTTTTGGAGCAGTTCGTGTGAGAAGGTCAACAAGTAGTTTTTGGGCAAGTGAAATATCGACAACTGTTTTGTTAAGGCTGGCATAGGCGCCAACACGGATCAATGCACCTTCAAGTTCACGAATGTTTGAGGTGACATTGCTAGCAATGAACTCAAGAACATCGTTAGAAACAAAAGTGTTCTCTCGCTCAGCCTTGTTGCGCAAGATCGCGAGACGTGTTTCCATATCTGGCGGCTGAATGTCTGTAATGAGGCCCCAACGGAACCGGCCACGCAAACGGTCTTCCAAGGTAGGAATTGCATCCGGCACTCGGTCTGAAGAAATCACAATTTGCTTGTTGGCACCGTGCAACGAGTTGAACGTGTGGAAGAACTCTTCTTGTAGTCCCTCTTTACCCTCCATGAATTGAATGTCATCAATGAGCAACACATCAACTTCGCGGTATCTACGTTTGAATGCAGCAATGGTGTTGGAGCGAATGCCGTCGACGTATTCGTTTAAAAAGGTTTCGGTGGAGACATAGCGAACTTCGTAATGGGCGTAGTGCTGGTGGACGTAGCAGCCAATTGCATGCAACAAGTGTGTCTTGCCTAAACCCGCAGAACCATAGATAAACAAAGGGTTATATGACCGACCAGGGGTCTCGGCCACTCGCTGGGCAGCAGCCAAAGCAAATTGGTTAGATGCGCCCTTAACAAATGTTTCAAACGTGTAGCGAGGATTGAGACCAACAGCAGTTCCTTTGCCGGTTCGGCTTTTGAGGGTTTGACCAAAAGACATGGAAGCTTCACTGTTTTGGGAATCATTGTTGGTTCGGTCATTGAGTGAGACGTTCAACGAGTCATTGAGTTGAATTGGGCTGTCCAGCGATGTTGGGGAGGTATTCAGGCGGTGAAGTACGTCGTTGGCGGTATTGGTCTGAACATCAATCAATAGTTGGCGCTCGCTTGCTCCCACTTCATTGAGGGCGTCGCGAACCAGCGACATGTAGCGGGTCAAAATTCTTTCCCGCACATATGTGTTTGGAACTTGGAGTCGCAAGCTCATCTTGTCGTCGGAAACAGCAACAGCATCATTGAAAGTAGAAAACCAAACAGCTTCCGAAACCTGCGCACGCAATACCTCGGCGGTGGCACGCCACACATCGTCATGATTGTCGACGTGAAGTTGGTTCTCAATTTCCTGTTCCATACTGACCCCGCTTCGCTTTCTTTTGCTTAAAACCGTTATCCAACAACCACTTGCCATGATCCACAACTCTGTCCACACCCTGTGGACAGCAAGCCCAACATCTTGGTGGGACAAAGAAGGTAGCAGGTTTTCCACAGGTGAAAAAACTGGTGGTTCCCTGTAGAGTTGGACACCTTAGCCATCAACGTTTCGGGGTCAACTCGAGGCGCTACTCAGGAGGGGTGCATGAAACGTACTTTCCAACCAAACAACCGTCGCCGCTCCAAGAAGCATGGTTTTCGCCATCGCATGAGTACCCGCGCAGGCCGTGCGATTCTGAAAGCTCGCCGGGCAAAGGGTCGCCACCGGCTTTCCGCTTGATTGGTCGAATCCGTCACCGAGATATCTTTTCCCGACTGTCCAAAGAGGGAACATATGTTCGTGCTCATGGGTTGTGGTGTTCGTTACTCCTAGATAGTTCGCTCGAAAATGCCCATATTGGCTATGCCATTGGCCGGCAGGTGGGTGGGGCTGTTGAGAGAAACCGTATAAAACGCCAACTGCGAGCCCTTTTTAGCTCTCGCAGCGGACAATTGCAACCCGGTTGGTATCTCATTGGCGTTACACCTAAGGCCTCTGGTTCTACGTGGGACCAGCTTGGGGCCTTGGTAGACCGTCTCATTGGCCAAATTGAGGCCAAAATCAACCACTCAACACCATGAATTCGGTCCATATCCATAACCGCCCCCACACTCGGACTCAATTGGCGATGCTCCGCAGTATCCGTTGGTATCAGTCACTGCGACCCAATAAACCGTCTCCGTGTCGGTTTTTCCCCTCCTGTTCCGAATATGCCCACGAAGCCATTGATTTGCATGGTTCTCGCCATGGTGGCTGGCTGATGGTCAAGCGATTATTACGCTGTCGCCCCTTTGGTCCATCAGGGTTTGATCCAGTTCCCATGAATATCCCCAAAACTGGCGTCAATTCGGCCATTTCACCGCCTACCGTCTCTACTGGCCAAGACGGCCCCCACGAAAGTTGTTGACCCCAGATGTTTGAACTTGCTTCCCGATTAATCGCACAATTTTATTCGCTTACCCATAACTACGCCCTGGCTATTGGTTTAGTTGCTGTGGTCGTGATGCTGCTCATCACACCACTTACTCTCAAGAGCACCAAAGGCATGCTCGAGATGCAAAAACTGCAACCAGAGATGCGACGACTACAAGCTGAGTTCAAAGGCGATCGCCAAAAACTGAACGAAGCGATGATGAAGTTGTATCAAGAACACAAAGTCAATCCGATGGCTTCGTGTTTGCCGATCGTTGCGCAAATGCCGGTGTTCATCATCATGTTCAAGGCGTTGCAAGGTTTGATCCATCGTCCCGATGGTGCGGGCACTGCGTTCGTTCCGAAGTATCTCAATCTCACTTCGGATTTGTATCTGTCGCTGAAAGGCAAGACAGAAATGATTTCGTTTGGATTAGATCTGTCGCAAACACCGATTGATGCAGTAAACCAAAGTTTTGGCAAGGGCATGATCTATGTCGGCTTTGTTGCATTGCTCGCTGGGTTGTATTTTGTGCAACAAAAAATGGTTGCGTCGCGCACAGTGAGTCCATCCATGTCGGCTACCCAAGCCAAATTAATGCAGTATTTGCCAGTGTTATTTGCTGTTTTTCAACTATTTCTTCCCACCGGCTTGATCGTCTATTACATGGTTCAGGCAATCATTCGCATCATTCAACAGTTCTACATCACCAAACGTTTTTATGGACACGATTCGTCGTTGGGGCGCCAAGCGCAGGCTGCGAGCGAGCAGGCACGTGACATGAATCAAAAAGATAAGAAGGACAACAAGAAAGAAATCAAACCTGCAGCAAAACCTGATGCGCCGTTTTCGAGCAAGCGCGTCACTCCCCCAAAGGGAAAATCTTCTGGTACTTCGCGACGTCCGCAAGCTCCAGGAAAAAGTCGAAGCGGTTCGGTTGCTCGCCGACCAAAACCATAATTAAATTATTCGCCACATCAAATAAGCAACGAGGAAATGTATGGAATGGGTAGAGACAACTGCTGACACACTTGAAGCAGCAAAAAATTTGGCACTCGATCAGTTGGGTGTTTCAGAAGAAGATGCCGAGTTTGATGTTCTTGAAGAACCAAAACCCGGTTTGTTTGGACGCACACGCGGCGAAGCTCGAGTTCGCGCTCGAGTTCGACCAACAGCACCAAGATCAAAACCAGAACGCCGCGATCGCGGACCAAAGCGCGCAGCGCGCGCAGAGGGCGATGCACCCAAGGGCCGTCGTGGACCAAAAGCGACAGCCGGGTCAGACCGACCACGTCGTGAGCCACGAAAATCATCAGATGCCGAGCGAGCCCCACGTCCAGAAGGTCCTCCAGTAGATCCAGCCACCGTGAGTGCTGCTGCGACCACATTTCTGGAAGGAATGTTGACGGCTGCTGGCCTTGTTGGTCAAGTAACTTCCACACTCAATGGCGAAGATATTGATATCAACGTATTAGGCGATGATGTCTCGATATTTGTTGGTCAACGCGGCGCCACTCTTATGGCGGTGCAAGACCTCACTCGCGTAGTGAGCCAACGCCGTCTAGGCGACCACGACACCCATATGCGCGTTGATATTGGTAGCTATCGCGAGCGGCGCCGTGAAGCCTTGAGCCGTTTTGCTCTGAAGGTTGCCGACGATGTTCTTGCTACTGGTCAACCGCGTGTGCTTGAACCGATGAACTCTGCCGACCGCAAGATCGTGCACGATGCTCTTGTTAACTCGACTGGCGTAAGCACGCACTCGCAAGGCCAGGACCCGCATCGCCGGGTAGTGGTTGCGTTGGCCGAAACAGCCGAAACAGCCGAAACCACCGAATAGGCCTGTAGGCATCGGGCCTATATCATGAAGCCCGTATCATGAAGCCCGCAGATCACCCAGGTCTTCGTCGTATCTTCGGTGAAGCCCAAAAAATTGGAGCTTTGGGGTCTGCCCCCCTGTCCGAGATCATTGAGCATGCGGCAACCTTTGCCGAAGCATTGCCAGATGGGGTCACATCTTGTGTTGATTTAGGTAGCGGAGCAGGAGTCCCAGGATTGGTTATCGCTATTATTCGCCCTGAAATTCAGATGACACTGATTGATCGGCGCGCCAAGCGCACAGACACACTTCAGCGCTCGGTGCTGTCATTAGGAATTCAAGACCAGGTCGAAGTGGTGTGTGGGGATGTGGAGGTATTGCGACATCAGGAACGCTTCACCCATTCATTCGATGCAGCCTGCAGCCGCGGTTTTGGTCCCCCACTCCACACCCTACGATGGGCAGTGAGTTTGGTCAGACTGGGTGGTTATGTGGTGGTGAGCGAACCCCCGCCCGGTAGTCCAGATCGCTGGGTTGACGTCGATCTGGGAAGTCTTGGCGTATCCGACCCAACAAGGCTTGGCCCGGTTGCATTGTTCCACGTGGAACATTTTTAAACCCAAATCTGTAGTTTGAGTCCGGGATGTTCCACGTGGAACATCTGGGGAACCATCGGCCACCCATTCGAACCGTATCCCCCATTGGTTGATCAACCCTCAGTAGAATCAGAGTTATATGAATTCGGCAAAATCTGAATCAACTCCGCCGCACCCCGTACCACGGGTGATTGCGATGGCTAATCAAAAGGGTGGCGTAGGCAAGACAACAACAACCATCAATATGGGTGCCTGTCTAGCCGAACAGGGATATCGGGTACTCATTGTGGACCTTGATCCGCAGGGCAATGCCTCGACAGGACTAGGTCTCAATACCCGTGAGATGGAAACCAGTATTTATGACGTGTTATTGCATGACACCCCAATGGAGGACTGTCTTGAGCCCACGGCGGTTCGCAATCTTTTTGTCGCACCATCCAACCTTGATTTAGCCGGTGCCGAAATTGAGTTAGTGCCTGCCATGGGTCGCGAAACTCGACTGAAAAAGGCAATTGAATCCGTGTTGGATCAGTTTGATTATGTACTGATCGACTGTCCGCCATCACTTGGTCTCCTGACTGTCAACGGCCTCACCGCCGCACGCGAAGTAATCGTGCCAATTCAGTGTCAGTATTACGCACTTGAGGGTTTAGGACAGTTACTCCGCAACGTCGATTTGGTGAGCCAAAACCTCAACCCAGGCCTGGCAGTCAGCACCATTATCTGCACCATGTTTGATACCAGAACCAAATTATCCGCCGATGTTGTTGGCGAGGTGCGCGAACACTTCGGCGACAAAGTATGCCAAACGGTTATTCCGCACACTGTGCGACTCGCCGAGGCTCCATCGCATGGCAAACCAATCACCACATTTGACTCAAACTCGGCTGGTGCAAAGGCCTACCGAGCTGTTGCATTGGAGGTGAGTGGTGGCGCGCCGCAGCGGATTGGGTAAAGGATTAGACGCGCTAATTCCCACCAATCGAAACAACAGCACTACCACAAGTGGTACTAGTACCAATAACGGTACAGAATCAGCAACAGGACTTAAAGATATTGCAGTAAACGCAATTGACCCAAACCCAAACCAGCCACGCGTGCATTTCGATGAAGCTGCACTCGCCGAATTAACCGCATCCATTTTGGCAATTGGTGTTCTACAGCCAATTTTGGTGCGCCCAGAAGGAAGCGATCGATATCAGTTGATTGCTGGGGAGCGCCGTTGGCGCGCCGCTTCACGTGCCGGGCTGCAAATGATTCCAGCAATTGTGCGTGTTACCGACGACGTTTCATCAGTGGAGCAAGCACTCGTTGAAAACTTGCATCGACAAGATCTCACACCACTTGAAGAAGCAGCCGCGTATCAACAACTACTTGAAGACTTCAACATGACACACGAGCAGGTGGCAAGTAAAGTTGGCAAGAGTCGCTCCGCAATTACAAATGCATTGCGACTACTCGGACTCCCACCATCAATTCAGTCGTTACTGGCCGACGGACGACTGTCTGCTGGTCATGCAAAAGCATTACTGGGTACACCCGACCGTTCGTTGCAAGAGCAACTCGCGAAGCGCGCAGTCGAGATGGGTTGGACAGTTCGAGGTGTTGAAGAGGCAGTTAGAGAGAGTCAATCTCAATCAACATCCATAGGTGGGGGATCAGCTACAGGAAACACGGGCAAGACTTCTGGAAAGTCGACCTCACCAATTGGGGCAAAGACCACAACTTTACGCCCTCCGGGCCTGCTCGAACTTGAAGGACTCCTTGCTGAGCACTTGCAAACGTCGGTGGGTGTAACTATGAGTGGCAAACACGGCAAGGTCACGATTGATTTTGCCGATCTCGAAGACCTGGAGCGTATTTACCGACTTATGACCGAAGGGCCTTCGATCGAGGACTAATCGGCCCACAGAGAACCCTGTGCCTCTTGTGGAGCATGAGCGTAAACAAGAACTTGACAGTCCTCACAGACTGTGCATAAACCTGTGGATAACTTATAAAGTAGTTGCTCAGACCAATTCTTTTAGCCGCGAATTGCCTTCAACCAACCTTGCTGAGTAGTACTTCGATTGCCTCGGCTGGTCAAACCCTTAGAAATGCTTTGTAGGTCACCAACACACCAACTTGAGCCGGTGCTAGAGGTTTTCAGATTCCCGAACCGAAACAATTCCTGGTCCAGAGCCAGTCTGGTTACTCATCCGTGACAAAGCCTGAAGTGTTTTGACACCACAAACACCATCAGCAGCTAGTCCGTAGTTTTGTTGAAAGTCGGTCAGTGAGTGAACAGTGTTGGGTCCGAGTATTCCGTCAATACATCCACAATCGAAACCGAGGAGCGCAAGGTTTGTTTGCAGTGCAATGACATCATCGCCGCGTTGATATGGAGATGTGAGAAACAACAATCGCGCACTGAGTCGTGAGGCCTCAATCAGTGCATCCCATGTATCGCGATGGCAAACACCATCTTGAGGCAAACCACGATTGGCCTGAAATTCTTGGAGTGCCGTATGGGTAAATTCACAAAAATAACCCAGCCCCACAAGCGAATCATCAAGCATGCCAACGGTACGTAGAAGCTGCTGCATTGCAGCTACTGCACTAGTGCTTTGATGAATAGTTATTGGGAAGTTGGGAGAAATTCTGCAAGCTCCTGTAGTAGCTGACTCTTACCTTTTGCCCCAACCAAACGCTTTTGTACTTCACCGTTATGAAAAATCAATAGTGTTGGAATACTCATCACATTAAAACGCTGTGCAATATCTCCATGTGCATCAACATCAAGTTTTGCAATGGTCAGCTTGCCTACGAGTTCTGTTGAGAGCTCTTTTAGTACTGGCGCTATTGCCTTGCACGGCCCACACCACTCAGCCCAAAAGTCAACCAAAACTGGTGTCGTTGAACTCTTTACGGTCTCGTCAAAACTGCTACTTGTGAGGGTGATAATTCCGTCTGCCATGGTGGTCCAGTCTGTTTATTACGTTGAGTAAATTGCGCTGAACAACATAATACCCACGCAAACATTCAACCCTGGACTATGAGTGCTGTGCCTCTAGCCACCGCTCACAATCAATCGCCGCCATACAACCAGAACCTGCGGCAGTGATGGCTTGTCGATACGTATGGTCTTGCACGTCTCCACACGCAAACACTCCCTCAATGTTGGTGTACGTCGAACCCGGTTTTGTTGTTAGGTATCCCGTGGTTTCCATCTCCAAAATTCCACTGAATAAATCAGTGTTTGGTCGGTGACCGATCGCCACGAATATGCCGGTGACATTCATGGTCGAAAACTCACCAGTGACTGTGTCGGTCATTTCGATGCCGCTCACTTTGTCGGCGCCCAGCACACGTGTGACCTGCTTGTTCCAAACGAACGAAATCTTGTCATTCTTAAATGCGCGGTCTTGCATGATTTTGGATGCGCGCAACGACTCACGGCGATGAATGATTGTGACCTTGGATGCAAACTTGGTGAGAAACTGGGCTTCTTCAAGTGCTGAGTCACCGCCACCAACCACAACAATTTCTTGGCCGCGAAAGAAAAACCCATCACATGTTGCACAAGTTGAAAGACCATGACCTATTAAATGTTTCTCTTCCTCGAGACCCAGCATGAGTGACTGCGCGCCTGTACTGACAATAATTGCGTCGGCAGTGTATTCAGTGTCGCGAACCCATGCTCTGAACGGCCTAGATGAAAAATCGACCTTGGTAACCTTTTCAGTAATAAATTCGGTTCCAAATCGAATTGCCTGATCGCGACAACGCATCATTAACTCTGGTCCCATGATTCCTTCTGGGAAACCAGGAAAGTTTTCAACATCGGTTGTCAACATCAACTGGCCACCTGGCTGATCAGAGGTAGAAGAAGGTTCACCCTCAATGACGAGTGGTTGCAGATTGGCTCGAGCGGCATAAATAGCGGCGGTAAGTCCGGCGGGACCTGATCCAATAATCAATACTTTGTTGTGCAATGGTGTGGTCATAGGGGTTTCTTTTCTGTTGTACGAAATTTAGTCTTGCGGATGGCGGCGGCGCATCAGCAGCATGCCAATAACACAAAAGACGCCACCAATAATTAAATAAGAAGCCCATACTGCAGTGTCGCGTGACCACCAAATATCAAGCAGTGAATGTGAAGCACGAATGCCACCAATTACAAGAACGATTACCACGAAGATGGCGCCAACAATCGCCATGCTTCCAAAAATGAGGGCCCGAACAATTGTTACTGCGGGGCGAGTGGTGCGGTCGCGAACAAAGGAAACAAGTCGATCAATCACGTCAACCGTGCGAGATGCCCACTGCGGATCGGTGAACGGATTAGAAGGCATAACAGAAGGCTAACTTGCCTGGAACGTGACTCCCGAGAGCAATCCTTGATATGGATTAGATGCACTACACAACCCACTTTTTCCAATTTCCCGCAATGCAAGAAGTACAAATTGCGCGGGTTGAGCAATGATGAAGTTGGCACCGCGACGCTTTATGTTGTTTCCGGTTGTAATGCGTTGCCCCCAGCCAGCAAGTTGGGGAGGAGCAGAATCAAGCGCTGTGTACACATCTATTTTCCACGGTGCATTACCCATATACACATTCAGAGTGCCCGTAGTGGGTGCTGAAAACTGAACGACTAGACCAACAAACTTTTTACTGCCAAAATACTGGTTCGCATAACATGTTGTTGTCCAGTTGGTTTTCGGGTTGCTGTCGAGAAGCAACGGAACAAGTGCTTCATTTTCTTCGCCATCGTCGCCACTGGGGTCATAGCTCATAATTGAGACAATTGCTGCGGGTTCAGGTGCGATCGGTATGACGGGTTCCTCAACTGTGGCCACAACCTGAGAAGCTGTCGAAGATTCTCTGCTTGTAAACCACAATGCACCACCACCAAGCATTCCAACAGTAACTATTCCAGCAACAATTTGGCGAAAACCGTTGGTCGATTGTTTTGGTAATCGCACAATCTCGTCATGCTTGGTATTGGGTTTGCTTTTGATTTCATGACGCTCGCGCCCAGGAGCGTCGAAGAGTGGCTGACCAACGATGGTGAGCCGTGAGGGTTGCGGTTTCGATGGGGTAGTCGGAACGGATCGTGTAGTTGATCGCTCCAACATTTCTCCACCCACCACCATCAATCCAGACGGAGGAGTGATTTCTGTGGTGCGATCCAACTCACCGCTGCGTGCGGCACGCAATGCAATAATCGTCTCTGCGGCAGTTGCATATCGATGGTCTGGATTGCGAGCGAGAAGTTTGTGAATAACCTTTACGAGGTTTGGGGAAAGCGATGGACGCAAGCGAGCAAGGTCGGTTGGTTCACGCTGCAGCCTGGCAAGCGCCGTGTCTGCATCTGTTTCTCCAACAAACGGTACGCGACCCGCGAGGCATTCATACAAAACAAGCCCAAGACCGTAGAGATCAGCCCTGCCGTCGAGTGGTTTACCTCGCACTTGCTCTGGTGAAAGGTACTTGGCGGTACCCATCATGATGTTGTCACTAGTGAGATCATCACCACTTGAAACCAGTGCTTTTGCAATACCAAAGTCGGCGAGTAAGCAGCGAGCATCTGGTGTAAGCAATATATTTCCTGGCTTGACATCGCGGTGCACAAAATTTTGTCTATGCGCTTCTTCGAGTGCTGCTGCAACAGATAACCCAATATGGATTGTGAGTTGCGGCTGGAGCTTCTTTTGCTTGTCGAGCACATCGCGCAAACTTTTACCTTGCACGTATTGCATGATGACGGCTTGCCGACCACCGTGCTCAATGCAGTCATAAACCGCGACAATATTGGGGTGACTGATGCCGGCACAGGCGACTGCTTCTCGCCGAAAACGCTCAGCCACATTGGCATCATTTGCCAGATGTGGTTTAAGTAGCTTGACAGCAACTTGCCGATGAAGAAAAGTGTCGCTTGCTAGCCACACTTCGGCCATACCACCACGGGCAATGCGGTGCTCAAGTTGATATCGGCCACCAATAAGGCGTGAAAGTGGGCTGTCCTGACTCATCGCTTTGATGCGACAATACTTCCCAAACCCCTTATGAAACGGGGATATCAGTTATGTGAACTACTTACTTGGTATGAAACGTGACGCCGATGGCACGGGGACCAGTATGCGAACCGATTATGGCACCAATGTCACTCACCATGATTTCACCAGGGTAAAACTCGCGCAGTGCAGTAACAAACTCTTGTACGTCATCGCACTCGGCCTGCAAAACCGAAAGATTTTCAATTGCTCCAGCTTGCCTTACTATGTCAATGAGTAAAGCAACTGCTTTGCTGCGTGTGCGTTGCTTGCCACCTTCTTGAATCAATCCATCTTTAATTTGCAAAATTGGTTTAATCGCTAATGCCGATGCCAATAAAGCCTTGGCACCACTTATTCGACCACCCTTTTTGAGGTTTTCAAGGGTGTCGAGTGCTGCCCACACCTGGGTTCTGGCAGCAAGATCATTGGCATAGGCGGCGACATCGTCCAAACTTGCCCCACCCGCAGCCATTTTTGCGCAGGCAACGGCGGCAATACCCTGACCCATCGACGCAGAACGGCTATCTACTACTCGCACTGGAATATCACCCGCAACCGCACGAGCAGCCAACTCCGCACTCTGCATCGTTGCCGACAGTTGGGATGAAAGTGAAATCATGACTATGCCAGTTGCACCAGCGGAAAAAAGTCGACGAAATTCGGCTTCGAACTGACCCGGTGATGGTGCTGCAGTTTCTGGCAAAACAGTAGATGAACCACATCGCTCCCAAAATTGTGCGACAGTGAGCTGTTGGCGATCAATGAACTCCTCGTCACCAAAGCGAAACGATAATGGAACTATCGAAATATTGTTGGCGTCTGCCAACGATTGAGGAATATCTGAAGCGCTATCGGTAACAATGCGAACGGTCATGGTTTTCAGCCTACAGCAAGCTTTTTATCCTATTGCTGGGTGTTTTTTTGTAGCAGACTTACGGCGATTTGTGCGCCAGTGACTTAACCACCATGCAAGTAACACAAGCGCGGAAGCGCCACTGACCACTAGGCCAAGACCTGCAATGGCAGCGACTCGTGCGGTGAGTTGAACACGTTGACCAGCCTGCACTAATCCGTCTGGCGTGTAGAGCACAACTTCAATTGGGAAGCGTCCGCTCGCGCGGGCAACAACAGGAATCACCAAGTCGATTGTGCCGTTTGCTGGCACTGTTATCACACGGTCTTTGTCGGGAAACTGTAACTTTGCACTTGAGATCTCAACAGAAACTGTGAGGTCCACTGCAGCACTATTGCGAAGTTGTAATCGCAAATCGCTCTTTCGTTCGCCAAGCGTAAAGCTCAACGACCGCGGAACCCTGACTGATATTCGAAGTAATCTCAACTGGTTACGAAAACCTTTGAAGTATGAGGCAAAGTTTTCGCCACTAAGGCGATCGTCGAGCATGACCAGTCGCGTAGTTGTCCAAGCAGCATGTTGGGGGGCATCGGTTGGCAGCATGAGTGATGTAGAGGCCAACTCATCAGCAAGGGAATCACTTGCCTTTCCGGCAACTGAGACGTCAACCCTATTTGAACGAGGGATTTTGACAAGTGTTGTTTCACTATTAGCGCGCGGGATCGAACTCAATGCCCTCAGTCGAAGCTGCGGAGCACGATCGATTGCAATCGCTAATGGAGCAAGTAATTTGGCATCAATCGGTGCGCCAGTCGTGGTGGAGAGAATCACAAAATTAGATGACATAACACCACCACCATCAGCAATTTCTTGTCTTTGCATCAAAAGTTCGGCAGCAAGTGAATAAGCAGTGATTACTGGATTCCTTTGATTACTAGTAAGTGCCGTCGCATACAAGGGATCTGTGGTCCTCAGTGCAACATCGCTCGATATGCGGTACGGCTTGGCGTAGTTATCCAGTGCCCCGATCTTGGCCGCTGCTTGAGGTGTGAGAACAACGGTGTGCACGTTGAAGTCGTGTAGTAATTCTGTTCCGTCTGCATCAATCAAAACATTGGAAAACCAAATATTGGTCGAGAGATTTTTATCTCCGTTGCGAAGCTCGATGATTTCATCGCCAAGACTTTGTAATTGTAAGAAATCATTGATTCGTCCTGTGCGTTGTGCGCTTGAGGGATCAAAAGGAACAAAAGGTGCGCGCAATAAATCGTGATTTGAAAATGCAGTTTGAAGCCGTGTTAGTAAATCAATATCTACGGGTTGTGTTGATTGGGCAAGACCGTCAAGTATTTCGGGCGAAACCTGTACAGATAACGGCGTACCGCCACTCTCTAGAGACTGGGCAAGGTTGGCTAATTTTTTTCTTGTCGCACCACTGATCACAATTGTTCCGTTGGGTGCAAGTGCAAGCGGCGTAGTTACTGTTGACGCAATTGCTATAGGTAGACGCGATGTTTGGGTGGACGAGTTATAGAAGTTAACAAATGTGTTCAATTTGGAAACCGGTTGGCCGTCTCGCATAAAAGAAATTTGTATCGGGTACACGCCATCATCCGTGAGGAGCAACGAGTTTGTGCGAGCGGTGCTTGAAAGAAACGCAGTGAAGTTGTTGGTTTCTGTTTGTGCCAATTGAATGAGTCTTAAGTCTGCAACTGCGAGTTCCCGAACCGGTTCGGCACCTTCAGTGATTGAGCGCACTTGCTCTCGGGTCGTTACTGGTGCAAATACGGTTATGCGAAGGGTTGTCGTTGGATCCTGTTCCAGTTGATTTCGGACCGTTGCGTCGAGAACATCAACTGTGAAGCGAAATTGCGTGCCAGCAAGAACGTTAAAGTTTTGTGCGACCAAGCGCACATCTACCAAGTTGATTGTCTCGGTACCAAGCGCACTGGTCTGATGGGTTGGGAGACCCGATAACGACAATGCCACACCGAGCACGATGGTGACGGCACTACTGACACGTCGTAGCCGATCCATAACCACCAGTCTCACCGATATTTATCTCAATTTGCGCCAACCATTCAGAAACATCACGTTTTGCCTGCTCGTGGTCAGCACATACATCTCGCCGGTAGTCCCTCATGTTCTAGTGGTAACGCCTAACCTAATCACCGTGGTTCCGCAGCGATTTACTCCAGTATTGGCCGAACTTGCACCCCTCGGAGATATTTTTCGCAAAGCCGATCGCCGGCTCTATGTGGTGGGCGGGACAGTGCGTGATCTCTTGCTTGATCGGCAGATGAGCGAAGTGGATTTTGACTTCACCACCAATGCTCGTCCAGAGGAAACCAAACGCTATTTAACTGGTTGGGCCGATGCCATATGGACAACAGGTGAACGCTTCGGCACTATTTCGGCACAGAAGAACGGCCGCACATACGAAATCACCACTCATCGCGCAGAGGCATATTCTCCAGACTCTCGCAAGCCTGACGTGGAGTTTTCGGATGACATTGCTACCGATTTATCACGTAGGGATTTCACCATCAATGCGATGGCCCTGGAAGTAACGAGCGATGTGCCTGAACTTGTCGATCCATATGGCGGGGCAGCCGATTTGATGAGTCGGACGCTGCGCACTCCACTTTCGCCAGAAATCAGCTTTACCGATGACCCATTGCGGATGATGCGCGCAGCACGGTTTATAGCAACACTGCAACTTCAACCAGTGCCAGAAATGGTTGCGGCGGTACAAAAACTGCACGATCGACTCAAAATTGTTTCGGCTGAACGTGTGCGCAACGAACTCGATCGCTTAATGGTTTGTGATCACCCAACAAGCGGACTGTGGTTTTTGGTTGACACAGGTTTAGCTGAGCACTTTTTCCCAGAATTGCCGGCCATGAAACTTGAACAAGATCCGATTCATCGCCACAAAGATGTGTTGACACACACCTTTGCGGTGGTCGAAAATGTGCGACCAAACGCATCCGCAAGTTTTGATTTTCGTATTACTCGGCTTGCAGCGTTGTTTCATGACATTGGCAAACCAAAAACACGTGGCATTAAAGATGGGAAAGGCGTAACGTTTCATCATCACGAGGTGGTTGGCGCAAGAATGTCGCGGGCACGTCTCAAAGCGTTGAAGTATTCGACACACGACACTGATGCAATCACCGATTTAGTTGCATTACATTTACGCTTTCATACTTATCAAATGGGGTGGACGGACTCGGCGGTACGCCGTTATGTTCGCGATGCGGGACCACTGTTGAACGAACTCAATGTGCTGACACGATGTGATTGCACAACTCGTAATGAAAGAAAAGCATTGATGTTGTCGCAACGTATGGACGAACTTGAGGCACGCATCGCAGAGTTGGCAAAGCACGAAGAGTTGGCAGCACTTCGGCCAGAGTTGGACGGCGCTCAAGTAATGGAGATGTTGTCAATCGGTGCTGGTCGTCAGGTAGGCGAAGCCTTGAAATTCTTGATGGAGATTCGCCTTGAAGAAGGATTGTTGGGCGATGCCGAAGCGAGGCGCAGACTCGAACAGTGGTGGGCGACAAAAACTGACTAGCGTTCTCATCAATGAATTCTTCACGACGCCCAACGGGTTGGCTGAGTCAACTCACACTCACTGACGACAACGGTGAAACTGTTGGCGGTGTGATTGATCATCGTCTTACGCGCCGCGCACTCATCAATGAGTTTCGCCGCGGACGCATTCGAAGAGAACAACTGTGCGATGCACACCCCGACTTGGTCCGTGCAGCAAAAAACTTTGGTGATGCAACAAGTGTGAAATGCCCGATTTGCGTGCAAGACAATGTTGCGTTGGTGACGTATGTATTTGGTCCACGCCTCCCAAGCCATGGACGATGTATAACCAAGCCGCACGAACTCGAAGAGTTTCGACAGCTCGCTCAACACACCGAGCAGCATCGTGCCGACGAACTCCTAATTAGCCAAAGTTCGGCTATTACATATACGGCCTATGTTGTCGAGTGCTGTCGGTCCTGTCGTTGGCATCATCTGTTGCGGTCATTGCCAATGGCTACAGCCCCAAAACCCGAAATAAAGTCAACAAGGCACAGGTCTCGGCGCTAGTTCGGCTAATCCCTGCAACACGGGTGTGGCACGCTCCCTTCGTGCCGATACGATCCCAAGTCCACATATCCACCCTGCCCCCTCGGGGGCTCCAGCCCCGGTTGGAACCGAAGGGAGTTACCACGTTCATGCGTGCTTACGAATTAATGCTCATAGTTAGCGGCAACTTAGAAGAATCGGCTGCGCACAGTTGGATCTCCACTGTGACCAAGGCAGTTCAAGGTGTAGGTGGCACAGTCCACGGGTCACCTGATTGGTGGGGCAAGCGTCGTCTTGCATACCCAATCAATAAACAGAACGACGGCTACTACGCGGTGTTCAACCTCATGGCATCAGGTGGCGCACTCGACGAGTTCGAGCGCAGTCTTCGCATTGCGGATGATGTCCTCCGCCACAAACTTCTCCGTTTGCCAGATCAAGAAGCATCACGCCGCGGTCTCACCGCAGTGTCTGCCTAATTGATCTCTTTGATCAAGTAGCCACTTCGTAAGGAGCATCAACAATGTCAGATAACACCATCACTCTCGTAGGTAATCTCACCCGCGATCCCGAGCTTCGTTTCACCACCACTGGTCGCGGAGTTGCCTCGTTTGGCATCGCCGTCGGTCGTCGTTATCAGGTCAACGGCGAATGGCAGGAACAAACTTCTTATTTCAATGTCACTGCGTGGGGCCAACTTGGTGAAAATGCAGCGGCTTCATTGACTAAGGGTGCACGAGTTGTTGTCACTGGTCGACTTGAGCAGCGCGAGTACACCACTCGAGAGGGCGACAAGCGCACCGCTATCGACGTGATCGCTGATGAGCTCGGACCAAGTCTTCGTTGGGCAACCGCTCAAGTAGAGCGCACTCCAAAAACCGATAGCCAAAGCCAAAGCCAAGGCGGCGCGTCACGTGGCGCCAACCCAGGCACCGATGTCAACCCGCACGACACCGGCGAAGAACCTTTCTAATCACACCACTCAATAACCACAAAGGGAATTAAGACATGACAAGTAAAACCAACAAAGCGAGGGCAGCGAAAGCTGCAATGCGCAAATACAAGAAGCGTCCAAACGTTTTACACGCTGAGCACATCGGATACATCGACTACAAAGATGTCAACTTGTTGCAGCGCTTCATGTCCGATCGATCCAAATTGCGTGCTCGCCGCATGAACGGCAATACCGTTCAGCAACAACGCGACGTCGCACTTGCTGTCAAGAACGCACGCGAGATGGCACTCTTGCCATATACCAAGCGAGTTGCAGCAGCGCGCGCTCCGCGTCGTGGCGAGGAAGACGGTGGCTCACGTAGCGACCGTCCGCGTCGTGGCGCACCAAACACCGATGCTGGTTCAAACGAGTCAGCACTGGTTGATAAGTACGCAGCAACAATTGATGCCGCCGAATCTTCGGTAGCCGCAGCACCAGCCGCTGATGTTGAAGTTTCAGTCACAACTACAACCGAGGAGGCATAGGCCATGAAGGTTTTGCTTCGTTCTGATATTGCAGGTGTCGGTCGCCGCGGCGACATCATCACCGTTTCGTCTGGTCATGCACGCAACCATTTGTTGCCACACGGCTTGGCCATTGTCGCTTCCGAAGGTGAAGTTATTCAGGCTGGCGTGATGCGTCGTGCTCGTGACTTGCGCGAAAACACCGAGCGCGAAGCTGCACGCGGTGTTGCAGCCGATTTGGCCAAACAGCCAGTCAAGGTCAAGGCGAAAGCCGGAGCCGAGGGTCGTTTGTTTGGGTCTATCTCAACAACCGAGATCGCCGCAGCACTCTTGGATCAAACGGGTATCACTGTTGATCGCAAGAACATCACCATCGATACACCGATCCGTTCAGTCGGAGACCATGCGGTCTCGGTCGAACTGTATGGCGATGTCATTGGTGTGATCAACCTTTCTGTTGTAGCTAAGTAACGCGACGCAATGGCTCCGCGTAGCGGGGTTGTGTGTGGTTATCCACAGTTAAGTCACATGGTTATGCCCCTATCGATCAACAGGCAAGTTCGGGCAAGGTAGACATATGTCATTAGCGGGTGAATCAAATAACGACACGCGACCAGTGCAACGCAGCACGCAGCGTGTGCCTCCGCACAACCTTGATGCTGAAGCATCGCTACTGGGTGCGATGCTGTTATCGCGCGATGCGGTAGCGGCTGCACTCGAACGCGGTGTACTCCCAGACGAGTTTTACAAACCTATTCACCGTCATATTTTTGATGCGATTCGATCACTCAACACGGGTGGCGAGCCAGTTGACGCAGTCACGGTTGCAGAAGAACTCCGTCGCGCGGGCACACTCGACACCATTGGTGGTCTTGATGCGTTGCTGACGCTACAAAATGCAACACCAGCGATCACAAGTGCTGATCGTTACGCAAAGATTGTGCGCGACACCGCACGCCTGCGGCGCCTCATTGGTGCAGCATCCGACATTGCCGAGATCGCATTTAACGAGCCAGACGACGTTGATAAAGCAATCGATGATGCAGAGAGCAAGATTTTTGATATCGGCGAGAGCCACATCGGTGATAATGCAGAGAAGGTCAACGTGTTGATTGATCAAGCGATCGAAAAACTCCAAACACTCGTTGACAACAAGGGCGCCATCACGGGTGTACCAACAGGAATCGCAGAACTCGACAAAGTATTGCTTGGTTTGCAGCCCGGCACACTCAATATCATCGGAGCTCGCCCTGCGATGGGTAAGAGTGCATTTGCACTTGGACTCGCGGTGCATGCTGCTCAAACATTGATGCAACCCGTGCTCTTTTTCTCGCTAGAAATGGGTAAAGCTGAACTTGCTCAACGTATTTTGTCCAGCGAAGCACGAGTTGACAGCACGTTGTTGCGCACAGGTCGTCCATCAGCAAACGATTGGACAAAGATCAGCCATGCCGTTGGTCGACTCGATATTCCTTTGATCATTGACGACAGTGCCGGTACTTCGGTTGGTCAGATTCGTGCAAAAGCACGTCGCACCATCAGTCGCGACGGAGGACTTTCGCTTATTGTGATCGACTATTTGCAGTTGATGGGTGGTGACGGTCGACCAGAGAATCGCCAGTTGGAAGTGAGTGAGATCAGTCGAAAACTCAAGTTATTGGCCCGCGAATTCAATGTGCCGGTTTTGGCCTTAAGTCAGTTGAGTCGTCAACTCGAATCACGCACAGACAAACACCCAACTCTTTCCGACTTGCGTGAGTCTGGCGCACTTGAGCAGGACGCCGACGTGGTGATGTTCTTGTATCGAGCCGAAATTTATGACCAAGATCCCAACTTGAAGGGTCTTGCTGAAATCAACGTTGCTAAGCACCGTGCAGGGCCATTGGGCACCGCACGCCTTGCTTGGCTCTCGACGTACACCCGTTTTGAGGGTGTGGCTTCAGATCCTGTTGTCGATGCCGCACTTCGTAACTAGCGCATGTTTCTTGGCCAAGACCTTCTTGCGTATTTAGTGCTCGCTCTTGGTGGTGCAATGTGCGTTGGCAATGTGCTGGCCATTGTGAAACCGCCGAGCGCAAGAAAGAAACCTAAACATGCAAATGATGACTTAGATCGAGCACCAATCACGAGAACGGTGACGATGGCGATTATTGGTGGTGTTGCAGCCGCTTGGGCTCTTGTCAGCTTGTTGAGCGGGTGACGGGAATCGAACCCGCGTTCTCAGCTTGGGAAGCTGATGTTCTACCTCTGAACTACACCCGCGAAACCGTTGTAGAGAGTACCAACCCGAAACCAAGTTCAAATCCCGTGTGGGTCTGTGTCGATCACTATTGGTCAGTGCAGACGGCTATTAGCCAGAACTGAAGGCTGTTAGATAGTGTGCTTCGTTGTGATCCTGTCCGACAAAAGCATCCGTGAGGCTCTCGCCTCGAAGAGAATCATCATTGATCCACTCGACGAGTCGTGCCTGCAGCCGTCGTCGATTGACGTCAAATTGTCCAATTTGTTTCGCGTGTTTCGCAATCACACTGCAGCGGTTATCGATGTAAAGAAAGATCTTGCAGATCTCACCGAGTTGGTAGAGGTTCCTCAAGACGGCGTGTTTATGTTGCACCCGGGCGAATTTGTTTTGGGTTCAACACTTGAGCGTGTGGCAATTGCCGACGATCTAGTTGCTCGCGTAGAGGGCAAAAGCTCGCTCGGTCGACTCGGCTTACTGATTCATTCAACTGCTGGGTTTATCGACGCTGGCTTTGATGGCCACATCACGCTCGAGTTATCAAATGTCGCCAATCTTCCAATCACGTTGTATCCAAACATGAAAATTGGTCAAGTGAGTTTCATGAACATGACCACACCTGCCGACAATCCGTATGGCAAAGGCGCACGAGGTTCCAAATATCAGGGTCAGCGTGGGCCGACCCCAAGTCGTTACTTCGAAAACTTTCGCTAGTTAGTTGCCAGCAGCAGGAACTGCGAGTGGCGCAGGTCGCTCGGCATTTATGCGCTCGCCGTTTTCAAGTGCGTCCAGCAAGTGAATGGCAATGTCTGCGACCTTGACTTCGGTCTCTTCTTTGCCAGCACCCTTCACACCGTCATCCAACATGATGTAACAGAACGGACATGCTGTTGCGACGCGGCTTGCACCAGTTGCAATTGCTTCCGCTGCTCGCTCATCGTTGATCTTTGTGCCAATGTTTTCTTCCATCCACATGCGTGCACCACCAGCACCACAACACATTCCGGTGGTTCCATTGCGTGGCATTTCGACAAGTTCTGCACCCTTGATTGAACTGACAACATTTCGTGGCGCCAAGTACACATCGTTGTGGCGACCGAGGTAACACGAGTCGTGATAGGTGATGCGCTCTTCGAGAGTTGCGTTGCTCACATCTAACTTGCCACTGTCGATCAAATGTTCGAGCAATTGTGAGTGGTGAATCACTTCATACGTGCCACCCAACTGCGGGTATTCGTTGGCAAGGGTGTTGAAGCAGTGCGGGCATTGCGTAATGATTTTGCGCACGCCCATGCCGTTGAGCATCTCGATGTTTGGCATCGCCAGCATCTGGAACAAGTATTCGTTGCCGCTGCGACGTGCACTGTCGCCCGTGCACATTTCGCTCGGTCCAAGTATCGCTACATCGACGCCTGCGCGTTTGAGCAACTTGGCCATCGACTGCGTGACTTTCTTGTTTTTGTCGTCGAAACTTCCAGCACAACCAACCCAGTACAAGTACTCGTGGTTGAATGCCGCGCCAGGATCAAGCACCTGAACATCGAGATCCTTTGCCCAGTCGCCGCGCTCGCCTTGGTTCATGCCCCATGGGTTGCCTTGGTTTTCCATCGCGCGGTACGCGTTGCCCAATTCGGCAGGGAAATCGCTTTCCATCAGCGACAAGTAACGACGCATGTCGAGAATCTTGTCAAGAATTTCGATATTGACAGGACAAATTTCATCGCAAGCCTTGCAACTCGTGCAAGCCCACACTTCTTCTGCGGTGATCCGCTCAAACAACGAGTTGACCGAGATTGTGATCTCGCTGTCAACACCAATTGGTGGCGACACTTTGCCACCAGGGGCATGTGAAGCAGTTGCCGCCATCACCTCACCGCTCTTGAGCACGATTTCGCGCGGGTCAAGTGACTTGCCTGTCGCATGTGCTGGGCACACACTTGTGCAACGACCGCACATGGTGCACGCATCCAAATCGAGCAGTTGCTTCCACGTGAAATCCTCAATAACGTGCGCGCCAAAAGTCTCAAGTGAAGTCTCGGTGAGATTTGGCATTGCCTTCATTGCACCCTTCGGGCGCTCGCGATCTTTGAGATACATGTTGAGTGGTGAAGTAAAAATGTGACGCAACATCGTGATTGGCAAGATCGCAAGAAAGACGATGAACGCTGCTACGTGAGCAATCCACCAACCCTGATGCCATGTTGTCAATGTGCTGGCTGAAGCACCATTAACAAGTTGAGCAAGTGGGTATCCAATGAAGCTCCATTTTTCAAAATCAAGGTCAACGCCAGCTGCTTGACCTTGAGCAATACGGAATATCTCCGAACCAAAACCGCTCAAACCGATGACTAATAGCGTTGCAAGAATCAGCGCATGCTCTGGCTTGGTCTTGATACGAATTCGGTATGGGCGCTGCACATAGCGACGGATGATTGCCCATACGACACCACCTGTAAACATCAACCCTGCAAAGTCACCAACTGCGGCATACGCCTTATAAATGTCGCCGTGCAAAAACTTGAGTGCTGGTGGCAACTGGTGATCAAGTTCGAGCACGGTGGTGACGCCAAGCAAAATCAAGAAACCGAAATACATCATTGAGTGCATTAAGCCGGCTGCACTGTCACGCAAGAGCGTGCGCATGTAAACACCAGCGCGGTAGTCGGCAAGGCGCTGTTTGAAATTTTTTCGTGTCGTCTTACGGCGATCTGGCGCACCACGCTCCCAGTTGCGAATTCGGTCGGCAAAACGTAATGAACCCCAAATGAGCAGCATCGGGATGACGGTGTAGAACGCAATTTGCAATGCACCAGGAATTCCCTCGAATACCTTGCGGTGAACAAGCGACGTTTCTTCCCAACCTGTGATCTGGGGGACGATGCCTGAGATCATGGTGAAGACACCAATGCCAACTCCGAATGCGATCGAGATTTGATATGGCTTGATGCGCTTCGCGCCGGCCACAGTGGCAGTTGGGGTGTCGTGTGTGGTGCTCATGAAGATCTCACGCTAGTGCGATTTATGCCAGCGACATAGAACCAGAAGAAATTTATCCGGCAGTTGCTTGGCGTGAAACCGCTTCCGCAGCTGCCGCAATGCTGGCTGCATCACCCATGAAGTCCACCGATTTCATATCCATCGAGTCCGTGAATTCGTAACGACGAGGCACGCCAGTGGGGATATTCATTTCAGTGATATCTAGAGCCGAAATATGTTCGAGATGCATCGCAAGGGCACGAATTGAATTGCCGTGTGCTGTGACCAACACATTGGTGCCTGCTTGCAACTGAGGACGAATGACATCATTCCAATACGGCAACACTCGCACGAGAACATCTTGTAAACATTCAGTTGCAGGTAGCAGATTTTTGTCAAGTCCTTGACGAACGAGCTCTTGGTATTTTGGTTCATTTACAGGATGTTCCGGACTATCTAATGGTGCAGGAGGGGGAGCAATGTCGAAACTCCTCCGCCAAATCATGGTCTGCTCCGCACCATGCAGTTCGGTGGTTGCCTTTTTATCGAGTCCCTGTAGGGCCCCATAGTGACGTTCGTTAAGTAACCAACTTTTGGCAATCGGCAGACTGTCTTGATCCATCTCATGTAACACCAACTGGGTGGTGTCGATGGCTCTCACCAACAAACTTGTGTGCGCCGCACCAAAGTGCAGACCGGCCTGGCGCAGGGTGGCTCCTGCGGCCTTGGCTTCGCTTATCCCCAGCGGGGTCAGTGGCACATCGTGCCAGCCAGTAAAGAGATTTAACTGGTTCCAGGTGCTCTGGCCATGTCGAAGGACGATCAGGGTTCCAGGCATGTCCAAATGGTAGGTCAAACAGCCAATTTGCACCATATTCCAGATATGTACCACCCATTTTCGCACCCTATTCCAAATGTTGAGTGATATACACTCAACTTTTCTGTCCTAAGGTTGTTAGGTTCTCAACTCACCCCTAGCGTAGTGATCACAATAAATCCCCTCATCACCCCAAAGCAATCAGGAGCATTAAACATCATGGCAAAAGCAGTCGGAATTGACCTTGGAACCACCAACTCGGTTGTCGCAGTTTTAGAAGCTGGCGAAGCCGTTGTAATTCCCAACTCGGAGGGCTCACGCACCACGCCTTCAGTTGTCGCGTTCTCAAAAGCTGGAGAAGTACTCGTCGGCGAAGTCGCCAAGCGCCAGGCAATCACCAACCCAGAGCGCACATTTCGGAGCATCAAGCGCCACATGGGAGAAAACTGGAAGTCGGAAGATGTAGACGGCAAGAAATATACGCCACAAGAAATTAGTGCTCGCACACTTATGAAGTTGAAGCGCGACGCCGAAGCATATTTGGGCGACACCGTGACACAAGCTGTGATCACCGTTCCTGCTTATTTCGATGACGCACAGCGCACTGCAACAAAAGAAGCCGGTGCAATTGCCGGCCTCGAAGTGTTACGAATCATCAACGAACCAACTGCGGCAGCACTTGCCTACGGACTCAACAAAGGCGACGAAGACGAGACTGTGTTGGTATTCGACTTGGGCGGCGGCACATTTGACGTCAGCGTGCTCGAAATTGGTGACGGTGTATTTGAAGTCAAGAGCACGCATGGAGATACTCGCCTCGGCGGTGATGACTGGGATCAACGCGTAATCGATTGGATGGTGCAGCAATTTAAGGCAGCACACGGAGTCGATTTGGCTGTCGATCGCATGGCAACACAACGCCTCAAGGAAGCTGCCGAAAAAGCAAAGATTGAGTTGTCGCAAAATCAGCAGACACAAATCAACTTGCCATTTATTACTGCAACTGCTGCTGGTCCATTACACATGGACGAGTCACTGACTCGCGCAAAGTTTCAAGAACTCACCGCAGATTTGTTGGAGCGTTGCCGCAAACCTTTCGAGCAAGCAATCACCGATGCAGGTTTGTCAAAGGGTCAAATCCATCACGTCATCTTGGTGGGTGGTTCGACCCGCATGCCGGCAGTACAAGATCTTGTACAAAGCTTGACAGGCAAAGAACCAAACCGCACAGTAAACCCAGATGAAGTTGTTGCCATTGGTGCAGCAGTCCAGGCCGGCGTATTGCGCGGCGATGTCAAAGACATATTGTTGCTTGACGTAACACCACTTTCACTTGGTATCGAAACCAAGGGTGGAGTGATGACGAAACTCATCGAACGCAATACAACCATTCCAACACGTCGTACAGAGGTTTTTACAACAGCTGACGACATGCAACCATCGGTAGAAATTCATGTGTTGCAAGGCGAGCGCGAGATGGCCAGCTACAACAAAACTCTTGGCAAGTTTCAACTTGTTGATTTGCCTCCAGCACCGCGAGGTGTCCCACAGATTGAAGTGACATTCGATATCGATGCCAACGGCATCGTTCATGTTTCGGCGAAGGATCGCGCAACAAGCAAAGAGCAGTCAATGACCATCACCGGCCAGTCTTCGTTGGCAAAAGACGACATCGCAAAGATGGTGAAAGACGCCGAAGAGCATGCCGAAGAAGACAAGGCCCGTCGCGAAGAAGCAGAAATTCGCAACAATGCAGACTCGCTCGTCTATCAAACCGAAAAAGTCTTGCGCGAGCAAGGCGAAAAGGTAACAGAAGAAGAGCGCACAGCAGTTGAAGGCCCAATGGCAGAACTCAAAACATTGTTGCAAGGTTCTGACAATGCGGCGATCAAGGTAGCAACTGAGAAGTTGATGACCGCAAGCCAAGCATTCAGTCAAAAACTGTACGAGTCTGCTGCGCGTGACACCGATGCTGCGGGTACGTCGGCAAGCGGTCAGGGTGCGCCTGGTGGGAATGACGACGACATTGTCGATGCCGAGATAGTTGATGCAGAAATTGTCGACGAGAAGTAATTCGGAATCGACAATTCGTCATGACCGATAATCCAGAAAATGAACCAGAAAACAGTAACGAGATGGTGCAAGATCTCGAGTCGGCTTTTGCCGAACTCAACATCATTGAAGTTGTCAAAGAACGCGACGAGTTCAAAGACATCGCACTTCGCGTTCAGGCAGACTTCGAAAATTATCGTAAGCGTGCTGCTACCCAACTCGCCGATGAAGTAGATCGTTCAACTGGTCGCATCGTCGAGTCGTTGTTGCCCGTGCTTGACGCGTGCGAAGCTGCAAGTAGCCACGGTGTTACAGGTGTTGAGCAAGTGTGGAGCTCACTTTTGAGTGCTGTACAAAAACACGGTCTTGAAGCTCTTGACCTAGCTGGCAAACCGTTTGATCCATCACTTGCAGAAGCAGTGATGCACGAGGAAGGTGACCCTGCAGATTCCACCACCGAACCAATGGTTGTTGAGGTATTGCGCACTGGTTATCGATGGAAAGGTCGCGTGCTGAGAGCGGCAATGGTCAAGGTCAAAGGTTAAACATGCAACGCGAGTGGTTTGAAAAGGACTACTACGCGACGCTTGGCGTATCTAAAACCGCAACGGCAAAAGAGATCACGAAGGAATATCGAAAACTCGCGCGCAAGTTTCATCCTGACGCAAACCCAAACAACGCATCAGCCGAAGAGCGATTTAAAGAAATAGCTGCGGCCTATGACGTGCTTGGTACCGACGAGACACGCAAAGAATATGACGAAGTTCGTCGCGTGGGTCCGTCGTCGTTTGGCCCTGGTGGACCAGGAGGACAATCGCCTGGATCGTTTCGTTTTGACGGCAACAACATGGGTGCAGACGGCATTGGCGATCTACTCGGTCAAATGTTTGGTGGTGGTCGTCGTCGTAATAACAGTGGTGTTGGTCCGCAACGAGGAGCCGAGATCGAGGCAGCACTCACACTTGACTTCACCGATGCTGCCCACGGCCTGACCACCACATTGCATCTCACTTCTGAAGCCGAGTGTTCGTCGTGCAACGGCAGTGGAGCACGCGCAGGAACGTCGGCGAAGCAATGCCCGCAGTGTCGTGGTCGCGGAGTAGTTGAAGACAACCAAGGTCCTTTTGCGTTTTCGTCACCTTGTCCAAGATGTAATGGCCGAACAGTTGTCATTGAGACTCCTTGCATCGGCTGTCGAGGCACCGGAGTCGAGATGCGAGCACGCGAAGTAAACGTGCGCATCCCAGGTGGAGTAGATGATGCACAAAGGATTCGGCTCAAAGGGCGAGGCGGGCCAGGGCGTAACGGCGGCCCAGCTGGTGACTTGATTGTGCAGTGTCGAGTAACTCCCCACGAGGTGTTTGGACGAGATGCGCTGCATCTCATATTGCACCTTCCGATCACTTTTGCAGAAGCAGCACTTGGTGCAGATATTGACGTACCAACACTCGATGGTTCACTCGTCAAGTTGAGACTCAAGCCAGGAACTCAATCCGGTTCACGTCACCGTATTAAGGGCAAAGGAATAACTGCAGCAAAATCAACCGGCGACTTGATTGTCACGGTGGATATAAAAGTGCCAACAAAAATGAATGACCAACAGCAACAAGCAGTAACTGATTTTGCTGCCGCAACAACCGAATCTGTACGCGAGTCAGTATTGCAATCAGTATTAGCCAAGAAAAGGGGTTAGCCAATGGAACACGAATTACATGCCGTATACGTGATCTCGGTTGCAGCCGAACTTGCGGGTGTGCATCCGCAAACATTGCGCATTTATGAGCGCCGCGGGTTGTTGCAACCTGCCCGCACAACAGGTGGCAATAGGCGCTACAGCAATGCCGACATACAACGGTTGTTGCGCATCAGCGAATTGGCCGATGTGGGAATGAATCTGGAGGGCATTCGCCAAGTTCTCGAACTTGAAGCACATGTTGCACAGTTGCGGGCTGAAGTAGCGCAGTTGCAACGCGAACTGGCTGTTGCGGTCTCAGTAGTTGAACGAAGCGGCCGTTTTGAGTTGGTGCCGTTACGTCAATCGGTCACAGTTTTCGGCAGCAGACCAAGCATCTTTCGTCGAGACGAGTGAGATGTTGAGCATCAGGCACTAGACTCTTATTACGTTCCCCACAATTCAAGTAGGAGCGTTGCATGCCTGTCGCAGTTGTCGTTGGTACCCAATGGGGTGATGAAGGCAAGGCCAAAATCATTGACCTTTTGGCAGGTACTCATTCACATGTAGTTCGCTATCAAGGCGGACACAATGCGGGCCATACCGTTGTCGTAGGCGACCAAAGATACGCACTGCAACTCGTGCCGAGCGGAGTGTTGTACGAACACGTGACTCCAGTAATTGGTAATGGAGTCGTTGTCGACATGCCAACACTGTTTAACGAGATCGACGTTTTAGAAGGCCGTGGTGTGTCCTGCTCACGATTGAAGGTCTCGAGCCTTGCCCAACTTATTTTTCCGTGGCATCAAGCATTCGATGCTGTTGCAGAAAATGCTCGAGGCGATGCCAAGATTGGCACAACCCTTAAAGGAATCGGACCTGCTTACGCCGACAAAGCATTGCGAGTGGGCATTCGCGCCGGTGATGTTCGTGACCTGGATCGTTTTGAAAAGTTGGTACGCGAGAGGGCTATTGCGGCACTTGCAATGCTCAAGTCCGTTGGCGGCGAGTCGTTTGATGTCGAAGAAGTAGTCGCACGTTTTGTTGTGTTTGGTAAACGACTAGCCCCATATATTGCCAACACCGTCGACATGTTGCATGATGCAATCGAAGCGAACAAGAGCGTGCTCCTCGAAGGTGCTCAAGCAACATTTCTCGACATAGATCACGGTACTTATCCATTTGTGACATCGTCCAATCCAACTGCGGGTGGAGCGTGTGCAGGCACTGGCATTGGGCCGCGGTACATCACGCGAGTCGTTGGCATTGCAAAGGCATACACAACTCGAGTTGGTGCCGGTCCATATCCAACCGAACTGCACGGAGCACTTGGCGATGCCATCGTTGATATTGGCCACGAATTTGGAACCGTTACAGGACGTCGTCGCCGACCGGGCTGGCTCGACTTGGTGATGCTGCGCCATGCAGTGCGACTCAATTCGCTCACCGAGATTGCGCTCACCAAACTGGACGTACTTGACACATTTGACACGATCCAGTTGGGTGTTGGATACACGCTTAACGGAAAAGAAATTGCCGGCTATCCGGACGACATTGAGTTACTGGGTCGAGTTGAGGCCGAATATGTAGAGCTAGAGGGATGGAAAACAAATTTGCGCGAATGCCGTACGTTTGAGTCAATGCCTCTTGCAGCGCGCACGTTTGTAGAAACAGTTGAACGACATGTTGGCGTACCAGTAACCATGATCGGTGTTGGCCCGGAGCGCGACGATTGCGTGATCCGCTGATGATTGATCGCTACTCACTTCCAGAGATTGCAAATATTTTTTCAGACGAGTCTCGGTTTGCTCGATATCTGGAAATTGAATTACTGGCCACCGAGGCCCAATCACAGTTGGGAAATGTGCCAAGCGCAGACGCTAAAGAGTGTCGATCGCGTGCACCCAAAGTAGATGCCGCATTTGTTGCCGATGTTATAGAACGCGAAAAAGTAACAGACCATGATGTCGCCGCATTTGTTGATGTTGTTCAGCAACATATAGGCATGCCTGCAGGTGCCTGGATTCATCACGGGCTTACTTCAACTGATGTCGTTGACACTGCTTGGTGTTGGATGCTCAAAGACGCAAGTGACCTCACTATCTCGGCACTGAATGAATTGATTGTGGAATTGGTCAAGCTCGCGGAGTCACATCGCAATACACCCATGATGGGAAGAACTCACGGCATTCATGCCGAACCAACGACGTTCGGGGCAAAAGTTGCACTGTGGGCACTGCAACTTGATCGAGATCGTCAGCGAATGACCGCTGCCCGCAATGCCATTGCCGTGTGCAAGTTGTCGGGGGCAGTCGGTACATATTCCAATATTGATCCGGCAGTTGAATCTCATGTTGGAAAATCTCTTGGGTTGTTACCTGTGCCGGCAACACAGGTAATTGCACGCGACAGACACGCCGAATACCTGTGGGCGTGCACATCAATTGGCACAAGCATTGAGGCAATCGCGGTTGAGTTGCGCCACTTGCAACGCACCGAAGTAAGCGAAGTTCGAGAAGGCTTCAAGTCAGGCCAAAAAGGCAGTTCGGCAATGCCTCACAAGCGAAACCCAATTTCAGCAGAGACGCTGACGGGATTATCTCGAGTGTTGCGGGGCAACTTGCAATCCGGTTTACAAAACGTTGCGTTGTGGCATGAGCGAGATATTTCGCATTCATCGGCTGAACGAATTGTGTTGCCTGATTCTTCAATACTCGTGTACTACATGGTCAAACGCCTTATCCGATTGATCGGTGGTCTCGAAGTTGATGCACAACGAATGAAAGAAAATCTTGAAAGCAGTTTTGGAGTCGTCTTTTCTCAGCCAGTGCTGTTGGCACTTGTTGAATCTGGTCTTTCGCGCGATGATGCGTATCGAATTGTGCAGGAAGATGCGGCCATTGCATGGAGCGAACGTAAACCGTTTCGAGAGGTGTTGACTGCAGACAAGCGCGTCACATTAAGTTCATCGCAATTAGATCAAGCATTTGATATCGACCGTGCAGTTCGTCATGCCCACTCGGCAATTGATGCAACACGCGGCCTTGTGCAATGAGCAATTTGCCAAGCATCGATGCTGCGCGCGATGCACTTCGCGCACACGTGCTGCAGTATTCGCTGAAGACAGGTGAGTTCACGCTCAAATCTGGTCGCACGAGCAAATGGTTTCTCGACACAAAGCAAAC
>DFDK01000107.1:861-5969 GCA_002367695.1 Acidimicrobium sp. UBA3029 | reverse complement strand
GCAGACGGCATCTTGTTGGTTGCCGATGTTGCTTTGAGTTTGTTGCCAACCGAGATCAATGCAATTGGTGGGCTTACGATGGGCGCCGATCCAGTTGCATACGGCATTGCCGCAGTCGCTGCAACGCGTGGAAGGCAGTTGCGCAGTTTCAGTGTGCGCAAAGAAGCAAAAGATCATGGAGTGACCGGAAGAATTGCTGGTGCGTTACAACCTGGCGACAAAGTTGCAATCGTTGAAGACACGGTGACACGGGGCCTATCGATTTTTGAGGCAGTCGATGCGGTGCGCGAGTTCGGTGCATTTCCACAATTCATCACGGTGATCGTCGATCGCGGAGGAACATGTGCGCAGATGGCGCAAGAAGCTGGGATCGATTACGAGCCGATGTTGAGAGCAACCGATCTTGGATATGACTTCGGGTCGTGAACCTGCACGAACTGTTTGACCTCACGTCCCACAACGGGGATGTGTATGTGGGGCAGGGTCTCGAATATCCATGGGGTGGCCTCTATGGCGGGCACATTGTTGCTCAAGCATTGCGTGCTGCCGCTTTCACCATTGAAGACGGCATGTTGCCTCACTCGGTACGCGCATATTTTATTCGCCGCGGCAAAAACACTCAACCCGTTCGATATGAAGTCGATCGCATTCGTGACGGCAAGAGTTTTAGCACCCGTCGAGTTGTAGCGCGTCAAGACGATGGGGCAATTCTCAACCTGGAAGCCTCATTCCAAAAGTTTGAGCACTCATCAGATATCTCGAACATTGTTCATCAACATGACATCATGCAACCCGACGAGATTGAAGAAACTTCGTGGAGCACATTTTTCAATCGTCGAACATTGCCGCAGTCTGCACTGACCGGGATGAACAGAGAAGGTGCCGGGCGCACTGCGGCATGGTTTCGAGTTAAAGATTCACTTGTTGATGACGAATTATTAAATCGCTGCGCACTTGCATACTTGTCAGACGACTTACCAAACGAAAGTGTGGTCTTAGCAACCCCCACACTCTTGGAGGCATCAACCAAGGGCGGAAATTTTCACGCGAGTTTGGATCACACCATTTGGTTTCATCGCCCAGTGCGCGCCGATCAGTGGCATTTATATGAAATGTCATGTTTGTCGTATGGGGGTGGGCGAGGACTTACACATGGTTATGTGTTTGCTCAAGATGGAACACATGTAGCCACGGTTTCGCAAGAAACATTGGTGCGCAGTATCCCCGCAGCAAACTGATAATAAGTTTGCGCAGTATTCAACTCACTTGCTGTATTCAATTGTGGTCGGGACCGGCGTCGATCCGGTGACCCTGCGCTTTTCAGGCGCATGCTCTGCCTACTGAGCTACCCGACCTTGAAGAGTGCAAGCACTCCCCAGCGGTCCCGACGGGACTCGAACCCGCGACCTCCGCCTTGACAGGGCGGCGTGAACTCCAGCTTCACCACGGGACCAAATGTTTACAACCAACTGAAAAACCAGTGTGCTGCTTATAAATGGCCTTGCTGTATTACGTCTTGCTGTATTACCTAACTAACGCACCCCCAACGGGATTCGAACCCGTGCCGCCACCTTGAAAGGGTGGTGTCCTAGGCCACTAGACGATGGGGGCATGGACGAACTTTTCGTTGGAAGAGCCCTTGAAATCTATCACTAGCAGTACCAATTTCCCCCGTGGCTATTGATACCCATCATGAGTATTCATCTAACTGGGCAGTCACAGCCCAATCCAGCAACCAGCCGAGGTACCCATACAGCGCAAGGCGTTGGTCGTTTGGGTCGTCCTCGTCCAAGTCAACATCAATATCGGACTCATCAATATCCAACATGGTGCCAAGAACGAGACGCAAGTTATTTATTGATCGCGCAAACTCATCCAGTTCTTGAGAGGTGAGCACAGTCATATTGTCAACAGACTCACGTGCCAAAACCGATGTGGCGACGCCAAGTGATTGCAAGCGCGAAGCCAATAAGTCATCGCGCATGAGACGCTGGTACTCCTCATCGTGTTTTGGATCTTGGTGATATGCAGTGGGGAAGAGCCGCTTTAGGTTTTCATCCGTTGATCCGCTCATCAAACTGTCGCGCAGTTGGTCGAGCAAGCCGATCAATGCTTCCTTGTCTGAACCTTCAAGCAACAATGCGTATTCATTTTTCGCGAGCGCCCGAATTGGACCTTTGTGTTTGCGAGCCATTTATGCGTCTTCGCGTTGCATTGTTGCCCATAGACCGTGCTCGTGCAGACGGTAGACATCGAGCTCTGCTCGCTCGCGTGTTCCATTGGAAACAACTGCTCGACCTTTATGGTGTACATCGAGCATGAGTGCTGTTGCTTTTTCGAGGCTGTAACCAAAAAGCTTTTGTAATACGAGAGTGACATAAGACATCAAATTGATTGGGTCATTCCAGACCAGCACAATCCAGGGGCGATCCGTATCAACCGCACTATCGACGTCAGGTTCTTTGACGGTTGTCGGTCCAACTTCCGAATTGTTCACGCTTCTAGTGTGCCGTAGCGGAACAGTCTTGGCGTAGCCTTGGTATGTGGCTCTCGGCGTTCAACCAATGGTTCCTTCGAGGATCAGCTCTCGCTTATTTGGGCATGGTGATGGGAAACAGCGTGACGCAAGCCAAAAGAAGCGCTCAAAATTCGGTTCGTACGTTGCATTGACGAAACCCCGAATTATCGAATTGCTACTGGTCACAACAATCCCCACCATGGTGCTCGCGGCAGGCAAGTGGCCGTCTGTCAGCTTGATGGTCATTACTTTGCTCGGAGGGTCACTCGCTGCGGGTGGGGCAAATGCAATCAATATGTATATCGACCGCGATATCGATGCATTGATGGTGCGTACGCAAGGTCGACCATTGGTTACAGGCGATATACGTCCTCAAAATGCCCTTATGTTTGCTGTCCTTCTGGAAATTGCCGCATTTGCGGTGCTGTGGAGTGGCGCGAACCTACTTTCGGCACTGTTAGCACTCAGTGCCACGATGTTTTACGTCTGCATCTATTCGTTATGGCTAAAGCGCACGAGTAAACAGAACATAGTCATTGGTGGTGCGGCCGGAGCGGTTCCGGTCCTGGTTGGCTGGGCCGCAGTGCAAAACTCGCTGGGCTGGGCTCCAGTGATTTTGTTCTTAGTCATCTTTTTTTGGACACCGCCACATTTTTGGGCCTTGGCAATTCGGCACTCCGACGATTATCGGGCCGCAGGCGTGCCCATGTTGCCAGTCGTTGCAACAATGCAGGAAACAGTTCGCTCGATGGTCATCTATTCGGTGATCCTGACGGCCACTTCGCTCGCATTGATTCCTGTCGCCGATCTTGGCTATATATATGGAATTACAGCACTGTTGTTTGGAACCCTATTTATCCTCGGGTCAATCCGATTGGGCCGTGATCCATCCGAATCCCGTTCAATGCGATTGTTCTCTTTTTCAATTACCTATGTCTCAGTGTTGTTTATGGCATTGACCGTAGACGTGCTCGTGAATTAGTGCTCAGTGTTAGAAGAAGTTCGGGCGCGCGGCCTACTCATTGTTAGTCTGTTCTAGTTATGAATACGGTCAATTCCACTGCCACTTCAGGCAATGCCTCCGCACCTAGTGCTCTCGGTACGGTGGCAAATTGGATAACTACAACTGACCATAAAAAAATTGGCCGCCTTTTCGTGGGTGCCAGTGCACTGTGGATGCTCATCATTGTTGGAGTTGGTGTTGCACTTGGCATTGAGCGGATTGCTTCTGATTCGGCAATTTTTAATTCAAACAGTGTTACCCAGCTTTTTGCAATACTACGTACGGGTGCGACTTTCGGCGTTTTATTGCCACTCGCTCTCGGATTCGGTATTGCTGTTGTTCCAACACAGGTTGGTTCGAAGTCGCTCAGTTTCGTGCGTCTCGCAATGTTTGGTTTTTATGCCTGGCTGATCGGTAGCGGCCTGGTGATTGGGTCAATCATTGCCAATGGTGGACCTGGTGGAGGCAACTCACAAATGGTTGACCTGTACTTGATGGGTGTTGGAGTCGGTTTAGTTGGTGTAATTGCTGCGTCGGTATCGCTCGTAACGACAGTTTTGACATCGCGCCGCACCGGACTTTCGTTGCTTGAGATTCCAATGTTTTCTTGGTCGGTTTTTGTAGCCGCAATTTCTATTGTCTTGACCTTGCCTGTTTTGCTCGGCTCCCTTATTTATGTAGCAGTTGATCATCATTATGGACGTTTGGTTTTCGGGGGCAATGACGGAATTGACATGTGGCTTGGTTGGGGTTTCAGTCAGCCTCAAACATTTCTTTATGTCATTCCAGCGATTGGTTTGCTCGCCGAGTTGGCTCCAGTTGCCGCACGCATTCGCCAACCATTGCGTGGTGCAATGTTGGTTGGTGTGGGACTTGTTTCAACTGCCATGTTCGGCACTGTGACACAAACATCCCATATGTTTGTGTGGGGTGGCACATTGAGCGACAAGCTCAAGAGCGCAATTCCGTATGCGTGGTTTAACTTGTTGCCGGTCCTGGGCGTTGTAATTGTGATCCTGCTTTCATTGTTGGCAATTCAAAAAGGAAAGAAACGATTGATTGCGCCACTCGTTCCAACATTTTTGGGCGTAGGGATGATCGTTGTGGGCATGGCCGGAAATGCTGTTCAGATGATCGACTCAGCCAAACTTTCGGGAAGCGTGTTTGAAGAAGCAGCAGTCACATACATTGCTTACGGCGCAATGCTGTGTGCGTGGGGCGCCATTTCATACTTTGGTCCAGCACTGTGGGGACGAAAAATTCCAGATTCTTCGGTGATCGGAATTGGCGCACTCGGACTCTTTGCAACGGTGTTTGCTGCTTTTCCTTACTACTTGGCAAAAGATCAGGTTGCGAGCGAGGTGAGTGATTTCGATTACTCAGGTCCACAAGCAGCATTTAACACTGCTGTTTCTTTGGGCCATGTGCTGATGTTGTTCTGCCTGTTGAGTGCAATAGCCATATCGATCAAGTCGTTGAGCAGTGGTGAAATAGTGAACGCAGATGTATGGAGCGATCAATGAGCACAGCAACTTCACGCGCACTTCCAAGCGGAGCAAGCCCGGCACCACGTAGTTCTATTTTGGT
>DFDK01000107.1:0-650 GCA_002367695.1 Acidimicrobium sp. UBA3029 | reverse complement strand
CGTGATGCTTCTCCGTTACGCGAATCTGCTCGTGGCAAGATGATCCACAATTGGTTGCCAGCCGACATCAAAATTCCAGAAGTTGCTACGAACACAATGGCGTTCACAATGGTGATTGCCTGCGTGATGGCACAGTGGGCTGTCTATTCGACACGCCGCAACGATTCGTCGCACGCTACGGTGGCTCTCGCAATCACTGCTGTTATTGGTATTGCGGCAATTAACGCTCAAGTTGCTGTGTATTTGCAAATGGAAATGGGCCTCACTGATGGCGCTTACCAAACGATGTTTTATGCCGTCACAGGAACAATGCTTGCATTGCTCGTAACTGGCGTTGCATTTTCGGTTATCACAATGTTTAGGGCAGTCGCTGGTCGCCTCGGCGACTCAAGCGTGATGAGCGCGCATGCGCTGTACTGGTATTTCCTCACCGCAGTCTTTATTGCACTGTGGTTCGTCGTGTACGTGCAGAAGTAGGTACGAGAAATGTTTACTCCCGGATCCAAATATCTCATCGCGATCACTGGCTTAAGCGCAGTTTCGTTTGCGTTGTACATGCTGTTGGTTCATCCATCCGCGCTCGGTGCGGTTGCGCTCATTGGTCTCTTGGTCGCGACAAGCCTGCTCACCGGAATTACGTTGTTCACTCG
>DFDK01000081.1:2082-3801 GCA_002367695.1 Acidimicrobium sp. UBA3029 | reverse complement strand
ATCGAAGAACCATCAGGTGTGCCGGCTGGTTTGATCATCAGGGAGACGATGTCACCTGGCGCACGACCCGCCATTAAGGGCGAGAGTTCGAGCAATGTAGGTGTTGGCTTTCCATCCAATGACGTAATTATGTCGCCGAGTTTCAATTGCTTACAGCCACTGAGCGGACCAGGGCTATCGAGGCACACGAGTTCTTCAACAATGATGTCTCCGTACACAAATGATGCGTCTAGACCAAGCCTCGTATAGGCAACATATTCGGCAATCTGTTTGGCGGTCGTCATCGATTGATAACCAAGGCGTTGCTGTTCAGAGGGTGTCGATGTCCCGTACCTCTCTTTGTAAGTCTGAACATCAACATCATTGTCAAGTGCTCCCGCAAATGCATCGAGCGCGCTGAGTTTGCTACCAAATGCAGTGACGAAAAGTATCGGTGTCTTGGCTGGGTAGCGCATCACTTTGGAAAGTGTTGATTTTTCAAAAGTCAGTCGATTGGAGACCTGTTCTGCAGAGCCCGGCGCAAGTTCCCACAATTTCAGTGGAGTTAGTGAAGCAGCGACTATTGCGACAAGCCCTATCCACGCGATTGTCAGAATTGGCAATGCCCACCACAGGCGTCGATTGATGTGCGCAGGATCGCCAACGCTCAATTCATGTACCTGAGAGCTCTGCACAGACGGCGGCGGGAAGGGTACGCTGTTATTCATCGTGATGCTGTTTTCTTCGCTCATCGCTCTTTCCGTGGCTACTTCGGTTGCTGGTACCACCATCAGAACTGTCCTAATTGCTGTTCTGACACTTGGTGCCATTTTGCTGGTCGGTCGCTCTAAGCCTGCCACGCCAGAACAGGGTTCGGCTGTTCGCGTAAAAATTCAAAAAGCAATAAATACGCCTTTATATAGTGAGTCAGATCAGAAGCAGCGCATCAACTCGGCATCTCAACTTGGTGTTGGGTCGTTGGTTGTGGGGGCAATGCTTGCACTCGTCATATCCGTTGTCCTCGCCTACCTCGTCACCACAACAACCAGCCTCCTCAAATAGGGTTCAAACTATGACTACGGACGTCCGTGAACTAACAATCGCATCTCGCAAGATTGGCGATGCATTTGCTCCGTTCGTGATCCCAGAAATTGGCATCAACCACGGCGGTGACATCGCTCGGGCCATCCAAATGATTGACGATGTTGCCGATGCTGGTGGAGAGTGCGTCAAGTTTCAATCTCATTCGGTAGATGATGAGATGATTCCAAACAATGTCATCCCGGCTAACTCCACTCGCTCCATCTGGGACATCATGGAGCAATGCACGCTGTCCGAAGATGAAGAGTTGACGTGCAAAAAACATGCCGAAGACCGCGGTCTCATTTTTCTTTCGACGCCGTTTTCTCGTGAAGCAGCAAATCGACTTGACGCATTGGACGTTGCCGCTTTCAAAATCGGCTCGGGTGAGTGCAACAATCTCCCACTCGTTCGCCACATCGCCAGATTTGGCAGACCAATCATTGTTAGTACGGGTATGAACGATTTGGATTCAGTGCGTCGAACTGTCGATGTGCTTGTTCAAGAAAATTCGCAATTCAGTCTGTTGCACTGCACAAGCATGTATCCAACTCCTTACGAAAATATTCGCCTTGGCAGCATCACTCAATTGCGCGATGAATTTCCTACAGCGGTTATCGGTATTTCAGATCACTCACTGTCCAACCTGCCTTCTCTTGC
>DFDK01000081.1:1213-1774 GCA_002367695.1 Acidimicrobium sp. UBA3029 | reverse complement strand
ATCGAGATTTCAGTTGACCCCGCTGGATTCCGTGAACTCGTTGAGGGTTCTAAAATTGTTCATGCTGCTAGTGGTGGTTCTAAAACAGTTCTTGGCGGCGAGCAGCCAACTATTGATTTTGCTTATGCGTCAGTAGTCGCAATCGCACCAGTTAGCACCGGAGATGTCTTGGACGAATCAAATATCTGGGTGAAGCGCCCTGGCACAGGCGAGATTCTTGCTTTTGACTTAGACAAAGTCCTCGGCAAACATTCCACACGATCGATTACGCGGGGTGAACAACTTCGGTGGTCGGATGTCAAGTAAACGTCACATTGCATTCCTCACCGGCACTCGCGCCGACTTCGGAAAAATAAAACCACTGATCATTGCCGCGCACGAAGAAGGCTGTCGGGTTTCGGTATTCGCCACAGGAATGCACATGCTTCCCCGTTTTGGCAGCACTGTTCTTGAAGTGAAACGCACGATCCCCACAGATATCCCAATTATCTCGTTTCTCAACCAACAAGACGGCGACACCATGGACGTTGTTGTTGCTAACACCATCACTGGCCTGTCTCA
>DFDK01000081.1:423-893 GCA_002367695.1 Acidimicrobium sp. UBA3029 | reverse complement strand
TTGGCTGGGGCAATTGCTGGGTCCCTTCGCAATACAACGGTTGTGCACGTTGAAGGTGGCGAGCTCTCAGGAACTATTGATGGAGTTATCCGTCATGCGGTCAGCAAACTTTCCCATATTCATCTCGTTGCCAACGATGGTGCCCGAGACCGGTTGATCCAGCTGGGCGAGCATCAGGACACTATTCATGTCATTGGTTCACCAGATCTTGACGTCATGTTGTCCCCTTCTCTCCCCAGCATCCATGAGGCCAAATCTCGCTATGGAATAAGTTTCGACGACTACCTCATTGCCATTTTCCATCCAGTGACGACAGATCTTGAATCGAGTGCACTTGCAGCCGAGCAGTTTGTTTCTGCGCTTATTGCAAGCAATCGCAATTTCATTATTATTCATCCAAATAACGATTCCGGTTTTGAAACGATTCTCGAACAGTACAAACGATTCGAGTCGCTGCCCGACAGGTTCAG
>DFDK01000081.1:0-191 GCA_002367695.1 Acidimicrobium sp. UBA3029 | reverse complement strand
GAGTCGCTTCGTTTTGAGCACTTCTTGACACTGCTCAAAAACGCTCAGGCACTCATCGGCAACTCCAGTGCTGGCATTCGCGAAGCTCCTATATATGGAGTCCCAAGTATCGACATTGGAGATCGCCAGCGTGGTCGACACGAGGGTCCGACTATTTTGCCAACTGAAGCAAATGAGAAAATGATTCTTGC
>DFDK01000095.1 GCA_002367695.1 Acidimicrobium sp. UBA3029 | reverse complement strand
TGGCGTCTACTTTGTCGAAGCGTCCGTCGATTTTGTCGAAGCGTCGTTCAAGTTTCCCGAACTGCAAGTCCATCCGTACTGCAAAATTGCGTATGTCACCACGAGTAGAAGGTTCCTTCCAATCCGAAACGAGATCAGCTGTTACCTGTTGCTCGATCTCGTTGTGGGCTCTTTCATTCTCTTCTTTTTCCATGACTGCTCCAAGCGTTGTTGAGTTCATGCCCGAATGTGTACGACGAACATGCCAATGTGCTGTGGATTGTTTCACGAAGCTTGCTGTAGCTGTCAAGTACCCGCTAATCCTCGAATTTGACGGCTGCTCGAGCGTCGTCCATCTGAGCCTCGGTAGGTTTGCGGAAAATTGTAATCATCGTGATTCCTGCAACGAGGTAGACAAAACCGTTCATGATCCATGCAACGTGCATTTCTTTCACGTCAACCAGATCGAGTGAAGTGCCTGCTCGTCGAGCCGCCTCTATGCGCCCAAGGGCAGGAGCCGCGATGGCGAGCGACAATGCAGCACCGAGTGCCGTACCTATTTGGCGAGCAGTGGTGTTGAGTGCTGAGCCCATTGCGAACTGGGTTGGTTTGAGATACGCAGTCGCCGAACTTGACAGTGTTGAAATACTCAAGCCGACACCAAACCCAGTGAGGATCATCCAAGGCAAGTAGTGCGTGAGATAGCTGGGCTCAATGGGAATAAATGTGGTGAGACCAAATGTGCCAATACTGAGCATGATCGATCCAGCAAGCAAGATGCGTGCGTGTCCAAATTTGTGTGCATACTTTCCTGCAAACGGCGCAACTAATGCAGCCATGGCTGGCCCCGGCATGGTGGCGAGGCCCGATTGCGCAACACCGTAACCCCAAACTGCTTGGAGCCAAAATGTGTTGAGCAGCCACATCCCAATAAAGCCAACGCTAAAAAGCAGGCCAGACAAGTTGGCGGCTAAAACGAATGGTAATCGAAAGAGTTTCAAGTCAAGTAGCGGACTCGTCACAACTCTGCAGCGTTGAACGAAGAGCGCGACCAAGATAATCCCAAGAGCGATTGAGCCGAGTGTTTTGGTATCTGTCCAGCCCCATGCTTCGCTTTGTGAAATACCCAGCACTACAAGTGCGACACCTGTAAAGCCAAACACAACACTTGGGTAATCAACTTGGCGCTGAGCATTTGGGTCTTTGCTCTCATGCAAGATTTTGCGGCCCAACAAGATGGTGACAACGGTAAATGGAATATTGATAAAGAACAGCGAGCGCCAACCAAGTGAATCGACAAGGATGCCGCCAACGGATGGTCCGAGTGCTGCAGCAAGCCCTCCTGTTGCGCCCCAGATTGCGATTGCTTGAGTACGTTTTTCAACAGGAAATTCGGGCAACACCAGTGCGATCGATGCCGGAGTAAGTTGCGCACCCCCCATTGCCTGAATGATGCGAGCGAGAATCAACACCCATGTGGTTGGTGAGATGCCGCAGAGCAACGACCCAACGCTAAAGATAAATAGCCCGCGTAGAAACGAACGCTTACGGCCATACACATCGGCAAATCGACCCGCGGTTAATAGTCCGGCAGCATAAGCAATGGCGTATGCCGAGAAGACCCAGGTGATGAGGCTTCCCCCACCGAGGTCGGCTTCGATGGTGCGCTTGGCCACGACAACAATTGACACATCGAGTGAGACAAGAAAAGTTGCGACCGCCGTGAGACTGAGCACTTGGTATGGGCGCGGTATCCGTGATCCGAATGAAGTTGTCATACACGCCCCGTTAACTGTGCTTGTTCGTCCAGGCAATGACTGTAGCGATTGCACGCTTGTTGCCTATCAGCGAAGGAATGTTTGCTGTAGTACCGACTTGTTGGGAGAAGCCGATGACGCGTTTTCGCAACGTAAACGCAAGGTTGGCCATCTACCTTCTTGTCAACTTGGTCAAAGCCATCAAGTGGTCACCCACACCGTCACAACACGAAAAGAAAAATTAATACGGAAATCGTAGTTATCAATTTCTCAATCAACGGCACAGAATCCGAATATCAAAAAATGTGCGACAAGGTAGCTCCAGCGTTTGCTGCTGTGCCCGGCTTAGCCTCCAAGGTATGGTTGGCAGATAAGACCAATGTTCTGTGAAAGTCCTCGGCATTAAGGGGATAGTGGCTGGGATTCTTACTTGATTCTTCACTGATCATTACTCGGCCAGCACTCCCATGTCCCATAATAAGGCTATGAGTTGTTGGCATTTTCGTCGCCCAAGCGCATGGGCTCCCATTGGTTTTATCGGCCTAGTAATTGTTACGACTTTATTGAGTTCATGCGCAGGCAGAAGCCCTACAAGTTCAGAAGTCGCTTTGGTGTCGTCGTCATCGAGCGTCGCGAACCTAGGTGGAGGTGGCGGCCCCCAAACTCCTCCATGTGGAATGTTCGAAGTTGCCAGAACTGAAATCGTCTCGGGTCAGCAATTTTTGAAGGGTCAATACCAGATAAATACATTCGGTATTTCGTGCGACGAAGTGATGGGCGAAGAAGGGCTCTTTAGTAAGTTTCTGCAACTCGGAGATAATGAGGAGTTGCCTGAACCGTGGAGATTTCTGGAAGGCGCGGTTGGTGCCCCAAAATTTGTATCGGGGTCAGCGCCAGGTGTGGGTTTTCGTGTCCAAATGATTTCTGATTGATGCGGAAATCTTGTCTGAACTTAGCCAAAAAAGAATTCGGAGTGTTTGGTTTGATTTACAGCGATTTGGCAGATTCTTTCCAATCTCAGCGCATTCGTGCAACCGCTATAAATGATGACGCAGGGTAGGTTGGCGAACCTCGCAACAGTTTTTTAAACCGCAGGTTGCATGTTCGATTCATCTAGGGGGCACGTACGCGTTATTTTTGGGCGTATTTCGCGAGCATGTTCATTTCAAATGTGATGTGTGCATGTAGGTCAAGGCGGTCAGGGTTGACGACATTGGGGAAAGCTGCAAATACGAGAACGAGTGCAATGAGTCGTTCACTAGCGAGCAATGCTGTTGATTCGTCAAGGTTGAATTGAGATGCGAGGGTGTCTGTAAGTTGGCGGAGAAGTGGTCGCTCGGTTGCAGGTATTCCATTGGGGTGTTTGGACGACAGCCAGATTGCAAGCCGTGCTTGTCGAGTGATTTCTGGTGCTAATTCGTTTGCTAACGCACCCAAAAATGGGAACTTAATTGCTTTGGCTGCCTCGTCCGCTGCTGCAGGGTAGATCGAGGCAAAAAGTTCGGCTTTTCCGCCGAAGTAGTCGGGAATGTAGCGGTGATGGAGTCCTACCGATTCGGCGATTTTCCGGATAGTCAAGGCGTCAGGGTCCTGGTTGAGGAGCAACGCAAGAGCGGACTCCTGCAGCAGACGCATCGAAGTGGCACGCGAATTGTTGGTTCGGGTTCGCTCTGCTCGCTTGATGATGGGCT
>DFDK01000104.1 GCA_002367695.1 Acidimicrobium sp. UBA3029 | reverse complement strand
ATCAGCGAGGCTCCACCCACCCGACCCAACTGCAACGAGTCCATCTCGCCCCTCGCAGGAAAATGCGCAAGAGTTGAAATCACTACATCGCCAGGGCCATCAGGCGAATGCATGACAAAGAAGAGGCTTTCGCGCCATTCGTGATGAAAAGTAACAGTATTCGGAAATGGCTCCGGAATTTGGTGTGCAAAACGTTCATCGAGCGGAGTAAATCTGTTCATGACAAGAAACTCATGGCTTCTAGTTGCAGTATTTGTTGACCGTGCCGATTAGCCATTGCCATAAACATTTCATCTCCCCGCTCAGTCTGTTCCACCAACATTGATGCAACAATCGCCATTACAAAACCACCAAATGAAAATAATCGATACTGTCGCCAGGCCTCTTCGTTGGTAATACCCACCCCGTATGTATTTATGACCGACACGTAGTGATCAACAACTTCACGCTCGTGCTGGGCGCGCACTTCTGACAATAAAGCAGAACCAACGAAATAGGAAAGATCGCTGATCGCTACTCCGTCGCATGCTGTCTGCCAGTCCAAAATCGCAACGCCGCGATTACCGTCCCATTCGCCAAAAAGTAAATTGTCTAGTCGAAAATCGCGATGTACCACTGTGTTCGATTTAGGCTGTGCAGCAAAGTACGTGGGAAACCTATGCACGAACTGCTGACCAACCTTTGCCACTTCGCTATCAAGGCGACCTTCAAAGCGCTGACAAAAGGCCGGGTATACGCCTTGCAGTAATTGCGACGTAACTTCAACCGACTCCGAACTATTGCGATGCAACCATTCTTTCTTTTTAGTCAACGGACTCCCCCAAAGCGATCCATGCAATTTTGCCATCTCGGTAACCGACAACATCGCATCATCAACGCTGCAGCCGCCCAATTGATCGCCTTGTTTAGCTGGTGCCATATCTTCCAGCAATAGGAGAAACTCATCGTCATGAGCCGAGTACTCGACGTGGTAACAGTCGGGAACACGTGCGTCTATCGCTGAACAGACTTCTGAATAAAAACTTGTTTCGACTTCATAGCAACGACTCAACCGAGAAGCCGCTCTGCTCCCTATATTTGCTTTTGGAATCTTGGCAATCAATGTCTTTGGTGCCGAACTGTTTCCGGTGTGTTGCATTTGCACACGCAAGCTGTCAGCCATTTGACCCGTACCAATTGCGCTCGCCGTAAATCCAGATACCACAATGCCAGGAAATCTTTCCTGCAATGATCGAGTCAGTACTACTTCGTCCACAAGCCCCCAGCCGTTAACAAACAGACTATTTGATCAACCAGGATTGATTTGTAATCAACTTTTTTTCAAACCATCCAATTTCGGTCGTTCTCTTAGCCGACCGCTACTCGACTCACCAGCGCCACCCCAATGCCGACACGTCGCAAACCCTTGTACCGAGCGAGCCGGAGCCAAATACTAGGTGCCTGTGCATGACTCAAGTTTGCGCACGGGGCATGCCCCTAGATCCTGCAACCAATTTGCCCAACTTGGACAAATATGTGCTAACTGCCACAAAATCTCATAGTCTTAGTAACGGATTTGCCACCTAGGCAAGTTCATTACAAATCAAATCAAAACAAAAGAAAAGAAAAGAGAAAATCCAATGCGAGGTACCGTTAAATTTTTCAACGCTGAGAAGGGTTATGGCTTCATCTCACGTGATGGTGGCGAAGACGTATTCGTGCACTTTTCCAACATCAAGGGCGAAGGCTACAAGTCTTTGTTCGAGGGGCAAGCCGTAGAGTTCGACGTTGCACCGGGCCGCAAGGGTGAAGAAGCCCAGAACGTCGTTGTTGTCTGACGATCAGAGGCTCTAAGAACTAGTTGATCGGATCGATCGGCGTGTCTAAACCGCACGCCGATTCGATCTGCTCAGCGATTGATAGGCAACGCAAGTCGGTGTAACGAGCACCAATTACCTGCACTCCCACTGGAAGCGAGTCGGCCATTCCGCCCGGCACCACCACTGCAGGAAGTCCAAGCAAGTTTGCTGGCAAGACAGGTCGCATCAACTCAACAGTTGCAAGTGCATTGGCTTCGTTTTCGATATCGAAGTCAAACACAAACGGTGGCTGTGTCCATGTTGGACAAAGCAAGATCGGATATTCGTCAAACCACAGAGCCCACTTGCGCCCAAGACTGTTTCGCTGCAGTTGTGCATTTGCCCACGCCGCAAAATCTACTTTTGTGCTACTGAGTGTCGTGAGATCGACGAACTTTCGACCGCCCTCTCCCATCACCATCTCTAAGAGTGGACGTTGCAACTCAAGTTCTCCGTACAGTTGCGTCTTCCAGACTTCGCATGCAAGTTCAAAATCTGGAGGAATCGCTAAGACCACGTCATGTCCGGCATTTGACAACGCGTCTGCCGTTTTACGAACCACATCGGCAACGCCTGTATGCGTGCTTCCTCCAGGAGGAGTCGCCATTACTGCAATGCGTAGCCTCTGGCCTGGCTGTAAATCGGTAAGCACTGCAGGCACACTGATTGGGTCTCGAGAGTGTTGACCTGCGACAACCATGAGTCCTGCACGCACATCTGCAATGCGTCTTGCCATCACACCTTGATTGAGCATCAGCTGCGAACTCAACCCTGCATCTTCTATTGGAAATAAATTTGCATCAGGTATTACGCCAGTTGAAGGCTTGATTGATGCAATGCCACAACAATGTGCAGGGTTGCGCAAAGAGCCACCAATATCATTCCCGAGTCCGATCGGCGACATCCCGCTCGCCAAAGCGGCACCCTCACCGCCGCTCGAACCACCGGCAGTGCGGTCTGATTTCCATGGGTTTTTCGTACGCCCGTAGAGCGTTGAGTCAGTGTGAATACGCAAGCCAAGATCCGGTAAATTTGTGCGACCAATTGGTATGGCGCCAGCTCCGAGCATGCGGTCGACCACTGGAGCATTGAGCGTGGGAAACGCTTCAGCCAACGCAGGTATGCCCTGAGTAGTTGGATATCCAACGACATCAATATTTTCTTTGATCGTGAATGGCACGCCATGAAAAACACCGAGTGGCTTACCGGCTTTTACTGCAGCGTCAGCAGCGTCAGCGCCAGCACGGGCCTCGTCGACCAATACCCGCACGATGGCGTTGACTTGACCGTTGACTTGCGCGATCCGCTCGAGATGAGCGTCCACCACTTCGCGGCTCGATACTTTTTGGGACCGAATATCGGCTGCCAGATCCAGAGCCGATTTACGCCATAGTTCCTGAGACATTTACTCTCCTTTGTTGCGACCAATGTAGTCCCGCCATCCATCCCAGATCCCATCGCAGATCCCATCGCAACTAGATTTGAGCAATGCTCAAAAACCAGCGTGCGCTCGGCTTCGCTTTGGTTTTCCTTTCCAGTTTGGGCTTTTCAATGGCACCAACGTTTTCAAAACGTGCCTACGAAAGTGGCGCCAACACCGTTGGAGTACTGATAGTCAGGTTCACCATTGCAGCGGTATTGATGCTCCTCATCCGCCAATCCTCAAGCAGGCAACGTGTCTGGCCTCAACCTCGACTGATGCTTGATCTTTTTTTGCTCGGTGCAATTGGATACTCGGGAGCAGCGTTCTTTTATTTCACTGCGATCGAACAAATGTCCACCGGAGTCTCCATTGTTATTTGGTACATATACCCAGTTTTTGTCGTGCTCATCGGTTGGGCTGTGTTTAAGACAAAGCCAAAACGCCACACTATTTTTTCTCTTGTTTCCGCAATGATTGGTGTCGCCATAACTGCCGGTCAACCGGGCAATGCAACGACCAAAGGCATTATCTTGGTTCTCTTGTCGTCGCTGACCTATACGTTTTACACGCTCAGCGGTTCGCATGCATTTAAGAAAACCGATCTCTACACCGGCGTCACATTTGTGATGGCTGGTGCGGCTACAACATTTTGGCTGTACTGGCTTCTTACTCCGTCTTCCACCCCCGTCTTATTTCCTAACCACATATCAGGCTGGGTCTGGATTGCTACTCTTGCTATTTTTTCTACCGTATTGAGTACTTCGGCCCTATTTGCCGGGCTCAAGATTCTTGGACCCAATACCACCTCAGTCGTCAATACAGTTGAACCCGTGCTCAATATCGTTGCCGGAATCTTGTTCCTCAATGAAGTATTCAGCCTGCAACAAGGCGTAGGTGCTGTTTTTGTTGTCGGCGCCCTCGTCTACCTTGGCGTGCACGAAACGCGATCACAAATACCAGTGGTACTGCAATGACATCAACTATTTC
>DFDK01000114.1:41337-87144 GCA_002367695.1 Acidimicrobium sp. UBA3029 | reverse complement strand
TAGTCTCTATTCATGATCTTTGAACAGTTTTATTTGGAGTGTTTGTCTCACGCGTCGTACTTGGTGGGAGACCAAAAGACTGGACGAGCAGTCGTGATTGATCCGCGCCGAGATGTACAGCAATATCTCGACTCGGCCCGTGAACATGGTCTGACGATTGAGCTCGTACTCGAAACACACTTTCATGCCGACTTCCTATCTGGTCACCTCGAGATTGCAAAAGCAACTGGAGCGAAGATTGGCTACGGTTCGATCGCACAACCAAAGTTTGACACCCAACTTTTTGCTGACGGCGAGCGATATAGCCTCGGCGACGTAACGCTCGAGATACGACACACTCCAGGTCACACGCCAGAGTCAATATCGGTCGTTATTTACGAGCAAGCAACTGACACAACACCGTATGGCGTACTCACCGGCGACACGCTCTTTATCGGCGATGTGGGTAGGCCAGACCTGCTCGTGTCAGTCGGCATGACTTCTAACGAATTGGGTCATCTGCTTTTTGCCTCGCTGCGAGACAAACTGTTGACGCTGCCAGATAGTACGCGTGTGTTCCCAGCGCACGGTGCTGGATCGGCCTGCGGAAAAAACTTGTCAACTGAAACGATGTCAACCATAGGCGAGCAGCGACGCACGAACTATGCGTTGCAATTTACAAATATTGATCAATTTATAAATGTGGTAACAGAGGGGCAGCCTCCTGCTCCTGGTTATTTCGTTTATGATGCACAGCTCAATAGTCAAGATCGCGCCGTGCTTGACGAACACGCCTTGCCAACCCGATTAAGCGTTGACGAAGTTGTCAAACTTTCCTCAGCAGGTACGGTCATCATTGACACGCGGGATCCACAATTGTTTGCTACCGGTCACATCATCGGGTCAATCAATGTAGGGTTCGCTGGACGTTACGCAGAGTATGCAGGTGCAGTCGTCACGCCACATGACGATATTGTGATCGTGACCGAAGGCGGTCAGGAGCTTGAAGCCAAAGTTCGCCTCGCACGAATCGGTTACGACCGAGTGGTCGGCTGGTGTGATGTTGCAGACCTCGAAAAGTCTCCGCATTCTGTGCGGCAGGGTTCGCGTTTGACGGCCAAAGACTTTGTGCTGCGCCGTGACACGGTTGTTGGCTTGCAGGTTGTGGACGTGCGTAATGAAAGTGAGTTTAAGTTGGGCTCTGTTTTGGGAGCTCAAAACATACCTGTTGTGCAATTACCCAATCGACTTGTCGAACTTGACGCGTCACTGCCAACGGTTGTGTACTGCGCAGGCGGGTATCGATCGTCGATCGCTGCAAGCCTGCTCAAACGTTCGGGATTTGTGGACGTGAGCGATGTCCTCGGCGGATTCGAATCGATCGTGCTTGCTGGATAGCGGCCTATTCGTCGTCGGAAGCATCATCGATAGCATCATCGTCACCAGTTGGTAGTTCGGCAATGTTTTGCTGCTTGCGCAACTCGTCGATTTTTTTGGTCTCACGGTTGAGGCTCTTGAATCGTTTGCCAACGGTCAGGTCGTCGAGTTCTTCTTGCATATTGTCAAAGTTGCGTTTTACTTTCTCAAGCGACTTGACGTAATTTTCCCATTGTTTACGAAACTTGCCCATCATTTGCATGATCTGAGCAGCTGTCTCTTCGGTATGAAAACTTTCGGTTGCCTGACGTACGACCACCAAAAAGGAGTACAACGTGAGTGGCGAGCACAACACAACCTTGCGCTCGAGGGCCCAGTCGATGAGGCTTGGGTCTGCTTCATGGATGAAGCCAGTAATGCTTTCGTTGGGCACGAAAAGCAATACGTAGTCGAGAGAGTGCTGTGTAGTCGACACCGCATAGTCTCGTTTTTGCAACTCGGTGACTCGGGCACGAGCTGCGGTGATGAACTCGCGCTTCGCCACTTCGCGCATAGCGGTGTCGGTGGTGGTCATGCATTTGGTATATGAATCCATTGGAAACTTGACATCCATATAGAGCACACGGTTGGGTGGCATAAGAAATGTGTAGTCGGGGCGCCCACCGCCTGCAATGGTGTCCTGCTTTTCATAGTTGATGCCTTCTATGAGGCCAGCAGCATGGAGCAGGTCTTCGGCCATTCGCTCACCCCATTGACCACGGGCTTGAGAACTGGACAACACATTGTTGAGATTGGAAGTTTGTTGGGCGAGTGCAGTAACTGCTTCATTGACGTTGCCAAAGCGCTCCACGTTCATTTCGCGCAAACGTTTGATCTCGTCGTCCATTAGCTGCATACGAGCACCGATATTGTCTTGAACTGTCTTGAGCGATGCGTCGATCTGTTCGGCACGACGACCCAGTTGCTCGCCACTGGCTTGGGCGACGCGGTCGGAAGCAAGGTTGATCGAGTCTTGGCGGTCGCGTTGCGCGCGCTGGTCGAGCGTTTCGAGAGCGTCGGCAAGAGCAGACCCGACGGCATCTGCGACCGTTGCCTGGATATCTAGACCATTTCCCGATGCACTAGAGCGACCGAGGTCGGACTGTCGGCGAGAAAGAAAGATGGCTGCAGCACCAATAACTAATCCGAGAACCAAAAAGAGAATATTGTTCATCACTGGAGATTACAGGTGGGGTGCTGCAAGGTTGCGCAGCGTCAGTCGTTAATTGGTGATCGTAACGCGGCTAGTCGCGGGGGTGATGGCACGCAACAAAGTTGCCAGGGCTCGATTCGCGCAGTTGAGGCTCTTCTGCAGCGCAGAGATCGGTTGCTGCTGGACAGCGTGTGCGGAAGCGGCAACCAGAAGGCGGGTTGGTGGGCGATGGTGGCTCGCCCTGCAAGATGGCCCGACGATTCTTGGTAGTTGGGTCTGGAACAGGCACAGAGGAGACGAGTGCATGGGTGTAGTGGTGACGTGGTGTCTCACACAAAGTGTCGGGGTCGGCAATCTCGCAGATTTTGCCCAAGTACATCACGACAATGCGAGTGCTAATAGCTCGCACCACTGCTAAGTCATGAGAGATGAATACGAGCGAAAGCCCGTACCGGTTCTTCATCTCTTGCAGGATGTTGAGAATCTGGGCCTGGATGCTGACGTCTAGCGATGACACTGGCTCGTCGCAAATAAGTACTTTAGGAGCGAGTGCAAGCGCTCTAGCAATAGAGATGCGCTGGCACTGACCACCAGAGAATTCACTTGGTTTGCGATCGCCAACTACCTCTGGGTCAAGACCAACCGAGCGCAACAAATCGTTAACTTTGGTTTTACGTTCTTCGGCATTTCCGCGATTCCATACCTTGAGCGGTAGCTCAACAATCGATGACACGGTCATGTGCGGATCGAGTGAACTAATCGAATCTTGAAAGATCATCTGGATATTTGGACGTGTCTGACGCATCTCTTCTTTTGAAAGCTTGGTGATATCGACGCCATCAAACACCACCGAGCCAGATTGAGTCTCGATGAGTTGCAGGATTCCTTTTCCAAGAGTCGACTTGCCGCATCCGGACTCGCCAATGATTGCAAGAGTTTCGCCGCTGTGCACTTCAAGGCTTACGCCAGATACGGCCTGCACAGGAAGTTGGCCTTTTGTTTTATATTCGATAACTAGATCTTCGACACGCAAGATTGGCGCAGGGGAGTCGCGAAGGTGTGCTTTTCCGGTGCCGGCCATGTCTATTTGCCTCCGATTGGGAAAAAGCAGCGGTACATGTGGCCGTTGCCTGCATCAACTAATTCAGGATGCTGATCGCGGCACTTTTGCTGCGCGTACGGACAACGTGCCGCAAATGCACAACCAGTATGCGTAGTGATTGGATCTGGTGGCATGCCTTCAATAGCGGCGAGGCTTGAGCCACGTTTACGGTCGATGCGCGGGATTGCGTTCATCAGGGCTTCGGTATATGGCATCTTGACGTCGGCGAACAAGTCGGTGGTCGTTGCCAACTCGACAATTTCGCCACCGTACATAACAGCGATTCTGTCGGTGTACCCAGCCACTACACCGAGATCATGAGTAACAATGACCATCGCCATACCCATGTCTTTGCGCAAGTCTGCCAATAACTCGAGCACTTGTGCTTGCACAGTGACGTCAAGCGCAGTCGTTGGTTCGTCAGCAAACAATAGTTTTGGGTTGCACGCGATCGACATCGCGATCATCACTCGCTGGCGCATACCACCCGACAACTGGTGTGGGTATTTAGTTAGAGCAAGTTCTGGTTCGGGGAGGCGTACTTGCGAGAGAAGCTCGATAGATCGCTTCTTGGCGTCCTCTTTCGACATGCCAAGTCGCTTGACAAGTGATTCTGACATTTGTGAGCCGATACGGCGTACCGGGTTGAGCGCTGTCATTGGGTCTTGGAAGACCATGGCAATTTTTGTGCCCCAATATTCGCGTACTTGCTCATTGTCGAGGGTACGAAGGTCTGTGCCTTCAAAGATGATCTTGCCTGTGCGATGCACTCGATTGCCGCGAAGCAGACCCATTGCCGCGCGCGAGAATACAGTCTTGCCAGAGCCCGACTCGCCAACGATGCCGACGCTTTCGCCAGCAGCGATGTCGAGCGAGACGCCACGAACGGCATGAAGGGTTCCACGCTTGGTATCGAAGTCGACCACGAGGTCTGTAATTGAAATCAAATCGCTCATATACGTGACTCTCTGCCGTCAATCTGGGTTCGGAAGTAGTCGCCGAAGTAATTGAGAACCATAACGGTTATTGAAATAAATATTACTGGAATAAATGTTGTGTGCGGAATAATCGAGATATCTCCGCGATTTCGCGCAAGAAGAGAACCCCAACTAGCACCTGGCTCTGCGCCAGCACCTAGTAAAGCAAGTCCGCCTTCAACGATGATGACTACGCCTGCGGCTAGAAAACCAACCGAGAGCATTGCAGGTAGCACGTTTGGAACGATGTGCTGCCAAAGTATTGAGCGAGGCTTCATACCCATGGATTTGGCAACCAGAACGAATTCTCGACCTGTCCATGAAAGAGCCGAAGATCGTGCCAGTCGACCAAGCACTGGTATCAAGACAAAAGTTACGGCGATGATCACCACCAGTACTCGGGGAATAGTGGTCTTCGGGTTAAAGGGGTCTGGGCTTGCAAATATTGCCACCATTGTCACTACCAAGATAAGGGTTGGGATCGACAGGGTCGTATTGAAATACATGGAAATCACTGCATCAACCCAGCCACGTCGGTACGCCGCAAGAATTCCCAAAAAACCGCCAATTACCATTGCAAGGAAGACGGTTGTAAGTGCGATACCTAGCGAATATCGGGTGCCATGGATGATTGCCGAGAGTTGATCAACTCCAATAAAGTCGGTCCCAAAAAAGTGTCCAGGTGAGAACATGCCAACGCCGAGCACTTCCGAGTCTGAATAATTCCAGTCGGGGAGGGGAAAGAGATCACCGAAGATACTGAAAACTGCGCACACTCCAAGCCACAGAACTGAAAGTCGGTAGCCAATTGGTTTGTTCGCAAGCATTTTGAGGTTAGGCGCCATGATGACTCCTGATACGTGGGTCGATTTTGGGCATAAAAGCGTCAACAATCAAGTTGAAAAGAATATAAGCAATTGCTATCAGGGCGACGGTGGACTGGATTGCAAGGTATTGACGCAATGCGATTGAAGTAACCAAAAACATACCGACTCCGTTGATTGCAAAAATCACTTCAATGATCACTGCGCCTCCAATCAAGGAGCCCATGTTAAGTGCGGCAGCAGTAAGCAGACTCAAACTCGATGGGCGGAACACGTGCCTCCAAAGGATCCAACGATTTGAGAGACCTTTGGAAGACGCCATCGTCACGAAGTCTTCTTTGAGCGTCGAAATAATGTCTGCGCGCAAGAGGCGGGTAAAGGTAGCGATGAGCCCGAGCGAAAGGCTGAGAACTGGCATGATCACGGATTTAATATGCTCGGCTGGCCCCTCTGCCCATGTGATGTAACCAATGGGGTTTAATAGTTCAAATTTGACACCGATTATGTATGCCAGGCCTAGACCAACTGCAAAGTTTGGAATAGATGAAAGTCCGAAGAGGATGTTGCTGATCACTTTGTCGATACGGGTATCAGCCTTATATGCAAGCAGCATTCCGAGCGGAATTGAACAGAGCAGCGAAAAACCGAGTGTGTAGACCATGATTAACAGCGTTCGTGGAATGGTTTGAGAAAGCATCGCCCAGACAGTTAGTGAAGCTTCTTCATATGACTGACCGGCGCTGTAGTAAATACCAAGATCCCCTGTAAGGAAGTTTCCTAGCCAACGAAAGTAGTACACAAAAATATTTGAGTTGACGCCAAGCTCATCTCGGATCGCAATCTTTTCGTTTTCTGTGGCGAAGGGAAACAAGGTTGTAGCGATATCACCAGGTAGGAGTCGTACCAGTATTGTCACCAGGAAAGTAACAAAGAATAAAACCAGTACAACTTGGGAAAGACGCTGTGTGATTCGAAAAAGTTTAGGCATGATAGGGGATTTTCTTTTCAGCTAATTGACTTAATAATAGTACTAACTGGCTTGATAATAGTAGTGGGGGAATTCATCAAAATAAAAATGCGGTGGGATTTCTCCCACCGCATTTTCTAGATGTATGAACTGAAATTGGCTTGCTATTTAATTAGCTACCGATAACGGATGCAAGATCAAAGTTACCTGCAATTAAACCCGCACGCCGGTTGCCGTTTGGCAAGAGTGTCTCACCAAATCCCTTGACATTTTTTGCAACAGCAGCGAAAAGTCCTTCGGTGTAAACGCCAGTCCAATATGTCTTGGACTGTAGTTCTTCCGCACAGGGCTTCAGTGTGTTTTTAAATTTCGACGAAGTTTCCCAAGCCTTGTCGAAGCATTTTGCGAGTTGACCATCGCCCACTCCGCCGTATGCCGCAGGAAGTCTGTAGCCCGAGAGCTCCAAATCTGAGGTCGTGGAGAAAAGGTTGGTGAACTCTGCATACTTGCCTGCCAATACGTTGAAGAACGTGACTTGCTGTCCAAACACGAATGCTCGACCAATGTAGGCGGCACTTGTGGTTGGGGCCATGAGTGAACAGCCGATTCCGGCTTTTTTCATCATTCCACAAATCAGGTTTGCGTCATTTGTTGACTCAACAGTGTCAGAGATTGGCATCTGGAATTCCAGAGCCTTACCTGTCTCCTTCGTGTAGGCAACTGCTTTAGCTTTGGCTTTAGCCAAGTCAAAAGTGATTGCACCCGTTTTACTGAAGTATGGGTGTCCCTTTGGAGCTATAGCTATTGCGGCTTCACAATTGCCTTTGCAAGCAACTTTCGCAAAGCTGACACGATCAAGAGCATAGGCAAATGCTTCACGAGCCAAAATGTTATTGAAAGGTGCCTTCATTGTGTTGAAATGGAGGGTCCAGTTCGTTTGGCGTGGACCCGTATACAGCGTGGCCTTGCTCTTAAGGCTGGTTTTAACTCGGTTCAATTGCTGACCCGATGTAGCACCAAAAGTTGCAATATCTGCTTGACCTCTGGCGATTGCGTTTACGCGCTGTCCACCATCTTGCACAACTTTAAATGTGACCGAGTTGGCGTATGGCAATTTCTTTCCAGCCTTGTCTTTACGCCAGTAGTTTGGATTCTTCACGAGCTCTGTCACGAATGGGTCGATGCCCTTGGACTTGACCATGAAAGGTCCGGTACCGACTGCTGTAGTCGATCCACATGTTGAACTCGCAAGAGATTTGGTCGACATCAAGCGCGTACGACCTTCTCCCCACAAGTTGTAGTTGAGGTTTGGGCGAGCAACAGCAAGATTGAGTTGCACTGTGAGATCGTCAATTTTGACGAACGCCTTCTTCTCGCCGACAAGCATCTTGCCGTAGTCGGCGCTTGTTGCAAGAAAACTTGGACCCTTTGTTGCATAACCCGTAAGCATTCTTGTGAGGCCGGCCATGCCAGGTATGTCAAAGGTTTGTTGCCATGCAATTGCTGGCAAGTTTGGCTTTGGGCCTGACTTGTATAACAGACCGATACCTGAGAGAGAACGGAAGTTGGCAATCAAGTTGTCGGCGTTAAGTGCTTCACCGTCGGTGTATTTGATGCCAGCACGAACCTTGATGGTCCATGTTTTATAGCCATTTGACGCCTTCACTGATTCTGCCAAATAAGGGACAATGTCACCCTTATTATTCATAATCGTAAGACTTTCAAGAACTGAACCAGAAGCACCAATTTGTGCACCACCTGGTGAGTCTTGTGTACACCAGCCAGCATCTTTTTCGGCTATCAGAACAATGATGTCTTTACCGCTGCGCTTGGCTTGAGGCGCTGACTTTGCGCTGCTTGCAGAAACACCGATGGTGGAGACTGCAAGTGCAATTCCCATACCAATCGAGAATTTTCTGAACAGCCCACTTTTAGTGGAAGTTTGATTCATTTAGGAATTTCCCCCTGTTGTTTCGTGTGAAGCCGGAATGACCCCAATCCGATTCCGTAACTCTACGGACAGTTTGTGTCTTTAGTCAAGTCCTTGGGGGGGAAAACCCAAATGGCTATTGAGTCTGGACTTTGCGCAATTGATCGAGCGGTATGTGGCAGCGCATGAAATGTCCTGGCTCGACCTCATTCAGAGCAGGTTCGGTGCTTGTGCACAAGTGCTCAACGCCGCTTCCAGTCATACGTGGGCAACGCGGGTGTAAAACGCATCCAGTTGGTGGGTTTGACGGGTTTGGGACCACGCCCGTGAGCGGAATACGCTTGCGACTAGAGCCATCAATGTTTGGTACCGACGAGAGCAATGCCTCGGTGTATGGGTGGTGGGGGCCTTGGAAGACTTGATTGGACTCACCAAACTCGACAACACGACCGAGGTAGAGCACCGCAATCTTGTCGGAGATATATCTGACAACACCGAGGTCATGAGAAATAAAAATAAAACTCGTGCCGTCTTGTTTTTGCAAGTCGACCAACAAGTTAAGAATAGCTGCTTGCACAGAAACATCGAGCGCCGATGTCGGTTCGTCGCAGACAACGAGTTGTGGTGCGCCTGCAAACGCTCGGGCAATTGCCACGCGTTGCTTAAGACCGCCCGAAAGTTGTACGGGCCTCGCACTGTGAAGTGTCGCCTCCACCCGCATTCCCAGCAATAATTCGTGTGCTCGGTCAAGTGCATCGCTTACATTAAAGCCACGCAAACGCTCAACTGCTCGACTCACAATTCGAGTCACGCTATGACGACGATTTAATGCTTGATCTGGGTTCTGAAAGACGATCTGCATCGCACCAACATCTTGCACATCGCGACGGTTCAAAGTTTTTGCCAAGCCTTTGCCATCGAGCGTGATGATGCCACCATCTTCGGGCGCAACCAAACCTAAAATAAGTTTGGCAATTGTTGTCTTTCCTGAACCTGACTCACCAACCAAACCAAGAGTCTCACCAACACCCAAAGTCAGCGAGACATCATTAACCACTCGGACTTGATGTCCGTCTTGTGTAAAGACTTTTGATAAGTGGCTGACATTCAGCAAACTCTCACCGACAATCGCCGAATGCTCTTTTGAAGTTGATTTAATTTCAATCTTCTCAATTGAGTGCGGAATCGCAATCGCCTTGTCACTGTGGAAGCATCTGGCTACATGCGAGTCTGAAATATTGACCATCTGTGGTTGAACAGTGCGACACTTGTCTTCAACGAGCGCACAACGTGCCGAAAACACGCAACCATCAAAGTGCGTGCCTAGTGCAGGTGGAGTGCCAGGAATTGTGTCAAGACGCTCGGCGCTCTTATGCAAACCTCCACGGGGTATGCAACGCAATAACCCAACCGTGTACGGATGACTTGGATTATCAAACAGATCGGCAGTTGCCCCTTGCTCAACAAGTGCGCCTGCGTAAAGAACCCCAACGCGATCGCACATGTTTCGAATCACGCCCAAGTTATGACTGATGAACAAAACCGCAGTTCCTGTATCGCGCCGCAAATCACGTACCAAATCGAGAACTTCAGCCTCGACCGTCGCGTCAAGACCAGTCGTAGGTTCATCCATCACTAGTAACCGTGGATTAGATGCCAAGGCCATTGCGATAACTACACGCTGAGCCATGCCGCCTGACAATTGGTGTGCATAGCGTCGCATAACTTTTGCCGGGTCGGAAATTTGAACTTTTGTCAACGCGTCTTGCGCCATCGCCATCGCATCAGATTTTGATGCACCGCTTAATGCAAATACTTCGGCGATCTGCTTGCCAATTCTGATCGTCGGGTTTAGAGCGGTGGCTGGGTTCTGATAAACCATTGAGATCGCCGAGCGACGCAGTTGCGCGACATCTTCTTCGGCGATATCAACGATATTTTTGCCCTCAAAAAAAATCTCGCCAGCAGTTATTTTGCCGTTACGTGGCAAATATCGCATGGCGGCGAATGCGGCAGTTGACTTTCCGCAGCCAGACTCGCCAACAAGGCCGTATGCCTCACCAGGAGCAATTGAAAACGAGACGCCGCGCAAAACTTGGCGATCAATACCGCGAACGGTGTACGCCACTTCAAGACCGCGTAGTTCGAGCGTCGGAGTATTAATTGTGCTCATAACTCAAAAACCTCAAGCAATGCATCTGAAATTAGGTTAATGCTGACTGCAACCGAAGCAATTGCCAACGACGGAAACAAAGTAGGCCACCAGACGTTTGTGAAAATCAGTGTCCAAGTATCAGCTACTTGCGTTCCCCAGTCAGGCGAACCGGCTTCTAGTCCAGCGCCCAAAAATGACAGAGTTGCAACTGCGAAGATCGCGTACCCGAGACGAACGGTGAACTCAACAATCAAAGTTGGCAAAACATTTGGCAGAACTTCTCTAAACAAAATATGTAATGTCTTTTCGGTACGCAACTTTGCAGCAGCAACATATTCGAGTTCAGACTCGCCCAGCACCGCTGCGCGCACAGTTCGCGCCACGTTTGGCGTAAAGATGAAACCAATAATCAAAATTGTGATTATTGGCGACGACTGACCGATCGCAGCAACTGCCAATAGCGCAATAATGATCACGGGTATCGCCGAAATGGCTTCAAGAATGCGCATCAAGATCATGTCGTATTTTCCTTTGAGATAACCAGCGGTCAAACCAAGCGATGCGCCGACAAATGCCCCGAGCAAAGTAGCAAGAAAAGAAATAACCATGATAATTCGTGAGCCAACAATTACTCTTGAGAAAACATCTCGTCCGTTACTATCGGTACCGAACCAATACTTCAAAGATGGCGCAGAGTTAATCGACTCATAATCCATGAAGTCCTGGTCGTATCTAGCAATTAATTTGCCGAAAATTGCGCTAAATATCCAGAAGGCCAAGATTGATGCCCCAACTATGAACGCCTTATTCTTTTTGAGAACTGCGAGACGTTCACTTAGCTCGGTCTGTTTGGTTTGTTTTGCTGTTTCGTCTGTCACTCTGTCACCCTTTGTCTAATGCGTGGGTTCAGAACTGCAAACAAAATGTCGGCAATCAACTGAAAACAAATAATTACTGCACCTGTGAGAAATACTGCGGTCTGCAGTAGGGGAAAGTCTCGCGCGATTACAGCATCCAATAAAATATTGCCGAAACCCGGGTAGTTGAAAACTCTTTCGATCGCGATGAGTCCACCTGCAAGGTACGGCACTTGTGTTGCGATAACCGCGATAGTTGGCAACAAAGCATTGCGCAACACGTGCCTAAACACTGCAGCCTTTCTTGAAAGACCCTTAAGCACTGCTGTGCGCATGTAGTCAGAATCAAGCGCTTCAATCACGCCCGCACGGGTGATTCTTGAAATATAGCCAAACAACACAAAGAGCAATGCAATCGACGGAAGCAGTAAATGATAAATACTGTTAAAAATATTTGGGTTCTCTTCGTCAGGAAAAGCCGAAACAGGGAACGCTCGAATCGCTACACCAAACACAAGAATCAATACGACCGCCCAAACAAACTCTGGGATTACGGCAGCAGACAAACCGCCAACGGTCAATACTCGGTCAACTTTCTTGCCCCTATTCATCGCTGCAGCAATGCCACCCAAAATACTGATCGGTGCAATCAAAATCAATGCGACAATCGCCAACTGCGCAGACTTACCTGCTGCGGGCCCCAAGATTTCAGAGACAGGTTGTTCATATTGCAACGAAATGCCCAGATCGCCTGTCACAACCCCACCCATCCAGCGGCCGTATTGCACGACGAGTGGCTTATCAAAACCTTTTTCTTTGTTCCAAATTTCGTAGGCTTCAGTCGATGCATCTCTACCAAGAGTTTGTTTGGCGATATCCCCGGGCAAGATTGACGTCATCAAAAATACAATGAGCGAGACCATGATTAATGTCATTATTGACAGCCCAATGCGCTTAACGACAAATCTCAGCATAGAAATTGCAAGTTTAGCAACGCCATCTCAATATCCCCAAAGCTTGGGCAAATAAAAAGAGACCGACCTAGTTTCCTAGGCCGGTCTCTTTTTCTAATTAATTTTAGTCAGTTAACTCGCTATTAGGCGCTTCGACCAGTGTCGTAAACCGCACCTTGCTGATTGAACTTAACACCCTTCACTTTGTTTGAAGTTACCGAAACACGGATCTCGTTGTAAGCAACGATGATCGGTGTTTCCTTGAGGGCTGCCTTCTGAATAGCCGAACTTGCAGCCTTTTTCTTTGCAGGTGTGAGAGCACGTTGCCATGCCTTAATCGCCGCATCAAGCGCAGGCGAATTAAGGTAGGCCGGGTTCCAGTCACCAGTTGAGGCCCACTCACGTGTGAGGTACTCGTCTGGAGTTGGACGGCCAGCCCATTCGGCAATACCGAATTCGCTAGCGAGCCATTCACCCTTGTTCGGAACTTTTGAGCCCTTCACCGATGGGTAGACAGAGTAGGCATACCATCTTGCGCCTCCGCCGTCTGAGCCGTCGAGATCGACTGTTACGTCAATGCCGATTTGTTTCAAAGACGACTTGACAAACTGAGTGAACTTGTCGATGTCATCGCGCTTCCAACTCTGAAGAGTTACTTTGAAACCGTTCGGCACACCAGCTTCTTTAAGCAATGCTTTTGCGCGAACGATATCTTTCTTTCGTTGCGGAACTGATTTATCTACAGTTGGGAACGAGTCCATTACTGAGTCGTTTGCAACCACTGCATAGCCACCCAGAACGCCCTTAATGTAAGCATTGCGATCAAGTGACAAAGCAATGGCTTCACGAACACGCTTGTCGGTCAATTGACCGATATCGCATCGCATGTGCATGTGCAAACCACCACAAGTTGGAACCAAAGTTTTGTAGAACTTCGACGTTGGAAGTGTGTTTGCCTCAGTGCCGTAAAGCAAATGGATCGCGTCAAGCTTTCCAGTCTTCAAGGCTGGAATTGCAGCACTCTGGGAAACGTACTGAATTTGCTCCATTCTTTCGAACTTTGGCATTTTTGCCTTGTCAAAGTAGTTCGGGTTGCGCTTGAACACGGTCTTTTCGTTGACTTTGTGCGAGACCAAAATCCACTTTCCTGCGCCGTTCATTTTTTTAACCCATGACTCGTCGCCTTTCTCGCCTTTCTTCAAGATCAGAAGACCGTAGTTCGAACTTGAAACTACGTAAGGGAAGTTGGCATTTGCATTCTTCAAGTTAAAGCGAACTGTTGTTGCATTAACTTTTACGATGCCCGCTGAAGTGCAATCGCCAAGTCGCCCTGCCGACTGTGATTTATTCGCTGGGTCGAGGTGCGTCTTAAGCGTGTAAACAACATCGTCTGCTGTGAGTCTGGATCCATCGTGGAACTTTGCGTCAGTGCGAATTGTGAAGGTCCAAGTCTTACCTCCGTTCGAACCCATCCACTTTGTAGCGATGCTTGGTACAAGTGCACCTGATGGATCAACATCAATAAGCCATGCTCCTACTGCATTGAGAATGCCGAGCGATCCACCTTTTGTCATCCAAGGCGCTGCTGGTCCTTCTTGCGCTTGCGATGCAAATCTGAAAACTTTGCCAGCGGCGCTTACTGAAGAGCTTCCAAGAATCTGTGTCATTGGAAGTGCGGCACCTGCTGCTACTGCAGCTGCACCCTGCACGAAGTGCCGACGCGAAATTCCTGCTTTCGCCACGTCTTGAACCATTTCATTTACTTCTGACATGTACTTCCCCCTGTTTGGTAATTGGTATGGGGTACCTTATCCACAATTACAGGGTGGATGTCAACTTCCGTTCACCTGGTACTGATTTTTAGGCTTTTAGCAGGCTGGAAGGGGTGACTCCAAGGGCCGAACTGAGCCTCACGAGCGTGTCGAGAGCGGGGGAGAAATGGCCATTTTCTATACGGTTAATGGTTTTGCGGTCTATCCCGGCCAACTCGGCAAGGCTGGCCTGGCTGAGGTCGTGTTTTGACCTGAGGGTGAAGAGTCGGTCGGCCAATTCATTGCGCATGTTCTGCACATCACGTTTTAGTGACGTTTCACTTGGCTTCGAAACAGACCTTGAAGTGGTTTTCGCTGTTGCTTTTGTTGCAGTCTTCGTCATGCCTTAAATAGTACTAATTAGCAAGTTGTGAAGTGACGTTCAGAACACAAGTCACATAAGAAGTCGTATCAACATGTACTCGTAGGCTGAAGTCATGCGCATCGGTGTGTTGACGGGTGGCGGAGATTGCCCCGGACTCAACGCGGTCATTCGTGCAATCGTGCGCAAGACCACTCTCGATAGAGGTGCCGAAGTTTTTGGTTTCTATGACGCTTGGGACGGTGTCATGGAACAACGCGGAGTGATGCTCGATGACGCAAGTGTGCGGGGAACACTTCCACGAGGTGGCACAATTCTTGGAACTCGTCGAGGTAGCCCACTTGAAACGAGCGATGGAGTGGATCGTGTTAAACGCTCACTTGCCGACTTGGCTATTGATGCGCTCGTGGTGATCGGGGGCAACGGCTCGCTCACTGTTGGATCAATATTGTCGGAACAACATGGGCTGCCAATAGTCGGTGTTCCCAAGACGATCGATAATGACGTAGTTGGCACTGACGCCACATTTGGTTTTAATACTGCGGTACAAATTGCAACTGACGCGATTGATCGCTTGCACACAACGGCCGAGAGTCATGACAGAGTAATGGTGATTGAAGTGATGGGCCGTGATGCGGGATGGATAGCACTGCACGCAGGTATGGCTGGTGGTGCAACTGCAATTCTTGTTCCTGAAGTGGCCTTCGATATCAACAAGTTGTCAGATGTGGTGGCGCACCGTCATGATCGCGGCAGATACGCATCGGTCGTGGTTGTTGCGGAAGGTGCAAAACCATTGAGTGGCTTGGGAAGTGACGGGTTGATTTTGCCAGATCGGCAATACGACTTGTATGGACGTGAGCGACTTGGCGACATCGCGCACGTAATTGCGCCTGCATTAAGTGCGCGCACAGGGTATGACTCGCGCGTTGTACAACTTGGTTACGTGCAACGGGGTGGAACTCCAACGAGTTATGACCGCGTGCTTGCAACACGATTTGGTTTAGCTGCGGTTGATGCAGTGCGCGATCGAGCTTTTGGCCAGATGGTCGTTTTGCATGGCGATCGTATTGAGCGCGAGTCGATGATTGTAACAAGCGGAAAAATGCGGACGATTGATCTTGCACTATTTAATGATGTTGCCAATACTTTTTTTGGCTGATCAATTCTTTTTGATCAATCAAAGAATTGAGTCAGTTCGGCGGACCAAATTGACGGTCGCCGGCATCGCCTAGACCCGGAACAATGAATGCGTGCTCGTTGAGTCGCTCATCAATCGAAGCAGTGACGATGTGCAAGTTCATGCCAGATTTTTCGAGGTAGGCAATTCCCTCTGGTGCGGCGAGCACGCATGCGATAGTGAGTGGTTGTGGTGCACCCCGCGCAGCAAGAATTTTGCAACCATGCTCGAGTGACCCGCCGGTTGCGAGCATCGGGTCGAGCACGATGCAGTGACGGCCATCAAGGCGTGCTGGGAGTTTCGCAACATATTCACTCGGTTCGTGTGTGATCTCGTCGCGTTGCACACCGACAACTGCGATGTCGGCATCTGGCAAGAGCTCCATCGCGGCTGGCAGCATGCCAAGACCTGCGCGAAGGATTGGAACAAGCACCGGGCGTTGGGCAATTTGCCAGCCATCAGTTTCACACAGCGGAGTCGTTACGCGCACCTTTCGCGTTGGCACTGATCGTGTGGCCTCAGCGATCACGATCAGTGAAAGCCTGCGCATCTCGGCGCGAAAGACTTGGTTGGACGAATTCTGATCACGCAAATTGGTGAGAGCTTCGGCTGCAATTGGATGATCAACAATGGTGACGGTGACGGACATACCCACCATCTTGGCTGATCGGTAGGGTTTTAACCAATGGAAAGCACAGTCAGCCCAGGTGAGCCCGAACAAATGCGAAGAATAGAGATCCGGGTTGCTCATTTGCCTGCCGATTCGGCCTTGATTGCCGAGCTATTTGATCAAGTGTGGGGCGTGAAATCAATGGTTTCGCCAGAGATCATTACGGCAAGCTTGCACAATGGTGGCTACGGAAGCGTCATATATATAGGTGCTGGTGACGAGAGCAGGGTGGTTGGAGCGGCCTTCGCATTGGTGGGCAAGTCGTTGCCTGGTTGCAATGGCCCAAACCTACATTCGCATGCTACTGGGGTGTTGCCCGAGGTGACCGGCAAGGGCATCGGGGCGATGATCAAGAGGCATCAGTGGGACTGGGCAAAGGCAAATGGCTTCGAAACCATCACCTGGACATTTGACCCACTTGTGCGACGTAATGCGCATTTCAATTTGATCAAACTTGGTGCGACGGTGCTCGGGTATCGCCAAAACTTCTATGGCGAACTCGATGACGGAATTAATGCGGGAGAACAAAGTGATCGGGTGCTGGTGCGCTGGAACGTAGCGGGAGTCGATGCGCCTCAAGCAAATACATTTGTTGAACCATCAAAGACTGCAGTTGTCATTGAGACACCAGCCGACATTGAGCAGTTGCGCAAGACTGATCGGGTGCAGTCTGATGGCTGGAGAACTCGACAGCGTGCAGAGTTTGAAACTGCGCGACTCGGTGGCCTGCGGGTCGTTGGATTGAATCGAGATTTTTCGTATGTACTAGATGTACGAGATGAAACTAATGAAACAGATGGGGTGTTATGACGATTGAACACATAGAGATCAGGCGAGCACATATCAACCTCGTTTCACCGTTTCGAACTTCATTTGGGGTGGAAGTGGATCGCGACTTGTTGTATGTGCATGTTGTTGGCAGCGATGAAGAGGGGTGGGGTGAGTGTGTGGCGATGGCCGCGCCGTTGTACTCGAGCGAATATGTTGATGGCTGTGATGAAGTGATCACGAGGTACCTGTTGCCGATGATCACTCCGACCATGACGGCTCAAGAGTTTGTATTGGCGGCCTCAAGTATTCGAGGCAACTTCATGGCTAAAGCCGCAGTAGAAACCGCACTTCTTGATTATCAATTGCGCTGCGACAAAATGTCGCTTGCAACATTTTTGGGAGCCACTCAAACACGCGTTGCATCGGGCGTGTCGGTAGGTATTGCGTCAACGACTGAAGAACTCTTAGAAACTGTAAGCGGGTATCTCGAGCAAGGGTATGTGCGTATCAAACTTAAAATTGAGCCTGGTTTAGACATTGAACGGGTGCGTGCGGTGCGTGAGGCGTTTGGCGATGACATGTTGTTGCAGGTGGATGCCAACTCGGCGTACACCATTGCTGACGCCCCGCATTTGGCAAAGTTGGATGAATTCAATTTGCTGTTGATAGAACAACCGTTACCAGAAGAAGATTTGATCGGACATGTGGAACTGAGCAAGAAGGTTGGAACACCAATTTGTCTAGATGAGTCGATTACGACATTGGATGTAGCGCGTGGCGCTCTTGATATTGGTGCGTGTTCAATCATCAACATCAAGCCTGGGCGGGTTGGTGGATATTTAGAATCGAAAAAGATTCATGATTTGTGTGTCTCGCGAGGTGTGCCCGTGTGGTGCGGGGGAATGCTCGAAACCGGCATTGGTCGTGCCGCGAACCTGGCGCTCGCAGCATTGCCAGGCTTTACGTTGCCAGGTGACACTTCGGCTTCTTCTCGGTACTTCGTGCAAGATGTGACTGAACCGTTTGTGCTTCACGACGGCTACATCGATGTGCCAAATACGGTAGGGATTGGCGTGCGTCCAATAGTTGGTGTGCTCGATGAAATGTCATCTAGTTCAAGCAAATTTGCGCTCAAAGATTAATGCTAGTCAACTGCATTTCTGAAGGTGTGTCCGCACACATGGGGATATCACAACACCTCGGATAAACAACAAGCAGAATTCTGCGCCGACCAACATTGAGTCGGAAGTGAATTCGCATGACTACGAACTACTCCTCGCATCATTGAAATCTCGGATCGTTGGCGCACATCAAAACGCAACGTTGGCAGTCAACGCAGAAATGATTGCGCTATATCTTCACATGGGAACTGAAATTCTTTTGCGACAAAAACGAAACGGTTGGGGCTCCAAGGTGGTTGCACGACTCTCAGCAGACCTCCAATCGATATTTCCTGGAATAAAGGGGTTTTCGGTGTCAAATCTTAAATACATGAAGTCTTTTGCGGAAAAATGTCCAGATGGCCAAATTGGTCAGCAGGCTGCTGACCAATTGCCGTGGTTTCATATTGTTGTTCTCATCACAAAAGTTCGTTCAACCGAACATCGAGAGTGGTATGCGCGAGAGACACGTGCAAACGGTTGGTCAAGAGCGATTCTAGAGGACAAGATTAAGACTGAATTTCGCAGCAGGGTTGGAACTGCTGTGAGCAATTTTGGAGATGTTGCTGTGCGGGGTGGACGTCGGAATCGCGGAGTATCAACTTGTACGTCAATTACCCGAACGGTTCGGAGCACAGCTTCCAACAACTCATCAAATTGAGAGTGAGATGAGCGCGAAGTCGGCGAAGTATCCAGTTACTCGCTGAAGCTTTATGGCGTGATTTTTAGAATCACCGCAGCTTCGGGGAGTCCTTTTGACTTTCCAAAACGGGAAGTAAACCACAAATAGATTGAAAATAATTTGTAGGTCGTGCCATATTTGTGTGCAATTACATCGCGTACTTCTTCTGCGCGTTCGTGCAATACAAGCGATGCAGAGCAGTTGTAGATGGTTGCGCCAGGTGTGATGACGCCCTTGGCATTGCACGCCTGAATAGTGGCTCGAGAAGTGTGGGCGAGTCGCTTTGCTTTGCCCGATGTGCTCTCAATCGTGAACCCGTATCCGTCTTCAAATGGTGCAATCCATACCGGGGTGGCTACGGCTTCGCCGGATTTACGGAATGAGACAAACGAAACGTATTTTGCGCCGTCGATTTCCGGGTTGGAAGTGGGTGTGGAAGCGGGCGTCATAACTAATTCCGTATTACTTTGTCGGGGAGGGGGGACTTGAACCCCCGGCCTCCTGGTCCCAAACCAGGCACGCTACCAACTGCGCCACTCCCCGGACTTGAGTAATACTAGCGATGCGAACTAGTTATGAGACGCGAGTGAAGTCACAACTTGTAGCAATCGTGAGACATCATCGCTCGTGACATATCTCGTGATTCCTGCACGAACTACGCCGCCGCTCTCAGTGAGTCCGAGTTGTTCGACGGCTTCAACTGCGTACGAACTGCCTGACCACACTGCAATGCGAGCGTCGGCAAGTACCTGGGCGACATGGTCGGGGTGGTGCCCATCAATAGTGAATGAGACAGTGGGGGTTCTTCCTTGAAGAGTTGGGATACCCCAGACCTTGACGTTGTCGATGGCCAGCAATCCAGAAAGTAACGGAGAAAAAATATCGTTCTCGTAGGTCATGATCTTGTGCATGTCCTCTTCAAGCAAAAAGCGTGCAGCTGCTTCTACTGCAGCAATGCCTTCAAAGTTTGGGGTACCAGTCTCGAACCTGCGCGGACCAACATTCTCTGCTGGACGAACTTTGGCGACAGGTAATGAATTGAGCAAATCCGGATTAACACAGAGCACGCCGGCATGAGGGCCGTACCACTTGTATGGCGAGGTGGCCAGAACGTCACAGCCGAGTTGGGCAATATCGATCGGCTGATGCACAGCCAAGTGCACCGCATCGACAAAGACTCGCGCACCGACATCGTGTGCTGCATCGATGATTGGCTTGAGATCTGGCGCTGTGCCCAGCAGGTTTGATGCGCCAGTGATTGCAACCCATTTGGTGTTGGGCGTGATCATCTTGAGCATTGCTTCGGTATCAAGCATAAATGTAGTGGTACTGAACGGGGCGAGAATATGTTCGGCGCCAGAGAGTTCACACGCAATGCGCCACGGAGAAACGTTTGCATCGTGGTCGAGTTTCGTGCCGACTACTCTGTCGCCTGGTTTTAGTGTTCGAGCAACAGCGCGAGTGAACGCCATTGTCATCGTTGTCATGTTGGCGCCAAAACAAATGCCCTCTGGGTCTGCGCCAAACAATGTGCCAACAACTTGACGTGTTCGGTCAAGTAGCGCATCGCAATCGTGAGCAGAAGAAAAATAACCACCAGTATTTGCGTTTGATCCCGAACTTGCAAAGTCGCTCATCGCGCGAATTGCCGCATCAACCATCTGCGTACCTGCCGGACCGTCGAAGCGAGCCCAATCGTTGCGTGCGCCAGGAAATCGGTTGCGAAGGTCGTTCGGTGATGCCATAGCGCGAACGGTACTACGAGTTATGAAATTTGTGGCGTTTTATAGTGCGCGCTTGGCGGCGCGCTCAAGACGGCGAGCGGTCTTACCAATCGGCGCAATATTGCGGTGGTCAAGATCACCTACTTCGGTTCCATTTGCAAAACGCACGCGATAGCGGAGCCAATTGAAACCATTGGCCAAAATGACTTTGCCCTCGCTGCCAGCTGGTAACCCTTCTAGATCGACAGTGAGTTGCACGGTGTCACCGTTTTTGAGGTCGATCTGACCAAGATGCGGTGTGGCAAGTGAATGTGGTTTCCATGAGGCTGTCACAACTGAAAAGGGTACACTTTGCGCTCTGTGAAAAGCATCATTGAGACCCTCGAGGGCAACAAAGTTAAACTGTCAGTGGAAATTGACGAGGTCGAATTCGATCGAAACATCGATAAGGCCTTCCGCAAGATCGCAAATGAGATCCGAATTCCTGGGTTTCGCCAAGGCAAGGCTCCGCGACAATTGTTGCAAGCCCAGATCGGACTCGGCGCTGCGAGGTCGCAAGCGATCCAGGATTCCATCCCTGAGTATTTGGCACAAGCCGTGCGCGAACATGATGTCGATCTGATTGCGACTCCGCAGATTGAAGTGACAAAGGGCGAAGAAGAGGGCATCTTGGGTTTTGATGCAACGTGCGAAGTGCGACCAATTGTGACTGTTCCTGGTTACAACGGTTTGCGGATCGAACTTCCAGCGCTGCTTGTTAAAGATGAAGACGTTGATGATTCAATGAAGTCTGAGCGTGCACGTCATGGTGTTCTGAAAGATGTAGAAAATGGTCGGGCGATTGCAAAGGGCGACCATGTGTCGCTCGACTTGAGCGGAACCCGCGAAGGTACTCCGGTGCCAGGACTCAACGTTGAAGACTGGGCATACGAAGTTGGCAAAGGATGGGTATCTGCAAGCTTCGATGAGAAATTGATCGGCGAAAAGTTGGATTCGACGATTACTTACTCTGAGGCACCAAATGGAACAACCGACGTTGCTGAGATGACAGTCGTTGTGAAAAAAGTGCAAGAAATGGTGCTCGATGACTTGACTGACGAGTGGGTCGCTGAGCACGTTTCGGAGTTTGAAACAGTTGAAGCATGGAAGGCTTCTTTGCGCAAGCGCCTCGAAGAAATCAAACTCAATCAAACACGAAGCGTGTTTGTGGAGCGCACTACTTCTGCGTTGGCGGAACTGGTAACGATCGAAATTCCAGAAGCAATGATTGCTAGTGATCTGCAGGCGAGAGTGCGCAATACTGTTGAACAGTTTCAGTCGCAAGGTGTTGCGATCGATCAATGGTTGTCTGCAACTGGTCAAACAACTGAGAGCTTCATCGAGAATTTGCGCACCGAGTCACAAAAAGCGGTAAAAGTTGATCTTGCGCTACGTGCAGTAGCGGTTGCTCAAGCGATTACCGCCAGCGAAGATGACATCGAACTAGAAATTGAGCGCATTGCGCTGCAGGTTGGCCGCAAGGTCAATCAAGTACGCAAGGCCTACCAAGAGAACGATGCGTTGACCGAACTGGCCGCCCAAATTCACAAATCACAAGCCGTTGATTGGTTGCTGCGCAATTCGGCCCTTGTAGACCCAGAGGGTAACGCAATCGATGCTGATGATCTATTCGGTGATGAGTCACAAGGGGATTCCACCGAATAAGCAAGCCGTGCAACTACTATCTAGACAATCGGTGGTGCAGTTGGCCACCGGATAGACACCTTGTAAGGAGACGGCGTTATGCGTGAAGAAAATGTGATGCGGAACTATTACGTTCCCAATGTCACCGAGCAGACAAGCCGTGGAGAGCGCACGTCTGACTTGTACAGCAGGTTGCTTAAAGAGAATATTATTTTTCTTGGCACTCCAATTGACGACACCATTGCCAACCTCATTTGTGCACAGTTGATTCACCTTGAGAGTGAAAACCCCGACAAAGACATCAACATCTACATCAATAGCCCTGGTGGAGACATCACGGCGCTGTTTGCGATCTACGACACCATGCAATTCATCAAGAATGACATTGCAACTATTTGTCTTGGTCAGGCAGCGTCGGCCGCCGCTGTCTTGCTTGCCGCTGGCACGAAAGGCAAGCGCCTGGCATTGCCTCACTCGCGAGTCTTGTTGCACCAGCCATATGGTCAAGTTGGCTATAGCCAAGTAACCGACCTCGAGTTGGCAGCTCGTGAAATTTTACGGATGCGCGAATTACTCGAAGGAATTTTGGCGGAGCACACTGGTCAATCGGTTGAGCGTGTACACAACGACACCGATCGTGACTTTGTTCTTGAAGCACCTGCCGCTCTTGAATACGGAGTGATTGATGAGATCATCACTGCTCGTACCCATGCCGACCGCACTGGCCCGATTCGCTGAGCACTGGAAACTGACTCATGGCCAAATTTGGTGATACAGCCGAACTGATTAAGTGTGCCTTTTGTGGCAAGTCGCAAAAGCAAGTTAAAAAACTTATTGCTGGTCCTGGAGTGCACATTTGCGACGAGTGCATTGAGTTGTGCAACGAGATTGTTGACGAAGAGTTTGGTCAAGCAGCTGAAGTTGGTTTAGAAGAGCTTCCAATCCCGCGCGATATCCGCGCATTTTTGGATGAATACGTTGTCGGTCAAGAGCAAGCGAAGAAGGTTTTGGCCGTTGCGGTGTTCAACCACTATCGCCGTATTAAATATAAAAATTCGGGCAATGCTCGTCGCGACGAAGTTGAACTGCAAAAGAGCAACATCTTGCTGCTTGGTCCAACTGGATGTGGCAAGACACATATGGCCCAAACACTCGCCAGGCTGCTCAATGTTCCATTTGCGATTGCCGATGCAACTGCGCTCACCGAAGCCGGATACGTGGGTGAAGACGTTGAGAACATTCTGCTCAAGTTGTTACAGGCTGCCGATTTTGACGTGAAGCGTGCAGAGATGGGCATCGTGTATATCGACGAAATCGACAAGGTCGCACGTAAGAGTGAGAACCCTTCGATAACACGGGATGTCTCGGGTGAGGGCGTTCAGCAAGCGTTGCTAAAGATCCTTGAAGGCACGGTTGCATCGGTGCCACCACAGGGCGGTCGCAAGCATCCACACCAAGAATTCATTCAAATAGATACCACAAACGTGCTGTTTATTGTTGGTGGTGCGTTCGCAGGTCTCGACACAATCATCGAAAATCGCATTGGTCACAAGGGTGTTGGTTTTCATGCCGAGGTGCGCTCGAAATCAGAGAAGGATCCGGGACAATTGTTCGCTCAAGTTTTGCCGGAAGACTTGTTGAAATTCGGAATGATTCCAGAATTTATTGGACGTTTGCCAATGGTCGGCGCAGTACACAGTCTTGATAAGGCAGCATTAATCTCGATTTTGACAGAACCCAAAAATGCTTTGCTCAAGCAGTATCAGAAGTTTTTTGAGTTTGAAGATATCGAACTTGAAGTAACTCCGGATGCTCTTGTTGCAATTGCTGAGCAAGCATTGTTGCGAGGCACCGGTGCTCGCGGGCTACGCGCAATTTTGGAAGAGGTATTGCTGAATACGATGTACGAAATACCTGGTCGCACCGACGTTGCACGTGTGGTGTTTGACGAAAAATCAATAACTACGAAGTCGAGTCCTGAACTGGTGATGCGAAATACTCGCGTGACTCGTCAGCGCCGCGCCGCTTCTTAAGAACTAGCCTGCGCAACATGCAATACGGCGAGGCACTCAACTATTTAGACGAGCACGCCAGCTACGAAAAAACTGGTCGCGTCGATTCTCCATCGCTTGTCAACATCGAGACGTTTATGGATTTGATGGGTCAGCCACACTTGAGTTATCCCGTGATCCACGTCACTGGCACTAACGGCAAAGGCTCGACGACACAGATCATCACACAGCTATTGATAGCCCATGGTCTGCAAGTTGGTACATATACGAGCCCACATTTAGAGGCATTGACTGAGCGAATTTCGCGCAACAATGAACCAATCAGTGAGCAGGATTTTGCAGACTGCGTTGCTGCCATCGCCGATATTGAAGTCATTGGTGGAGTGCGACCCTCGTATTTTGAGATTCTGACGGCAACAGCCTTTCGGTATTTTGCCGACACAGCTGTTGACGTTGCCGTAATTGAGGTGGGAATGCTCGGAAGATGGGATGCAACCAACGTTGTAAATTCGTCTGTTGCGGTAATTACGAACATCGCTTTGGATCACACTGAATTCGCTGGACCACGATTGGAAGATATCGCTTTTGAAAAAGTTGGTATCTCGAAACCCGGAAGCGTGCTCGTGGTGGGTGATACCAACGAAGAGCTGCGTGAAATTTGGAATGCTGCCGAGTCAACTGCGGTTTTGCTTCGTGGGAACGACTTTGAAATTTCTGAAAACGAATTAGCTGTTGGCGGTCGGATGATTGATGTGCGTACAGAGCGTGCGGTATATAAAGAATTGCCACTGCCACTGCACGGGCAGCATCAGGGCGACAACGCTTCGATCGCGCTGGCTGCGGTAGAAGAATTTTTTGGAAAAGTGCTGGATGTTGAAGTGATACGCGAGGGGTTTGCGGCAGTCAAAATGCCTGGCCGATTTGAAGTGCTCGGTCGCGGACCGCTTGTGGTGATTGATGGAGCGCATAATCCGGCAGGTGCCGATGTCTGTGCTCAAGTATTTTTTGATGATTTTTCCCCAGAGGGAAAACGAATCTTGGTGGTTGGAGCGCTCAGAGGTCGGGATCCACAGATGCTGCTCTCGGCACTACGTGCAGATGAGTTTGATGTTTTGATTTGTTGTACAGCACCATCGCCTCGCGGTCTTGCGGCAAATGATTTAGGTAGCGCTGCAAAACAAATGGGTTGCGAACAGGTTGTGGTGTGTGAAACTATTGAGGCTGCGTGCGATAAAGCATTGAGCATTGCTCGCGAAGAAGATGCCGTATTGGTGGCGGGAAGTTTGTATGTCGTGGGTAGTGCTCGGACCTACTTGCGCCGTAAACTATAAAAATGAGCACCAAAACACTTGTCCTACTCAAGCCAGATGCGGTCGAACGTGGTCTGGTCGGAAGCATTCTCTCAAGGTTTGAAACTAAAGGTTTAAGGATTGTGGCAATGGAGTTGCGCACGTTGAATGCCGCAATTTTGGAGCGCCACTACGAGGAGCACAAGGGAAAGGGTTTTTACCCTGAGCTCGTGGCTTTCATGTCTCGAGGCCCAGTAGTAGCGCTTGTGGTCGAAGGACCCGAAGATGCGTGGGAAGTGTTGCGCACCATGATGGGCGCAACAAATCCGAAGGCTGCAGCACCGGGCACTATTCGTGGTGATTACGGCACGATGTTTACCGAAAACTTAATTCACGGAAGTGACTCTGCGGCATCTGCGGCTCGCGAAATTGGGATCTTCTTTCCAAATCTGTAGAACCTAATTGATCAGCAGTGTTAGGTAGGATTTATTCATTGATCGCGCGCTAAGCCACGGCGTTGGCGCGCTAAGGAGACCAAAGCATGGCTGGTGGGGGCGGACTTTCGTTAGGACGTGACATTGCCATCGACTTGGGCACCGCCAACACGCTTGTGTATGTAAAAGGCGAGGGCGTTGTACTAAATGAGCCGTCATCGGTGGCTGTAGACAGTCGAACGGGTGAGCTCGTGGCTGTTGGTTTTGAGGCCAAGCGAATGTGGGGACGTGCTCCGCAAAACATTCGCTTAGTGCGCCCACTGCAAGACGGAGTGATCGCCGATTTCGATGTGTGTGAAAAAATGCTTCGTTACTTTATCCAACAGGTACACACGAGTAGATGGAATAAGCCACGAATGATCATCTGTGTGCCATCCGAAATTACGGGCGTCGAACGGCGTGCAGTGCAGGAGGCTGCAGAGTTTGCTGGTGCTCGACGACCGGTGTACATCATTGAAGAACCAATGGCCGCGGCAATTGGTGCTGGATTACCAGTGCATCTTCCAAGCGCAAGTTTGATCGTTGATATTGGTGGCGGAACTACAGAAGTCGCAGTGATTTCGATGGGTGGCATCGTGACTGCGTATTCGGCACGTGTTGCTGGTGACGAACTCAACCAAGCAATCGTTGAGATGTTTAAGCGCGAATTTTCTTTGGATGTTGGCGAGAACACCGCAGAAGAAGTAAAACTGCAACTCGGTTCGGCGTGGCCACTTGCAGAAGAGCTCACTGCTGATGTTGGTGGCAGAGACACCTTGAGTGGTTTGCCACGTACACAAGTGGTAACAAGCGAAGATGTTCGCAGCGCAATTGATCCTGGTGTGACAGCAATTGTTGATGCAATTAAGACAACGCTTGAGCGCACCCCACCAGAGTTGGCGGCCGACATTATTGGACACGGTCTGACACTGTCTGGTGGCGGGGCATTATTGACGGGGCTCGCCGAACGTGTTACGCACGACACCGGCATACATGCATTTTTGGCTCCTGAGCCATTGTTCTCGGTAGTGCTCGGTTGTGGCATGACTCTTGACAACATCGAAGCCATGAAAGGATTGACTGCACAGACCTCCTTCGAGTAGGTCTGTGTAGGGTTTCTTAGTGGCTGTTCGGTCAATGAAGTCGAGGCGGATCATGGCGCTGCTTGTGCTGACATCGATCATCTTGGTAACACTTGATCTGCAAGGAAGTGCGGCAACAAAGTCGATGCGGTCGATTTTTGGGGCAGTGTTTAGACCGGTTGAAAGTGTGGCTCGGGTAGTTACTCGACCTGCCACAAATGCATGGTATGGAATAACCCACTACAACGACGTAACAGTAGAGAATGAACTGCTACGAGAAAAGATTGCGCAGCAAGAAGGAGCGGCAGTCGCGGCGGCAGCTTCAGTGCGTTTATCTCAAGAGTTGCTTGCGCTCAACGGATTACCAACATTGGCAGGTATCAACTCGGTCAGTGCCCAAGTGATTGGTGACTCTCCATCCAATTTTTCCCAGAGTGTAGAAATTGATCAGGGGACAGAAAGCGGCATCAAAGTAGGGATGCCGGTGCTTAACGCCGCGGGCCTCGTTGGCAGGATCACACAAGTGTTTGCAAATCGCGCAGTCGTGATGTTAATCACTGACCCGCAGTATGCACTGTCGGTAAAAATTATTAACGCTCCAAAGACGACAGTCACTACGGCGCCAAACGAAGACCCCGCATCTGCAGTGACGATAGTTTCGGTGCCCGACTCGATAGACCCGCAAATAACTGTTCCGACTGTGCCGGCAACGTCAAACATTGCCGGCTTCACTCCGGGCTCGATAGTGGCACCTAGGACTCCGATCATTTCTTCATCGTTAACAATTCCGCCTGGTAGCAATGTTTCGGTTCGTGAAACAGGAATCTTGGAAGGTCGTGGAGTGGGGCGTGTACCAACAGTGCGTTTCATCGATGCGACCCAACGCTTCGGTGTTGTTCAGCCTGGGTCGCCAATTGTGACTGCTGGTGGTTCGCTCAGTCTTGCACCGCCAGACATTGTGGTGGGGACTGTGTCTCGCGTGAAAGAGAGGCTTGGCACTGCCGGACCGATACTAGAAATCGACATAGTCGCAGACCTGAGCAATTTGAGTTTTGTGCGCATCCTTTTATATCAACCGATCACTGAACGAACGGCACCGTGAGCGAGAGACTGCTACGGATAATGGCTAGTCGTTGGACTCGGCTTGTGTTGGTGTCGTTGATATTGCTCGGGTTGCAAACCACTCTTTTGAATGACGTGCGACCATTCGATGTCATGCTTCCGGTGATGTTGTTGTTTGCGGTGACTGCTGGAACATTGTATGGATCAGAGATTGGTGCAACCGCAGGACTGATCATTGGTGTGATGTATGACTGCGTGCTGTCAATGCCGCTTGGTCTTGCATCGTTGGTATTTGGGGCTGCTGCATACGCAGCAGGACTCCTGCCGTTCTTTGTTCGAGAACCTACATGGTGGACAAGAGCCATCACAATCGGAGTCGTTGGAGCAGTGGGCGAGTTGGCATTTCCGGTCGCACAGTCGATGGTGGGTTTTGGCGGTCATTTTCCACCGCACGTAGTCGTGGTAGTCGTGTTTTTGGTTGTCTCGGGAATGAGCATTGCGCCACTGTTGCTGCCGGTCTGTCGTTGGGCTCTCAAAGAATCGCCTGTTGGATAGACGCAATGGCAATCAATAACCATTCACGAAGACTCACCGCACTCGCAGTTGCGGCGGCCATGTTGTTGGGTTCCTTGTCTGTGCGAATGTGGTTTTTGCAGGCAGTTCAAGCTAAAGATAATGAGTCGGTGGTGCTCGCAGTGCGGACTCGAACGATTCGACTGTTGCCAGAGCGCGGACGCATCTTTGACGCGGGGGGCCGTGTGGTTGCCGACAATAAACGAATTTTGACTGTGACTATTGATCGTGGAGTGTTGAAAGATTCGATAGATCGATTGGAGATGTTCCAACGACTGTCTGGTCCATTGGAAATGCCGATTGAAGCGTTGTTTAAAAGGTATGAAGATAAGCGCTTTGGTCCGCTTGAGGCTTTGCCTTTGAAGGAAGACGTCTCGGAGGAAACAGCCCTATTTTTGGCCGAACGAATTGAGGATTATCCGGGCATCTATGTGCGCGAGGAATGGAAACGTAATTATCCATTCGGTGCAATTGGAAGCCATGTCGTTGGGTATATCGGCGCAATATTGCAAAAGACTCTCGCGTATTACAAGTCGATTGGCTACGACCCAAATGAGCGTGTTGGTGGGTATGGAGTAGAACAATCATACGAACCAACTTTGCGTGGTACGCCTGGCTACGTCCGTTATGAGGTGAACGCACAAGGAAAATTATTGCGCTTAATCGAGCGAGTGGAGCCAATTGTCGGCAACGATTTACATTTATCAATCGACATGAGCTTGCAGCAGTTTGCTGAGCAGACTCTAGAGACGGAGCTTGTCCTTCGGCGCAGAGTTGAAGCAGGAAACGTGCGGTTGCCCGATGGCACGTTAGATCCACTTTTTCCTGATGCGGTTTACTATAAGGCTCCTGCCGGATCGGTCGTGGTGATGAATCACGACACTGGTCAAGTGATTGCGATGGCGTCTTATCCTAGATTTGACAATCGTTGGTTCGCCGGTGGTGTGTCAAGTAACAAATTCGCTCAAGTGTTTCCACAAACGGATGACCCCGACTTGTCGGTGCTGGTTAACCGTGCAATTTCTGGTCGGTACAACTTAGGGTCGTCGTTTAAGCCATTCGTTGCTTATGCAGCGTTGAACACTGGACAACTTCCGGGTGGCGCTGAGTACGTGTTCGATGATCGCGGTACATACAAGTTGGAAAGTATTCCAAGCGATCGTTGTCAAGAGGGCGTGAAGTGCGTATTTAGAAATGCTATCTGTCGCGCAACAGGCTCAGCTTGCAGATTTGGAAGTGTGACGGTAGAGGAAGCGCTTGCAGTTTCGAGTGACGCGTTTTTCTATAAAATTGGTGAGCAGATCTTGACTGAGCGTGGCTACAAACCGATCCTCGAGGAGCAGGTTCGATTATTTGGTTTTGGTTCACCAACAAATATTGATTTGCCCAATGAATTTGCTGGCACGATACCGAGCAAGGCACTGAAGAAACGCATGGCCGATATTGGTGCAATTTCGCAAGAGTCTGGTAGTGCGTACTACGTCGGTGATCAGGTGCTGTTTGCGATCGGTCAGGGCCTGTTGTCGGCAACACCTATGCAGGTGGCAACTGCATATGGTGTGCTCGGCAACGGTGGGAAACTGTTTACACCGCACGTAGTACAAGAAGTGCTTGCGCCAGGAACCCTGGATAAATCACCGGGAGTTGCAGATCTCACGATGGCAAATGTGGTCGAGCGTTTTGACACCCAAGAGCCTGTGAGGACCTTGGACACGACTGGCGATCGACTTGCGCCAATCGTGCGTGGAATGTCTCGAGTGATAACGGGCCCTGGAGTTAATTTTGGCTACTACCACAAGACAACAGGCGAGCTGTTGTTTAGGGGATATCCATACGATGTGCTTCCGATCGCGGGTAAAACCGGAACAGCTCAAGGGTTTGGCAACTTGCCATGGAATGACTCATCGGCGTTTGGTGCGTACAGCCTTGATCCATTGCAGCCTTATTCGGCATACGCTTATTTAGAGAAATCTGGATATGGATCACAGGCAGCAGCGCCTGTCGTGAAATGTATGTTTGTGGCGCTTGCTGGTCGATACAAATTGGACAGCGTAGTTGCTGCCGATCCACTCAACATTCAGAGTGGAATTGCCGCGCCACCGACGTACTTGCGTAATCCATCGTGCTTGGCTGGTGGTCGATCGGACAGTCGCGACTGATGTCAATTCAAACTTTGAGGCGCAGGTTTGGTCAGCCGACCAGCAGCGGCACGTTTGGTTTTAGCGGTAGCTATGCAGATCCAATTCGCAACATCGACTGGATACTGATTGCAGTTGTCGTACTTCAGTCGGTCATCGGTTTGTTCAACGTGTTTTCTACAACGCACTTGCGATTGCTTGATCAAGAATTTGATCCATATTTTTATACTCAGCGCCAAGCCGGTTACATAATTGCTGCAGCTTCCGTTGCTGCGATTGTGATGGCTATTGGACATGAGTGGTTTAGGTCGCAGATTGGTCTGTTGTACGGCGGACTGATGTTGTTGCTTGTGTTGGTGCTCGTGTACGGAGCCGTGCGCGGAGGTGCTCGATTGTCGTTCAATGTGCCGATTGTTTCGTTCTCACTGCAGCCTGCCGAGTTCATGAAGCCGATCATTCTTGTTTTGGTTGCAAGCTATTTCAGTGAGGCAAGCGACACCAAGATCGATTGGCACCACTTTGTGATGTCGCTATACATCGTGGGTGCACCGGTTGCACTCATTCTGTTGCAGCCAGATCTTGGGTCAGCGACGGTAATTGTGGCTGGTGTGGTGGGTGTCTTGCTTGTTGCTGGCGCACGTCGCCGATATTTGTTAATGATCACCGGGCTCTCCATAGTAACTATGGGCACAGTCATGGTCAACGGATTTATCGGCACCTACCAATTACGTCGCTTTGTATCTTGGCTGCACCAAGACTCGCGCGATAAAGCACTTGAGTCAGTGGTATTACAAGTGCGTTTTGCGAAACGTGCTGTGTCAACGGGCGGCTTTTTCGGTAAAGGATATTTGCAGGGTCCACTGACGAATGGCAAATACATTCCAGTTCAGTTCACCGATTTCCCTTTTTCGGCGATTGCCGAGCAATTTGGAATGCTTGGTGGAGGAGTGGTGATTGCATTATTTGCCGTGATGTTGTGGAGGGTATGGCGTATTGCCCAGATGGCTCGTGACCGCTTTGGGTTATATATAACGAGTGGAATTTTTACGTTGATGACGTTCCAGGTGTTTCAGAACATCGGAATGACAATGGGTCTGACCCCTGTAAGCGGGTTGCCGCTCCCATTTATCTCATATGGCGGCTCGCACATGATGTCTATGGGCGTCATGGTGGGTCTGGTCCAGAGCGTACATATGAGGCGTCTGAATTAGTTCGGCCGACAAAGCCCTCTTAGAGCCGCACTTGGCGTAGGGGCAGGGGGTAGCCTGAAGGACAAGGACGGGCGATTTGCCCATCCCAAGGTCGATCACGCGATAGCGATCCGAAAGAGCGAAGACGAGTCTTCCTCCTTCGAAGCGCTGGACCGCGACGATATTGCACGTGGACGGCAACGCTGCCACCTCGGTGCGATATCTCATCAAGGAAACGAGCAAGACATATGAGTGAAGTAGTTCCAGGGGCATCTGTCCCCGAGTATTCAGGCAATCCTTCTGGCAACACACCGGGCAGTGATGCTCCAGGTAGTGATGCACCAGATCAGAGACCTGCCCTGAGTCCACAGTCAACTGCGGCGATAGCAGCCGCAAAAAAGCGCCGCCGTGGTCGCCGCGGAGGTCGAAATCGCAATCGCACAAGTGCTAGCGGCACACGGACTCAATCATCAGATGCCAACAGGGTGGAAAACGATTCGGTTGAATCCGATGACGTTGATGGTGACTATGGGGACGAAACTGCAGATAACGAAACATCTGCTGTTGATACCTCATCGATAGGCACGGTGAGGGTGGGTGGCGATGCTCGCCCGCAGCAACCGCCTCGCACTCAGCGCCAGCCGCTCGAGTTACCGGACCCACCAAATGAGGGTCGAATGATGTCGTCCGAGGTGGCAGGCGAGGCTTTGGTAAGAAAGCCACAGATCGGCGATACTCGTCCTGCACCACCGAGTGCACAAACCGCTTTGCCAACTGCCAAGCTTTCAAAGTTGTCGGGTCAAATTCGAAAAGGTAAAGAAAATATCAATGCCGACGAAAATGACAAAGCTTCAGAGGGTGGCGAACGAAATAAGAGTCGCCGCGGGGGCAAGCGGGGCGGACGCAACCGCCGCGGTCGAAGCACTCGCTCAGACGACCGGGATACAACACCGGGAACAGATGCCGAGTTGATGGAGCGCCGCAAGGGCAAAGAACGTAACGGTAAAGCTGTTGGCCGCTACCTCATGTGCGTACAGGTGCGACCTGATTTCACACAAGTTGCGATGCTCGAGGGCAGAAGCCTGATCGAGCATTATGTATCACGACCGGCAGATGATGACTCGCAGATTCACGGAAATATTTATTTGGGTCGAGTGCAAAATGTATTACCGGGCATGGAGGCGGCATTTGTTGATATCGGTACGCCGAAAAATGCAGTGTTGTATCGCGGCGACCTACAGTTTGACAAAGAAGATGTTGTAGAACAGGGTGCAGACCCACGCATCGAGCAAGTACTAAAAGCACGTCAATTGATTTTATGTCAAGTTACAAAGAATCCGATTGCTGCAAAGGGTGGCCGGCTTACTCAAGAAGTGTCGCTACCTGGACGTTTTGTTGTTCTCATTCCTGATTCACAAACTTACGGAATTTCAAAACGATTGCCAGAGGGCGAGCGCCGGAGACTGCGCGGCATTCTTGATCGAATTAAACCAGAACAGCACGGAATTATCGTGCGTACGGCCGCAGAGAATGCAACGGAGCATGAACTCACCACTGACATGACCAGATTGCTTGCGCAGTGGGATGCCATTCGTAGCGCGGCAGAAAAAGCCAATTCACCAACATTGCTTTACCGTGAGCCTCCACTGGCTGTACGTGTGATTCGTGAAGAATTTACGAGCGAGTATCGCGGCGTCGTTATCGATGACCCAGTGTTATTTGCCGAAGTTCGTGATTACATCCAAGCTTTCAATCCAGAGTTTGCCGATCGTGTCGAGTTGTACAACCCGAGCGCTGACGAGCTCCCATTGTTTGAGCAGTATCGTGTGCATGAGCAATTGCTCAAGGCGCTAGACAAGAAAGTGTGGCTACCTTCTGGTGGCTCGCTGATCATTGAGCACACCGAAGCACTTACGGTGATTGACGTCAATACTGGCAAAAACGTGGGTAAATCGAATTTGGAAGAGACTGTTTTCTATAACAACCTTGAGGCCGCAGAAGAGATTGCCCGCCAACTGCGCTTGCGCGATATCGGCGGCATCATCGTGATTGACTTCATCGATATGGAGATCAGGGAAAACCGCCGCAAGGTTCTTGAGTCGTTCAAAGATGCACTTGCTCGCGATAAAACTCGAACTCAGGTTTTTGAGATTTCCGAACTTGGTCTTGTGGAGATGACCCGTAAACGCATTGGAGAAGGATTGCTGACGAGTTTTTCCGATGCCTGCGCAGTTTGCGACAGTCGTGGATTTACGCTTGATCTGTCAATGCTTGATTAAATACGGCTCACTTAATAAAGCCCAACCGGTGGTTGGGTTACTGGTAACGAAAGGGATAGAGTAGGGACTTCTTATGTACGCAATTATCGCAACCGGAGGCAAGCAAGAGAAGGTCGCCAAGGGCCAACAGGTCCATGTCGAACTGCTCGATGCTCAAGAGGGCTCAGAGGTGAACTTCACCCCGATCATGCTCGTGGACGGATCAACTGTTCTTGCTACTCCTGCACAGCTCGCTAAGTCATTAGTAACCGCAAAGGTTATGGGCATTGCTGCTGGTCCGAAGATCGACGGCTTTACTTACAAGCGTCGTACCAACCAGCGTCGTCGTTTTGGTCATCGCCAAAAGTATTCGGTGATTGAAATCACCAACATTCAGAAAGGCTAATTCTCATGTCGAAAACCAAGGGTGGCGGCTCAACCCGCAACGGTCGCGATTCGAACGCGCAACGACTCGGTGTCAAAGTATTTGACGGAACGAAGATCACAGCAGGAACAATTTTGATTCGTCAACGCGGCACAAAAGTGCACCCAGGAAACAACGTGGGCATTGGCAAAGACGACACGCTGTTTGCGCTTTCGCATGGCAGCGTCAAGTTTGGTGAGCGTCGTGGCCGCAAGGTCGTTGACGTTATTCCAAACATTTAATTCGTTGTAATAACGAATTAGTTTGTATCGATTCCTTGAGGGAGTCTGCTCGCATCCCAACCCAGTAGTGCTGTGCCTTGGCGGCATGCAAACCTGTCCGTCATACCTCCGACATATGCAACAGCGTTGTGCAAAGCTTCGGTTGAATGTGCTGGGGCGATGTGATTTGCAAGGCTCGCACCTTGTGCGTTGTCTGCAAGCATCAAATGTGGATGACTGGCGTAATGCTCGACAAGTGCTTGCAGCAGATCGATAACCGATTTTGCTTGGTTGCGAGACGCATCGCGCATGTAAATATTTTCGTAGTTGAAGCGACGAAACTCTGCGAGAGCGTCGGCTTGTACTGGTTGCATGCCGATACGGCCAGTTGAGGCAGTTGCCGTGATCATTGACGAGATGAACGATCGAAGTTGTTGTGAGCGAGCAGTGCCGCAAAGTGTGCGCACTTGTTCTGGGAGTTGATCGATGGTAACAATTCCGGCCGCCGCGGCATCTTCAAAGTCGTGACAGACGTAAGCAATGCGGTCGGCCCATGAGACAACTTCGCCTTCGGGGGTCATTGGCGCCGGACGTGACCACGAGTGATTGCGAATACCGTCAAGGGTCTCGACACACAAATTGAGTGGGACAAGAGTGACATCGGCGCCCCAGACGGCGTGATCAAAACCTTGGGGAACAAATGGACTCAAAGCATCTTCAGAAGCGTGTCCACCTGGTCCATGACCGCAATCATGACCGAGAGCAATGGCCTCGGTGAGTGCGAGGTTGAGTGCGAGCGCACGTGCAACCGACGTTGCGACTTGGGCAACTTCGAGAGCATGAGTAAGACGAGTGCGTTGATGATCTTGCGGAAATACGAACACTTGAGTTTTGCCCGCAAGACGACGAAAGGCTGAGGCATGCAAGATGCGGTCGCGATCTCGTTCGAAACAGGTACGAAATGGGTCTGCTTCCTGGGCATTGGCGCGGTTGCCAGCACCAAATGCACGTGTGGCTAGTGGGGCAAGAGCAGATTCTTCGCGTGATTCACGCTCGGCACGATCAATGATCTGACGCGCACCTGGGCCAGACCACGAGTCTTTGTGGGCGAAACGAATCTGTTCGTCTGAAGCAAAGCCGTCCATTGTTTGAGCCCATGCGACGCTGCGCGAAAGTGGTTCAGATGTCATATAACTACACGATACGTGGAGGGTGTACTAGTAGGATTGAAAGCCCCTATGAGTGCCTTTGTCGATGAAGCCCAATTAAACGTCCGCGGTGGCGATGGCGGTGCTGGCTGCGTCAGTTTCAGGCGAGAAGGCCCTGTTGCTTTTGGAGGCCCAAACGGCGGTGATGGCGGTGACGGCGGTTCGGTATGGCTGGTAGCCGACCACAACGTTGCTTCGTTATTGGCTTTTCGCGATCACCCCCACAGAAGGGCGGGCGATGGCGTTCACGGAATGGGTAAGGACCTGCACGGTCGCCGTGGTGAAGAGATGGTCATCAAGGTTCCTGAAGGCACAGTTGTGCGCGATATGTATACGGGCGAGATTCTGGCCGACTTGGCAGTCAACGGCACTCGCTGGCAATCTGCCAAAGGCGGTCAGGGCGGACGCGGCAATGCGCGCTTTTTGTCTAACCGCAGGCGTGCACCAAAATTTGCTGAGCAAGGCGAGCACGGTAAAGATCGCTGGCTAAAACTTGAACTCAAACTGATGGCCGACGTAGCACTTGTTGGTTTCCCAAACGCTGGCAAATCAACATTCATTAGTTCTGTCAGTGCAGCGAAACCAAAAATTGCCAACTATCCATTTACCACGCTTGAGCCTCACCTTGGAGTTGTGCGCATGGGCGGTTCGAGCGAATTCATCATCGCCGATATTCCAGGAATTATTGAAGGTGCTAGCGAGGGACGTGGACTTGGGCATCAATTTTTGCGCCATATTGAACGTGCTCGAGTGTTGTGCGTACTTGTAGATCTTGCGCCGATGGACGAAGTATCTGCTGATGAGCAAGAAAGAATCTTGTTGCAAGAGTTACAGGCCTATCAGCCTGAGTTGCTTGAGCGACCACGCCTAGTTGTTGGTACCAAAACAGATTCCGCAACCGAAGAAGTGATGCTTGCATGGAAGGGTCAACGGATGTCGGCCGTGACTGGTGATGGGGTACGACCAATTTTGGGAGCACTTGCAGAACTCGTGCAACGCGCGCGCACGCTTGTGCCATCGCAAGAGTCGTCGGTAGTGATTCGCCCAGAGCCAGAAGGCACACATATTGAAAGAATGGGCGACAACGAATTTAGATTGATCGGTCGCGATGTTGAGCGTTCAGTTGCCCTGAGTGACGTGACAACGCCTGACGCCCTTAATTACATCGATGAGCGACTGAAGCGACTTGGTGTTGCTCGTTTGTTGTCGCGCGCAGGCGCAAGCGATGGAGCAGTTGTGCATATTGGGGCGTTTAGTTTCGAGTACACACCGGAGACGTAGAGATGCGAATCGTTGTCAAAATTGGAACATCATCGGTAACCGATGAGCATGGATCGATCAAAAACGAAGCGATTCGTGCATTGTGCGAGCAGGTGGCACGCGTGCGTAGTGAAGGAAACGAAGTAATCGTCGTTACCTCTGGCGCAATTGCGGGCGGGGTCGGTGCACTTGGTTTAGCTCAACGCCCAACCGACACACTGACTCTTCAGGCTCTTGCCGCAGTTGGACAAAGTCAGTTAATGAATAAATACAACGAGCATCTTGCGACCCATGGTCTGGTTGGCGCACAGGTGTTATTGGTGCCAAACGATTTCATTGATCGCACACAGTACCTTCATGCACGGCAGACACTTGCACGTTTGCTGGAGTTGGGTTGTGTGCCAATAATTAATGAAAATGATGCGATCGCAAGTGACGAGATTCGTTTTGGTGATAATGATCGCATCGCTGCATTGGTGGCACACAGCGTGAGTGCCGATGTGTTGGTGTTGCTGACCGACATTGCCGGTTTGTTTACTGCAGATCCAAGTATTGACGCATCTGCAACATTCATCGAACAGGTTGCTGCAGATGACCCATTGTTATCGGTACGAGCCAGTGCAAGTAGCTCCGCGCGTGGAAGTGGGGGCATGTCGTCCAAATTGTCGGCCGCTCGCATTGCGTCGTGGTCGGGTGTGCGAACAGTGATCGCTGATGCAACAAAGACCGATGTGGTTGTACACGCGCTTGCCCAAACACCAGGTGCAGGAACACAATTTTTACCGCATAATCGAAACCTTTCGGCTCGCAAGTTGTGGATTGCATTTGCTGCTCAACAGAGTGGCGTGATCGTTGTGGACGCTGGCGCAAAACAAGCACTGATTGAGCGCAATACGTCATTGTTGCATGCCGGTGTTGCCGAAGTGCACGGAGACTTTTCAGAAGGTGACACTGTCGAAATCCAGGACATGAGTGGAGCTGTGTTTGCACGTGGCATGGTCAGTGTGAGCGCGATCCACGCAAGCGCCGCAGCGGGTCGCAAGAGTGCCGAATTACCTGACGGTATTGTGGCCGAGCTTGTTCATCGCGACGACTTGGTAGTTCTCGTCGACCAATAGTCGCGCAAGTGAGGCTCGCCGAGTATCGCGAGCGCAGCGATATAGGTGGCACCACCAATGGTGATGCCGACGAGCACGCGGGTCAGCGCAGCTAATCCAACGACTGGCCCAACTGCAGAGCTAACTGCGTTAGTGCCAACTCTGACGGCTATAGCCATGACAACACCTGCAACAGTGATGCGAATGAGATCGATGGCAAGGCTACGGAGATCAATGGATTGGTTTTTGGACGCGAGAACAACCGTGGCGACGACCGCGCTGATGACGTAGGCGATGGAGAAAGCAATACCAAGGCCCAGTACGTCAAAGCGATCGACAAGAACTATGGCGAGAACAATATTGATTAGGTTCTCGATGAGGTTGATTAAAAACGGAGTGCGAGTGTTCTGCTTGGCATAGAAACCGCGCAAGACAAACAGGTACACAGAAAATCCAGTAAGACCTAGCGCGAGTCCGCTCAGTGCTCTCGCAGTATTAACAGTGGCTTGAGAGGAAAAGTTTCCGTGCTGCAAAACAAGACTGATGATGGGTTTGGAGAGAACGAACAAACCAAATGAAGCTGGGATAGTGAAAAGTGCGGTGAGTGTGATGCCGCGGCTCATGCGGTCTGCAAATGCCGCGTGGTCGTTGGTGGCGGCAAGTCGTGCAAGATCGGGGAGAAATGTAGTTGCAATGGAAACGGCGAGAATCCCATGTGGGAGCTGAAACAAAATGAATGCTTTTGAGTAGGCATCAACAAGACCGCTACCGGGGGACGCAAGATTTTTGATTACTACCAACGCGACTTGGTTGGCAACAACGTAGCCAAAAGTCCAAAAAGAAAGTTGAATCAATTTGCGTACAGCAGGGTGAGAAAACTGTGGACGGAATTGAAAAGTAATGCCGCTGCGGTGCACAGCAATAACTTGAATAAGAGCCATGACTGCGATTCCGACTGTTGTACTGAGACCAAGTTGCCACATCAGCGTTGATCCACCAAGAACATCGGTGATATTCGGCTGCGAATTTGAAGTAATTGACAAAAGGAACAAGATGGCGATGACATTGGCCGCTGCTGGTGACCACGCGGCTGCAAAAAAACGTCGGCGAGCATTGAGTAACGCAGAGCACAGTGCACTTACACCATAGAAAAATATTTGCACAACGAAGATTCGTGTGAGTGCTGTGCCGGCACTGCGAAATACTTCAGTATCAACTCCTGGTGCTGGGTGAATTGAAAACAGATGGAAGATTGCAGGGGATGCGACGATTGAGACGATGGTGATTACGGCAAGCAAGATGAGCGAGATGCTGATGATGGCATCGGTTCCGTGCTGCGACTCATGAGTTTGTGCAGTGTCATTGAGTAGAGAAGTGAATAGCGGCACAAGGCTGGCTGCAAGTAACCCACCGATCAGTAACTCGTAAATGGAGTTTGGTGCATTGTTGGCAGCGTCAAATGCGTCGGCGAGAGCTGTCTGGCCGATGATCATCCCGAAAACGATGATTCGGGCGAGACCGGTGATGCGAGAGATGGCTGTGCCAGTGGCAACAACGAGATTGGATCGACCAAGGCCAGGCATGTGTATTCATCGTAGATCGTCTGGCAGGAATGCGGTAGCGACCAAACGCTAGGGTTGCTCAAATGGAAAATCGATTTGAGTCAGTTGAACATGTCCGCGATGGACTAAAAAAGGTCCACTATTTGTCCGATGATGGCATTGCTGGCGTGGTCTTTCTTGCGCAGCGATTGGGCAAGCCAATTTTGGTTGAAGGGCCAGCAGGAACGGGAAAAACCCAGCTGGCAAAGAGCGTTGCAGAGATGTTGAACGCGCGACTCATTCGCTTGCAGTGCTACGAAGGCTTAGACGAGTCGAAGGCACTCTATGAGTGGAACTACAAAAAACAACTGCTCCGCATTCAAGCTGATAAAAACAGTGACTCGTGGTCGCAGGTGCAAGATGACATCTTTAGTGAAGAGTTTTTGTTGACTCGTCCATTGCTCGAGGCAATTAGTAGTCCAGACCCTGTAGTGCTGTTGATCGACGAAGTGGATCGTGTCGAAATTGAGACAGAGGCATTGCTGCTTGAAATTCTTTCCGAGTACCAAGTCTCGATTCCAGAGTTAGGCACCATTACCGCGAAACAAATTCCGATGGTGTTTTTGACTTCAAACAACACTCGTGAATTGTCGGAAGCACTGAAGCGACGTTGTTTGTTCTTGCACATCGACTATCCAGACATGGAGCGCGAAAAGGAAATTGTGCTCACAAAGGTTCCGGATATCACGCAGAACTTGGCCGACCAGATTGCTCGCATCGTTCGTAGTATTCGTCAACTTGATCTGAAGAAGGCTCCATCAGTAAGCGAGACCTTGGACTGGGCGCGCACATTGATGCTGATGGGTATCGAAAATATCGACGCTCAAGAAGCGAAAGACACCTTGCACATCTTGCTCAAATACCAGACCGACATCACGAAGGCAGCCAAGGAACTGTCGGTCGACAAGTAAGGCAAAACAACATGACCGTGCTCGATTTAATGTCGGGTTTCATCGCTGAATTACGAAAAGCTGGTTTGCCCGTCAGCTTGACGGAAAACCTAGATGCGATGGAAGCCGTCAAAGAGATCCCGATTGAGGATCGCCAGGCGTTTAAATATGCATTGGCCGCAACTCTTGTAAAGAGCAATTCGCACTGGCGCGCATTTGAAACCATCTTTGAGGTGTACTTCTCGCTGCGCGGACCAGAGCATCAAATTCCTTCTGACATGACGGACAGTGATGCAGAGTTGTGGCGCGAAGAACAAGAAATGCAACAACAAGGCGAAGGTGCTGCTGGAAGCGGTGGCGGCATGGATTCGCTGACTCCTGAAGAAATCGCACAGATGTTGATGCAGGCATTGATGAATGGCGATCAAGCAATGATGCGAGCACTTGCTCGTCAGTCGGTACAGCGTTTTGCAGGAATGGAACCTGGTCGTCCTGTAGGCGGAACGTATTACTTGTATCGAACGCTGCGAAACCTTGATCTCGACAACATGCTCGACAAATTGATGGAAGCAAACCGCGAGCAGGCAGCTGAGGAACTCACAAAACTTGAGGAGCGTCTCGAAAAAGATGAATTTGAAAGCAGAATCGAGCAATTTAAACAAGAGGTTGAAGCAGAGATTCGCAGACGACTTGTGGCGGACCGCGGAGCCGAGGCGATGGCTAAGACTCTGCGTAAGCCATTGCCAGAAGATGTCGAATTTATGCATGCCAACAAAGAAGAAATGCAGAGTTTGAAGAAGGCGCTGCAGCCGCTTACTCGCAAGTTGGCCGCAAAACTGGCACGCAAACGCCGACATGGTCGACGGGGCCCACTCGATTTTCGTGCAACAGTCCGGAGTTCACTGAGTTATGGGGGAGTGCCCGCTGATCCAAGGTTTAAGTATCCGCGCCCATCCAAGCCCGAACTGATGGTTGTTGCTGATATCTCTGGCAGCGTTGCAGCCTTCGCTCGATTTACCTTGATGCTGGTCTATGCGATTCAGGGGCAGTTTTCAAAAGTGCGATCATTTGTGTTTATTGACGGCATCGATGAAGTGACTGACTACTTCAAATCAAATGTTGACATCAGTGATGCCATTCATCGTGTCAATACCGAAGCTGACGTTGTGTGGGTTGACGGACACAGCGACTATGGCCATGCGTTTGAAGTTTTTTGGGAACGCTATGGAAAAGACATCAATCCGAAGACAACAATTTTGCTATTGGGTGATGCCCGTAACAACTACCACGCCGCGTCTTCGTGGGTGATCAAGGAAATGCAAAAGCGTGGGCGCCATGTGTATTGGCTCAACCCAGAACCACGAAGCTACTGGAACACGGGGGATTCGATAGTGGGCGAATACGGAAGTTTTACGGACGGCGTTTACGAGTGTCGCAACTTGCGGCAACTTGAAGCATTCGTAGAAAAACTCGCGTGAAATTAACCAGAATCATTTTGGTTCGCCATGGCGAATCGGTTGTCACTGTTAACCGAGTGCTGGGCGGTCCGCGTTCGTGCACTGGGTTATCGCCACTCGGCGAGATCCAGGCAGATGCCCTGCGCGAACGTCTCGCGTTGACTCAGGAAATTATCCCAGACGTATTGTATTCGAGTGCTTACCCGCGGGCACTGGAAACGGCTCAGATCATTGCGCCAGCATTCGCTGGACTCGAGATCAATGTCGAGCCTGGATTTGGCGAGCATGATCCTGGTCCGCAATGCGACGGAATGACGTATGTGGATTTTATGGCCAAGTACGGGAAACCAAATTGGGGTGGAGATCCCAACGCAGTATTTTTCCCCGGCGGAGAGACAATCGCGCAATTTCATTCACGAGTGGCAACCGCATTCGACAAAGTGGTGAAAGAGCACTTTGAGAAGACAATTGTTGTGGCGTGCCACGGTGGAGTGGTGGACGCTGTAATCCGACGACACCTCAAGACACCGCAAACGGGTGGATTTGAGATGCATACCAAAAATTGCTCGCTGACCGAGTTTGTGGAGATTCGAGCCGGTCACTGGGCCTTGATGCGCTACAACGATCATGCGCATCTACAAGGTTTGCCAGTCGCAACAAATATTGATTAAACGTGAACGCAAGTTGCTCTCAATCCAGCGACTATGAATATATCCATGGCAATACTTCGCCGAAACGAACATCAAACCAAACGTCCAAGAGTTGTGGTCGTTGGTGCTGGATCTGCCGGGGCGGTTATCGCGGCGCGTTTGTCGCAAAACCAAGATGTTGATGTGCTGTTGTTGGAATCTGGGCCAGATGTTGCGGCTGCACTCGAAGCGGATGGGATACAGAGCACTAATTTTGTCGAGGCCCTAGAAGTCGAGAATCGAAACTTGCGCATACCTGTGCGTCGAACTGCAAGTCAAGGTCTTAGTGATTATGTGCGTGGTGTGGGTACGGGCGGAAGTTCGTCGGTCAATGCGATGGTTGGTATGTGGGGGATGGCAAGCGATTACGACAGGTGGGAGCGCGACTTGGGATGCGACGGCTGGTCGTGGCGAGATGTTGCACCTGTTTTTGCAAACTTACCCATACCGCTCTTCACCACGCTTCTTGGCGAGTGGGGAAATGTTGACCGCGCGCTTGTAGATGCCGCAACAGATTTGGGATTTGAAAGGCGCGACGATTTGAGTACTGCCTCACTCGCTGGTCATGGAATTGGTGCAGTGGCGCTGACATGTAATGGCGGTCGGCGCGCCTCGGTCAACGACATCTATCTTGAGCCAGCGAGATCGAGATTCAACTTAGAGATTCGAGGTAGCTCGGCAGTTGATCGACTGAATATGAATGGCAATGACGTGGTGGGTGTGCACTTAGCAAATGGAAGTGACATTGATGCCAATGCTGTGGTGGTGTGCGCGGGGGCAATCTCGACGCCACAGATTTTGTTGCGCACCAAGATTCAACGAAGTGGAATTGGGCATGGCGTAAAGGATCATCCGGCAGTTGCGTTTACTCTTGCGTTGAAAGAGCCAAGCGAAGCACGATACGCAATATCGACGTTACTGCGAACTACATCAACGCGTACTGGTAAGCACAACGACAACAGTCAAACAGAACAAGGCAATATCCACCTACTACCGCTCAATCACACAACTGCTCACGACAAAATGCACGGAGCCATGTTTGCGGCAGTGATGCGCGTGTACTCGACTGGCAGCATCACGCTTGCGGGTTTGCACGACAACCAGCCTGATGGGGGGCGCAATAGCGCGAAAATTGATCTCAATCTGCTTGGCGACGAGCGTGATATGGACACGATGACGGAGGCAACTTTGATGCTCGCAACCATGGTTGAGGGTCGATCGTTTGCTGGCATCACAAACTCGGTGAGCAATGAACTGACAACCGACGATATGCAGGGTTGGTTGCTCAACAACGTTGGGTCGTATTCGCATATTGGATGCTCGAGCAAGATGGGTGCTTTGTCCAATGAAGAAGCAGTGGTGGATACAGCTGGCAGAGTGATCGGCTATAGCCACGTGTGGGTTTGTGATGCTTCAATCTTTCCTGATCTGCCAAGCGGCAACACACATCTTCCGGTAGTGATGATGGCCGAACGAATCTCGCAACGAATTAGTGAGAGTTTGCTGCCCAATTGAGGCTGCGTTGCACAGCGCGACTCCACAGTGAATAATCGGTCGCCGTGGTTGGGTTTGGTTCTGGCGTAAACGTGCGGTCGAGTTTCCACGACTCGGTAATTGACTGCAGCGTAGGCCAGACACCTTCAGCCAATCCTGCGAGGTAAGCAGCACCGAGCGCTGTTGTCTCCAAATCTTTTGGTCGCACTACGGTGACCCCCAGTTGATCGGCTTGCATCTGCAACATCATGTCCATTACGGCTGCACCACCATCGACTCGCATGTCGATAAGAGGAACTCCGGTAGCTCGAACCATTGCCTCAACTACATCACGGGTTTGAAACGCCATCGATTGGACTACTGCTCGAGCGATATGTGCTCGGGTGGTGCCGCGGGTAATGCCGCAGATGATCCCTCGTGCATGCGGGTCCCACCACGGACTACCTAGACCAGTGAATGCTGGAACAACAACAACTCCACCACTGTCTGCAACCGAAGCTGCAAGAGGTCCAATTTGTGCGGCATTGTCGATGATGTCGAGTCCGTCGCGAAGCCATTGGATTGCACTTCCTGTCACGAAGATGGAACCTTCGAGAGCATAAGTTGGTTTACCAGACCCAAGATCCCATGCCACGGTGGTGAGCATGCCATCAGTTGGTGGTGGACACGCAGTGCCGACATTCATGAGAACGAAACTGCCCGTGCCATACGTGTTCTTACTGCTGCCAATATCAAAACATGCTTGACCGAACAGTGCGGCTTGTTGATCGCCGGCGATGCCCGAGATCGGTATGCCGCCTGGAATATTGATGTCGGCTTTGTTGTCTGTATTTGTGAAGCTCTGCGTAACGCCGCACCTGCCACTCGACGGAACAACGGTTGGCAATGAAGCGAGCGGCACATCAAAGGTGTCGCACAATTGTTCGCTCCAGTGCATATGGTTGATATCGAACAACATGGTGCGACTTGCATTTGATGGGTCGGTGACAAAGGATTTTGCACCAGTGAGATTCCAGATAATCCAAGAATCGATGGTGCCAACAGCAAGGTCAGCCGAACGAGGAGCCTGACCG